>JAQUEY010000232.1 GCA_028684955.1 Eubacteriales bacterium
CGAAAGAGGAAACCGAGAAAGGCATTGGCTACAAAGAAGCGCTTTATGCCGGTCTCGGCCAGGCCGTGGCGATCGCCCCGGCGATCTCACGCTCCGGTTCGACGATTGCCGCCATGCTTCTGGCCGGTGTCAACCGCAAGAAAGCGATCCGTTTCTCGTTTTTGATGTCGGTACCGGCGATCCTGGGCAGCTTCCTGCTCGACCTCGTGGACATCGTCAAAGCCGACTCTCCTGTATTGGGTGACATCGGCATCGTCAACATGCTCCTGGGTATCCTTGCAGCAGCCATTTCGGGCTACCTGGCGATGAACTTCATGATTAAAAAACTCAATGACAAAGGCTTTTTGATCAGTGCGGCCTATGTCATCGTCCTCGGCACCCTGGTCCTGATCGACCAGAGCTGGACCCACCTGGTGTTCTGATGGAAAAGCCCTGCCTGATCCTCGGCATCGAGTCATCCTGCGATGAAACAGCCGCCGCCGTCGTCGCCAACGGCCGCGAGATCCGGTCCAACATTATCGCCACTCAGGCTGCCGTACACCAGCAATATGGCGGTGTCGTGCCCGAGATCGCCTCGCGCATGCATGTCGAAGCCATCCTGCCCGTGATCGACCAGGCCCTGGCCCAGGCCGGCACCACGCTCGCCGACATCGACGCCATTGCCGTGACCTACGGACCCGGTCTGGTCGGTGCCCTGCTGGTTGGCCTGTCCGCTGCCAAAGGCCTCTCCGCCGCCACTGGCAAACCGCTGGTCGGGGTCCATCACATCGCCGGCCACATCGCAGCCAACTACCTGGCTGACCCCGCCTGGGAGCCGCCGTTCCTCTGTCTCGTTGTCTCCGGTGCGCACAGCCACCTCGTCGTCGTCCACGACTACGAACAGTTCGAAGTCGTCGCCCGGACGCGCGATGACGCTGCCGGCGAAGCCTTTGACAAAATCGCCCGGGCCTTCGGACTCGGCTATCCCGGCGGCCCTCTGCTGGAGCAAGCGGCAATCGGCGGCAACCCTCAAGCCGTGACTTTCCCGCGGACCCATTTCCCTGACAGCCTCGACTTCTCCTTCAGCGGCCTCAAAACCGCGGCCCTGAACCAGCTCAACCGCCTGCGCCAGGCCGCGGGTCAGTCAGCAGCCAAGACTGCAGGCCAGTCAGCAGGCAACGACGAGCCGGACACGATCTGGTCTGGACCAGTCTCGCAGGCCGACTTTGCCGCCAGCTACCAGCAGGCCATCGTCGACTATCTGGCCAACCATGCCATCGCCGCAGCCAAGGCCCATGGCCTCAAAAGGCTTGCGGTCGCCGGTGGTGTCTCAGCCAACCGCTGCCTGCGTGACACGCTCAGCCAACGGGCCAGTGCCGCTGGACTGGACTTTCTCTGCCCCCCTTTTGAGTTTTGCACCGACAACGCCGCCATGATCGCTTCTGCCGGCTACTACGCCTATCAGAACGGCCGGCGTGACACCCTTGACCTCAACGCGACTGCCACCCTCGAACTATCCTGAACGACACCGAATACGCAGCATCGTGCACAAAAGAAACAATTTCGTCCCATCCGTATCTGTGCATTGCGCTTGACAGTTCTGTATGAAAAATGTGAATTTCGATTTAGTGACACTGTGGAAAAGCACGCAGGCGAAGCTGCTCAGGCCTGAAAAACGGCCCTTTGCTTCTTGAAAATCCGGCCTGGAATGTGGATAACTCTGTGGATAGTGTGTATAAATTGATAAATATTGGGAAAGCATGTAACAGGTAATGCAAGAATATGGAAAAAAATAAATCAACATCCGGAACCAAGCTGATCGTGGAAAACCGCAAGGCCTACCACGACTATCACATCCTCGAACGGCTCGAGGCCGGCATCGAATTGACCGGCACTGAGGTCAAATCTTTGCGCCAGGGACGCGTCAACATGGGTGACAGCTACGCTGCCGTCGTCAACGGCGAACTCTGGCTCTATGCCATGCACATCAGCCCCTATGAACAGGGCAACCGATTCAACAAGGATCCGATGCGCACTCGCCGCCTCCTGATGCACAAAAACGAGATCCTGCGCCTGTACGGCCAATCCCGCACCGAAGGCCTGACCCTCGTGCCGACCAAGCTCTATTTCAAACATGGCCGGGTCAAAGTCGAAATCGGCATCGCCAGGGGCAAGAAGATCTATGACAAGCGGGAAGACGAGGCGAAAAAGCAGGCCAGCCGGGAAATCGACCGCCACCTGAAAAACCGGCGCCACAGCGAGGACTGATTCTCATGTGGCGGAGCATCCTGCGCATCGGCATGGTACTGGCCCTCTCGGTCCTGCTGGCCTTTGGCATCGAGCGGTTTTTTTTCAACCGATTCGCATTTTCTGGCTCATCAGGCCCTGACGAGTCCATTCAGCCATTCGTCACCCGCTCAGCCGAGACCCTCTATCCTGCCAGCCAGGGATTTGCATTGGAAAACGGCCGCCTGCGTTCGATTGCAGACCAGGCCACCATCGAGCTGGCCATCCCGGGTGGCAAGATTCGCCAGGTGATCCTTTCCTACCAGAGCGCGACGGATGCCGACATCTACATCCGCATCGCCGGATCTACTCTTGCCAGCAAGTCCGGAGACAGTGCACCTGAAGCGGATCGTTTGATCGCAGACAAGGCCCCGCACGACCTGGACCAAGCCGCCACCGTGGTTGATGCAGCTGTCGATCAGGTGACACTGGTGGTTCCAGATGCAGGTTTTATCCTGGATGCGGTCACGCTCGACCGCTCGGTGGCCATCCATCCCCAGAGACTCATCCTCCTGGCAGCAGGATTGTTCTTGTTCGGCCTGCTGCTCAATGGTTCGCTGCCCTTTTTCGCGACTCCGACGCGCTGGTTTCTCCTGCTTGGCGCCAGCCTCGGCGCCCTGATGATCATCTTGTCCCCGCTTGGGCTCCTCGGCTGGGACGAACAGATCCATTTCAAATCGATGCTGGTGCGATCTTTCCCGGATGTCGCTTGGCTGACCCCGGCCACCCAGCGCCTCACGGAACTCGACCTGCCATCCGTGAACACACGATTTGACCAGCAGCAGGCCACAGACTGGCTGGCTAAAATGGACGAGTCATCTC
>JAQUEY010000058.1 GCA_028684955.1 Eubacteriales bacterium
GTGACCAAATAATCCGTTCCAAAGAAGTCCTCTGGCTTCCTGAGCCCCCAAAAGAGCGTCCGGTACTGCCGGACGCTTTTTGCATGGAACAGACATTTTTTGCGGTTTGAATTGACAGCTGGCTATCAGGCCAGACACAATGGAGATTGAAAACGGTTTCAATCCATCCCGGAAAAGGAGCACGACAGCCCATGGCTACCATCAGGGAAATTGCCCGCCAGGCTCATGTCTCACCAGCGACTGTCTCGCGTGTGCTTAACGGTACAGCAGCTGTCGATCCGCAGACCGAGGCGCGCGTGCTCAAAGTGATCCGGGAAACAGGCTACCGGCCCAATGAAGTCGCCCGCTCCCTGAGCAAGCGCTCCTCACGCATCATAGGGTGCATCGTGCCTACAATTGCCAACCCCTTTTTCACCGAACTGGCCCGGGCGATCGAAGACGAATCATTCCGGCGTGGGTACAAGCTGATCCTGTGCAACTCGGATGAGGATCCGGCCAAAGAAGAGGCCTACATTGACATGTTGGAGCGGATGAATGCCGATGGCATTATCATCACAACCACGCACGAAGACATGGATGCCCTGATCAAAGCGTGCCCCATTCCCATGGTCATTCTGGACCGGGCGCCGAGCCAGGAGACAGCTGCCTACAGCGTACGGGCTGACCATTACCAGGGCGGGCGCCTGGCGACCGAACACCTGGTCGATTGCGGCTGCCAAAACATCGTGATGATGTGCGGGCCACAGAAATACACCTCGGCAGCCAAGCGTTTGCAGGGCTACCGCGATGTCTGCCGCGAAAAGGGTCTGGTGCCACAAGAAGTTGATTGTGATTTTGATTTTGCCGATGGCCTTTTGAAAACAGACAGCCTGCTCAGGCAATTTCCAGATGTGGATGGCATCCTGGCTGCCAACGATGTTGTCGCCCTGTCAGTGGTCAAAGTCCTGGCCGCTCAGAAAGTTCCGATACCGGACCAGATCCAGGTTGTCGGATTTGACAACATCTATTTAAGCCAGTTGATGACCCCGGCCTTGACTACAATCGGCCAGCCCATCACGGCGATCGGCACGATGGCTGCTGCCATAGTGGCGGATCTGGTCGAAGGCCAGGCCCAGCCGCAAAAGACCAGGGTTCTGCCAGTCGAACTGGTGATCCGGGAGACCAGTTGTCTGCAAAATCCCGAGGACAAGCAATGAGGTATGTCCAATGGCGCATGAAATCCTGACAATTTCCGGCATCCGGTTCAATCCGTTCCAGGCGAGTTATTCCGATATCCAAATCGTGGACATCGCCCATGCACTTTCCTTGATGACACGTGCAAATGGACATATCCGCACGTTTTATTCGATTGCGCAGCATTCAGTCAACTGCTGCCTCGAGGCGCGGGCCAGAGCCTGCTCACAGCGGGTCCAGCTGGCTTGCCTGCTCCATGATGCCAGCGAGAGCTATCTGTCAGACCTGACCCGGCCGGTCAAAAAACAGCTTGGCGGCTATGTGGTTGTCGAAGCTGCCCTGCAGGGTTTGATCTATGCCAAATTCGGCCTTTCGGATCTCAGTGGGCAGGAAAAAGCACAAATCCGGGCGATTGATGACGCCTTGCTGCACCACGAATTCATGGCCTTGCGCGGCATCCAGTTTTTTGCAAAACCACCTGTCGTTGAGCGGGATCACGACTTTTCCCAGCGTGATTTTTCATCGGTCGAGATGGAGTTCCTGGATCTGTTTTCAGATCTCGAACACGTGCGTCCTGCCTGGCAGGTGGTTGGCGTGGATGGTTGCCGGACGGGCTGGGTATCGGTGTGTCTGACGGACCGACTCGCTGATGTCAGTTGGTCGCAGTCGATTGCCGAAGTCTGGGCGCGGGGTCAGTCATCGGACTTATTGCTTCTGGACATGCCGATTGGCTTGCCGTCAGGTCCGGCTGACTGTCGGCCTGAACCAGAAGCACGACTGCTTTTACCCGGCCGGACCGCCACTTTGTTCTCTGTGCCCTGCCGACAAGCCACCCATGCCAATGATTACGCTGCGGCCAATGCAGTCAATCGGGACATTCTGGGCCGGGGTCTGAGCCGCCAGTCCTATGCTCTGTGTGCTGCCATCCGTGAGGTGGACGACTTTTTGGAAGTCTTGCCGCAAGCCCGCGGAAAAATCTGGGAAAGCCACCCTGAGCTTTGCTTTGCCTACCTGAAAGGCCAAGGCCGATCTTTCACGCCCCTGGCAAGCAAACACACGGCCAGTGGCCAGCAGGAACGGATCGATCTACTCTTGGCTTGTGAACCTCGGACACAGGACGTTCTAGCCCAGGCTAAGGCAAATCCCCACCTCAATCGTCTGACAACAGACGTGCTGGATGCCCTGGCCCTCGCTGTCTGCGCCAAACTAGGACTGCACCAAGGGTTCAGGAGCATTCCTGAATATCCCACACAGGACGTGAAAGGCTTGTGGATGTCGATCCGAGTGCCCCAGATTATTCATGACGAGTTTACGCAATATTCATAAAACCGGTTTGACAATTTGCTGCAGAGTGCTATAATTAAATCAAGCTCCAGGGAATTCCAAAGAAGACTCTCACCCAACGGAGTACCGCCAGATCGAAAGATTTGGAACGCGAAAAGTGATTCAGGGAATACGGAAGTATTTACAAGTCACAACCTGATCTAAAGAGTACGATCAGTGATGATTAAAAAGAAGCCAGATGGGCAACTGAGTCAATCAAAACGACGTATAACAACTATCAGGCCAAGGCTCGCACAAAGGGTACACGACGTGATATGAGAAATCTGACAGGTTCGCTGGAGCTCTTTTTATACCTCGCTCCGGGTTGGTGGCAATAGACACTGCCTGATCCTGGTTCGCCACCAAGCCCAGATGGGCCGCTCTGATCAAGCGGCCCGTTTTTTTATTTGCTGGCGTAGAAATCCTTAACCAGCGCATCCATGACCCGGCTGGTGCGCGCAGCTGTTTCACCGGTGCTGGGACAAGGCGGGCCACCGTTCAACTCATTCACGATGCTCTGGATCAGGGGCTGCTGAATATGCCGGGGATTTTTGATATCGAAGGTCTGGCTACCCTGTGCGGTGGATAAGACAAGTGGATCATCGCCAAAAGTTGAGAAGCTGATTTTCCCCTGGCTGCCAATGATTTCATTGCGATCCTCTGCTGTGGCTGCTGAAAAACACCAGCTCGCAATCCCGTGGACACCCGATTCATAGGTGAATAGTCCTGTCACAGTATCTTCCGCCGGATACAGGTGGCCCAGGCTGCTGGCCTGGCCTTGCACGCTGCGCACGGGGCCGAGCAGAAAATCCAGGATGTCCAGCGCGTGGCTGCCGACATCGAGCAGAAGGCCGCCCCCCGAAAGCTGGGGGTTAATGCGCCAGTTGTGCTGTGGATCGCGTTGTTCGCCACTCAATGCAGGGCGTAAATAGAGGGTCGTCACGAGGCGGACTTCGCCGATGGCGCCGGAATCAAGCAGTTCCTTGATTTTCAGGAACCGGGGCAAAGCCCGCCGGTAATAGGCCACAAAAAGGGGCACATGAGCCGCTTGGCAGGCCTCGACCATGCCGTCACATTCAGGCCCATTCAAGGCCATCGGCTTTTCGACATAGACCGGTTTGCCAGCTGCAGCCACTTGCAGCGCATAAGGTTTGTGGAATGCAGGCGGCGTTGCGATGTAAATGGCGTCAACATCCGGATCGTGGATCAAGGCTTCGGCCTGGTTATACCAGTGCGATACGCCATGGCGTTCGGCATAATCACGTGCCAGGTCGCCATTTCTGCGCATGATAGCGACCAGCTCAGAATGATCCGCTTTCTGCAAAGCGGGGCCGCTCTTGACCTCTGTGACAGCGCCACATCCGATGATGCCCCAGCGAATGGTCTTGGGCTTGATGGTGGTGGATTGCTTATTCCTGTTTCTATTCTCCATCAGAGTCCGTTCCCATGAAAGGCCTGTTTTAAAACAGCCAAGTTGATTTTTTTCATCGGGTACAGGGCCTTGAGCACCCGCTCACTGCGAATCTCGTCGTCGCTGTTGATCAAGGCAAACAAGGCTTCGGGCACGATCTGCCAGGTGATGCCGAACCGGTCTGTGACCCAGCCGCACTGGGGATCGGTTGTTTCATCGGTCAAGGAAGACCAGATGGACTCAAACTCGTCCTCCGTTTCACAGCTGAGCAGAAAAGAGATTGCTGGCGAAAAGTCAAAGCCATGGTCGAAACTGCTCTCTGTGGCAGCGAATGCCTGACCATTGAGTGTGAATGATGCATACTGGACCAAACCGTCAGGACTTTTTTCCATAATCTGCAGATTAGAATTGGGAATTGTGGTGACGTAATGCTGAATGGCGGATTCGGCCTGCCCGATACGGGATCCGGTGAACAGAAAACCCGGTACAATTTGGGCTGGATGGTCCGACTGCATGATTTGCCAGTTGATGCCAAATGGATCTCGGACCCAGGCAAAACGCGGGCTGAATGGGTATGTGCCCAGCTCCATCAGGACCTCACCGCCAGCAGACAGTTTTTCGTAGATCCGGTCGACTTCCTCTGCGAAAGGGCAATGGACGTAAAAGGAATTTGCCGGCGTGAACGGGTAGACGGGGCCACCATTGAGCGCAACCATTGGCTGCCCTGCGATCACAAACTCGATGGAAAGGAGCGAACCATCCGGCCGGCCTGAGACCTCAGCACCGGATGTCGTGTACAAACGGTTCGACACCACATGTGAATGCAGAAAGGTATGTGTATAAAGATCCACCGCCGCTTCGGCCTGGTGGTCAAACCACAAATACGGGACAATCGGTTTCATAGACAGAACCTCCCTTGTATCGGATCCAAGTATAGCAGGAGATTTTGAAACAGGCCGTAACCGGTGATTAGAAAAGGGATGCCGTCCTAAAATTGGCACACCAGTGCCGCACGAGGTGGGTGCTTTCCTGCCCTGCAAAATGGTCGTTTTTGAAAAGGCCGGTGAGGTTCATCTGGCCCTGCCCAAACCGAGTGCGCTTATAGGTTTGATCGATAACGCCGGCCTAACGGGTGTCGCGACTGAGGTTGAAGCTGCGCTTCAATCAGCAATCGACAACGCGAAATAAAAACAGACCTTGTCCGGATATTGAAGGGGCCTGCCTCGAAGCGAAAGGTTTTGAGGCGGCTCCTTTTCAAATTTGAACGGGATTCCTTTTTTGCCAAAATGCCAGCGCTTCGTCAAACCAGCCTTCGGCTGCGGTTCCGTGGCCGATCCCCCAGCCGTGCGCAACCCCGGGGACGATTTTGTATTGGCAGGGGATACACGCCTGGTCGAGGGCATCGACCAGCCGATCGCTGTTGATGATGGAAACGACGGGATCTTCTGTGCAATGCCAGACATAGGTGGGCGGGTAATCAGGCGTGATCTGCTGTTCGATCGAGTGGGCTTCGATCATCTCGGCGCTGGGATTTAAACCCAGAAGCAAGCGCTGGCTCAAGACGTGAGCATGCTCGCCCATATTGACGACGGGATAGGCTGCGATGATGGCCGATGGCCTGGGCAGGTGATAGGCCGGTGCTCCGAGATGGGTTGTTCCCCAGCTCAAGGCGAGATGTCCACCTGCAGAGTACCCCCAGACCGAGTAGTCCAGGTTTTCAAGACCGAGTGTGTTTGCCTGCCGCCGGATCAGGCGAATGGTTTGGGCGACGTCATCCAATGGTGCAGGATGGCGGGCGGCAAGGCCAGTCCGGTAGACCAGGACGAACGCGGGATATCCGGCCTGGTTCAGGGCTGCAGCTGTCGGGAACCCTTCCCGGACACGTGCAACACCGGCGTAGGCACCTCCCGGGCAGACCAGTGCGAAGGGCTTACGGGGATCAGCGGGGAAATAATACAGCTTGACCCGTCCCCGGGCTGGCTGCTGTTCGATTTCTTCCGGACTCCAGACGGACATGACCTGATAAGCGCCTTCGGCGCGGCTTTTCAGCAAAGCCTGCAGGCCTTCAGCCAGACTGCCGCCGATCCGGAAACGGGTCGCTTGGGTGAGAGGGAAGAGTGGGAAGCGCTTAGGCATCATAGACTCCTTGTCAGATGTGCAATCGTTTCAAGATTTCGGTCCGCACCTTTTGCCGGCGGGCGATGAGCAGGAAAATGGCTGCTGCAGCCAGACTGGGCAGGAGCACAAACCAGGACCAGGTCAGTAGCCAGCGCTCTTCGCGCAGCAAAGTGATCAGAAGATCTGTGCCAGCAGCCATCAGTCCAGCGGCGACCAGAATGGCTGCTGGTATGGCAAATCCACGGATGATGGCCCGCCGGGCCAGGATCGTAACGGTGCTGGCCAGAACAGTCAAGAGCAAAACCAGCGGCATGGCAAGAGGAACAAACCATCGTGCAGCGGGTGCTGTCAGATACTCGACCAGATAGAGAAAGCCCAGCAGGCTGCAGCTGATCGGCAGCATCACCGGCAGAAAACGGGTTTTCTTGGAGAGAAAACCCGGGGCCAACCAGCACCAGATCATCGTCAGAGCGCCGGCCACGTAAAGACTCCAGCTGAACTGGCCGGAATAGGTGTAGTCGATCGCCAGGCAAATGGCCATCGGGAAAGCCAGTGCGATGGTGAACATTGCAGCAATAAAGCGGCGATTGATCTGGGCGATAACCGGATCGTCCCGGTGTGGATAGGGCTGCCAGGGGTTTTCTGGCACCGGTTGAGCAGGATTGATGACCTCCGTGCCGCAGAGGGGACACTGTTTTTCTGATGGCGCCAGTTCAACGCCGCAATTGACACAATAGGACATGGGTTCCTCCTGGCTGTATCTCCAAATTGTTCTAGTTGAGGTTGCTGGCGATCCGCACGGGAACTCCCAGCCGGACCAGATGGCGGAAAAATTCGCGCTCGAAATCGGTTTCGACGATTGTGCTGGTCAGGTTGACCACGACCTGGCCGTTGCAGCTGACCACCGCACCATTGACCGGTGTGCAACGGGAAGGCCCGAGCAGGAAATCCAGCTGTTCGATCCATTTGGCCAAGTCTGGCGGCAGATTCTGCACACCCAGGTTGGAAAAAGTGGCAGAAAAACTGGCTTCCCCGGAGGCTGAATAAACCAGGCGCATGATCGCATTTTTCAAAATCAGCGGACTCATCCGGATCAGCCAGTTGTTTTCCGGCATGACATTGGCCGCCATCATGGCATTGAGATATTTTTCATTGACCGTGTAGCGCATGAAATGGTGCACGGTCTGCAGGATTTCGTTAAATGTATAGTCGCCATAGGCAGGCTCGATCCCGGGCATGGCATAGAGAAAGAAATTGCGCAAAGTCTGGCTGGGGAAGAAGCGCCGCATGTTGATGGGCACCGAGATCCGGACTGGAGCATCGATTTTAAATCCACCCTTTTGCTGGAGCCGGTAGATCTGGAACATCGCAACGCCAACCAGCAATTCCGTGACCGAAACCTTGTGGGCCCGGGCGACGTGGCTCAGGGCTTCGACTGGCATGCTCCCACTGATGATCTGGAAATGATGGCCGGGTTTCAGGGTGCCCTGGAGCTGGAAAGCCCGCGACAGGCTTGGGCGATGGGCTTTATGGAACCGCGCATGGCGTTTGTAGGCATCCTCCATCTCCGCTGGATCAAATTCGGCGTGGCAGTCCAGAATGCCATGGGTCGGGTCAGGCTGGACTGGATGACAGGCCAGATTCAGGTAACAGGCGACCAGTGTTTTCAAGAAAACACTGCCACCGGTGCCATCGGTCAAGGCGTGGAAAAAATCGACGGCGATCCGGCGGTCCGTATAGCGGACAGAGAGCAGGTAGCCATCGTGTTCTCCTGGCAGCAAGGGGCGCAGGGGCTGGCGAACATCGGGTTCGATCCGGGCCGGGTGCGGATTGGCTTCGAAATAGTACCAGAACAGACCACGACGCAAACGGACCGCAAAAAAAGGCAGTCGATCCAGGGTCTGGTCGAAGGCTTGTTGTAAGAGATCTGGATCAACCGGGATGGTCAGGGTGGCAGACAGGCGGAACATCGTCAGATGGCGCGAACGCGCCAGGACCGGGTAAATCTTGGCCACATTATCGAGTCTGTACCAGGCCTCGTGCCGCACGTGCTTCCTCCGCAAATCCATATCTGGCAGACCTGGCCAACCAACGGCTCCTGGCCCTGCTGCTTCAAGTGTAGCACGAAAGACTCTTCTGCGCTTTGCGTGGCTTTGGTTGATCCATTGGAAACCAGTCATCGTGTGCGCATCTTCCACACAAAAATTTTCAGATTCGCACACAAAGTCCTGACAATTGAGGGCTAATCTAAGACCATAAGATCTCGCACAACAGATGTACGGATCGGCCGGCTCTGGATACCAGACCAGCCTTGAAAGGAGTCATAACCATGAAACAGTTTGCTAAGATAACCACTGCCTTAACCCTGAGCCTTGCCCTGACCGGTGCCTTTGGCATGGCGGTCTCCGCTGAAGAATTGACTGGCGCAGCCGCAGCTGATGCCGATACCTCCTACACCATCGAAGACATGCTGACCTATGCGATCCAGGATGAATTCAATGCCAAAGCCGAATATGCTGCGATCCAGGATGAATTTGGCACCGTGCGTGTTTACAGCAACATTGAAAAAGCGGAAGACAAGCACATCGCAGCCCTGATGCCTTTGCTCGATGCCTACGATGTCGCTGTCCCGGCCCAGCCCGATCCAGCAGGATTTGAACTGCCAGCTACGCTCGCCGAAACCTATGCCATCGGGGTGACTGCTGAAGTGCTGAACATTGGCATGTATGAAAAATTCCTCGCCCAGGAACTGCCTGATGACATCCGTTTTGTCTTCGAAAACCTGATGAAAGGTTCGGAAAACCACCTTGCTGCTTTTGAACGTCTCGACGAACGGGTTGGCCTGGGTGGAACGGCCGGTACAGGTGCACTTGCTCAAAACGGCAATGACAGTGCGACTCGTGGCAATAGCTCTGCTCGTTCTGCCAACCGTGGCGTGGGCGGTCGTGGCCGCTAAGTGCCGCAAAAAAGCCGTCTTTTAAGTGACGGCCTGACGCTGAGCAGATTTGACATACTGTAATGATTTCATTGTAAAGGGTCGAAATGTCAATATATACACGATAGATACAGTATTGCTATGAAATGACTTGGCCATAGTACAAAACAACATAAAAGACTCCGCCGATACCCATAAAGGGTCAAGGCCGGAGTCTTTCTTATTACTGATGCTCTAGAACCAGGGTAACTGAACAGATGGTTCTGGCTTACAAGGCAGCGAGTCCTGCGGCGTTGAGCCAGTTCCAAGGTTTGTTGTAGTGGGGCTGGAAGAAGAAGTCCATCAGGGCGAGGTCGTCGATGGTCAGCTTGCTTTGGATGGCCACGGAGACGGCATTCATCGACTGGGTCAGGTCGGCCTTGGACAGGACTTGGGCGCCAAGGATGCGGCGGCTGCTTTTTTCGTAGACAACTTTCAGGCGCAGCTGGTTGTAAGTGGGCATGAACTCCGGACGTTCGTTCTCGATGACCGTTGTTGTGGCGACGTCGAGCCCGGCATCCTTGGCCGATTGCTCAGTCATGCCTGTGGCGGCGATGTTGAGATCAAAGATCCGGATACCTGAGGTGCCCTGAGTGCCGCGATGGGCAAGGGTTTTCTCCTTGAGGTTTCTCGCGATCAGGACACCCATGCGGACTGCATTGGTTGCGAGCGGGATGTATTCGGTTTTGCCAGACGGATTGTAGCGGACGGCGCAGCAGTCACCACCAGCAAGCACATCCGGATGGCTGGTGTGCATGTAGTCGTCAACAATAATGGCGCCATTGGGCAGCCTGTCGAGCTGGTCTTTGAACAGGGCGGTATTGGGGCGAAACCCGATGCACAGGATGACCAGGTCCGCTTCATAGCGGCCTTTGTCGGTCTTGACAGCGGTGACAGTGCCATCCTGGCCTTCAAACTCGGTGACGCATTCGCCGAGGGCTAGCTGGATCTGGTGTTCCTGCAAGGTTTGCTCGACTTCGCTGGTGAATTCAGCGTCGAGGTATTTGTTCAGGACCCTGGGCAGAGCGTCAATCAAGACAACTTCCTTGCCGTTTTCGCGGAAGGCTTCGACGAGTTCGACGCCGATGTAGCCAGCACCGACCACGACGACCTTTTTGGCGTCAGGGGTTTTTTCGATGATGGTTTTGGCGTGGTTGTAATTCTTGGACAGCAAGATGTTTTTCTGATCGATGCCGGGGATGCGCGGGGTGATCGGCCAGGAACCGGTCGTGATGACGAGTTTGTCGTAGGTGTCTGAAAATTCCGAACCGTTTTCGAGGTTTTTGACCTGGATGGTCTTGCTGGCGATATCAACCGCCTGGACATCATGGTTCATACGGGTGACAACCCCTGATTTAGCCAGGTTTTCCGGCGAATTGTAGAATAATCCCGCTGCATCTGTGACCACACCGCCGACATAAAGGGCGATGCCACAGGACAGGAAGGAAATGTTGTCGTTGCGCTCATACACGGTGACATCGGCGTCAGGATGCATCTTGGTGATGTTGACGATGGCGGCCGTGCCGGCATGGGTGCAGCCAATGACTAGGACTTTCATAATCGATACCTCGCTCCGTAAGTGGGTCCTCAAAGACCTTTTCTAACAGATGTTGCGATGGACAACAGTCTGGAAACGTTTTCGAGTGTGAGTATATCACAGTAAAACACTCGGAAAAGAAACACAGGTAACGAAAATAAGACCTATGATCGACAAGGATCACAGGCCCAGGCGGACTGGATTGAAATCGAGCTTGAGAAAAGGTTCAGCTGAATCGTGCCGTCAGCACGTGCAACACAATTGCCAAACCGAGCAGAATGGCCAGCGTACGGTGAACTGTCAGCCAAATGCCCGGCTTTTTCTTTTTAATGTAAGTTCCAAATCCGCCCAGGCTGCCTTGGACCAGCAGAAGTGATCCGGCCAGGGCACCGCTTGGGTACAAGCCCCAGACTTGGAACTGGATCAGGAAATGCGCAAAGAGCGCGACTGTGGTGAGGATGGCGAACAGGCGATGGTTGCTGACAATAAAGCGCATGAAACGGGTAAAGACCTTGCGCATCGTGTCCTCTTTAGGACGCTTGGACATAACTGAACGATTCAACCATTTGACGAAATAGTTCAGAATCGTTAACAGATAACCCAAAGCGATGACATAACCAAGAAACCTGCCGAGCATGTACATGGAGTCCTCCTCATGAAATTTTCAATACACATAATTGATGAAGTCCGAGGGGACGTGGAAAATCAGCTGTCCATTCTCGGTGTATTCGATGCCGTCGTAAAAGCAGTCAGGAAACTTGACGACAGGGGATTCGATCGGGCCACGCTTTAAGACATTGAAAGTGCCGATGAACCACTTGCTGCCGTCGTCGCGGTAGAGGACACCGCTGGCATAATAGCGGGGACCGATGTAGGCGCGGGGCCGTTTGTTGAAGATGCCTTCAAACTTGATCTGCCCATTGGCGTAGTACTCGACGCCAATGTCGATCGACCACTCATTGAAAATACCATCGAAATGGCGTTGGCCATCCGGATAGTAGCTGATGCCGCGGCCATTGGGGACCGCGCCGGAAGCCCCCAATTTGTATTCTCCTTCGTACTTGAGCTGGCCTGTTTCGTAGAAAAGCCTTCCGCGCATAAATCCCTGCCAATCGTCCGACGAATGCGTTGCTAAGGGTTGACTTGAAGCTGACTTCCAGTCGTATGATAGCATTGTAGATCATCGGTCAAGCGACTGGCAAGGAATACCCGATTGAACTGGCAGCGCTCGATTCAAGGAGGCTTATGGATATGGATATCCGTCATTGGGAAAAACTGGATTTGGAAACATCCGTTTTTGGCATTGGCTGCATGCGTTTGCCGTTGCAAGCTGGCCAGACAGACGGTGCGTTAATCGATGAGCTCGAGGCGATCCGGATGATCCGGACTGGCATCGATGGGGGTGTCAGCTACATCGATACCGCTTACCCGTACCATGGTGGCAACAGTGAAATGGTTGTCGGCAAGGCTTTGCAGGACGGCTATCGCGAGCGGGTCATGCTGGCAACCAAGCTGCCGGTCTGGGAAGTCAAGACCGCGGATGATTTTGACCGTCTGCTCAACCGCCAGCTGGAGAAACTGCAGACAGATCACATTGATTTTTATCTGCTGCATGCCCTGCACCAGGGCACGTGGGGCAAAGTCCGTGACCTGGGGGTCCTGGACTTCCTTGACCGGGCCAAGGCTGACGGCCGGATCCGGCATGCGGCTTTCTCGTTCCATGACCAGCTGCCGCTGTTTCAGGAGATCATTGACAGCTATGCCTGGGACATGTGCCAGATCCAGCTCAATATCCTCGATGTCGATTATCAGGCTGGGCTGCCTGGCCTGGATTATGCAGCAGCCCGTGGCATCGCAGTCGTGGTCATGGAACCGCTGCGGGGCGGAGCTCTGGCAGCCCATGTTCCAGCTGATATCCAGGCGGTCTGGGACGAGGCACCCGTGCAGCGTTCCGGTGTGGAATGGGCGTTCCGCTGGCTGGCCAACAGGCCGGAGGTCAAAGTCATCCTCAGCGGTGTCAGCACGATGGAACAGCTCCAGGATAACCTCAGGATTTTTGCCAATACGAAACCGGGCTGTCTGACAGTTGAAGATGAAGCGAGGGTGGACCGGGTCCGGGCCTTGTACCAGAGCAAGATCCAGGTCGACTGCACCGGTTGCGAGTACTGCCTGCCCTGTCCGTCTGGTGTTGCGATCCCTGCGGTCTTCCGCGCCTATAACCAGGCGTTCATGTTTGAAGATGCCCAGGCGGGCAAAAATAGCTATGCCTGGCTGGTGAAAAACCACGA
>JAQUEY010000233.1 GCA_028684955.1 Eubacteriales bacterium
TCCCAGCCGCTGCGCACCGCTGCAGCACCTGATCAATGTGCTCGGAGCGATTCTGCTCGGCCCCGGCTATGCGCTGGCCAATGCCTTCCTGATCTCCCTGCTGCGCAATTTTTTCGGGGTCGGCTCCCTGCTGGCCTTCCCGGGCAGCATGATCGGTGCACTGCTGGCCGGATGGCTGTACCGGTTGTCTGGCAAGGACATCGGCGCTCTGGCCGGTGAATGGGTGGGCACCGGTGTGCTCGGCAGCCTGCTGGCCTACCCCGTCGCCCGTTACCTGATCGGGATGTCACCGGCCAGCACGACATTCTTCATGCTGCCCTTTGCCCTCAGCACCCTGGCCGGCGGACTGATCGCTGCCCTGATCCTGCCCATCCTGCGCCGCGCCATTTCCTTGCCCGCCCACACCCACACAAACTGCAGACCATCTCCTGAAGATGTCACCCAGCCCTGATCCGCCTATCACGATGGACGAGATCTCAGCCAGATTCGATCCGGTGCGCCGGCATAGCCCCCTGATCCATCACATTTCCAACTATGTCACCCTCCACGATTGTGCCAATGCCGCCTATGCCGTCGGAGCCCGGCCAACCATGGCTTTCGACCCGCAGGAAGCAGTCCTTGCGGCAAGCCAGGCCGACGCCATCGTCTGGAACCTCGGCACATTCAACAGCCAGGCTACTGCTGCTATTAAAGCCTCCCTGCCCATTGCTGCCGCCCGTCCGATCCCCGTCGTGATTGATCCAGTCGGTGCCCAGTCCTATCCAGGACGCCTGCAGTTCGCCCATGAATGCCTGTCCGGCTTCGCCAGCCTGGCCGAAAGAAACCAACTGTCCTGCTGCATGTTCATCCGCGGCAACGAATCCGAATTGGCTGCCCTCATCCAAGCCAAAGACTCTGCTGCTGGCGAAAACCAAGCCAAACCCTCCGGTGGGGTCGACCATTGCCCAAAAACAGACCCGGTCCGTTTTTGGGGCAAAATTGTCATCTTATCAGCAGTTTCTTGCCACATTCCCTGCAAACATGGCTCTTTTCCTGGTCGAAACGGGCGAAAGAGACCGGGTCCTTTTTTTGCACAATGGTCGGCCGGAACAGCTGGCCCATGAGCAATCTTGCCTGTCTCTGACTCGAATCACAGGAGCGGGTTGTGTGAGCAATACACTGATTGCGGCAACAACGGGAGCGGCTTTGATGGCTGATGTTGGATGTTCACGCTGTGAATTGGCTGCTGCAGCGCTGGCCGCTGTGGCCGGGCTGGTCCGTGCAGGGCAGCGGGCCGAGGACAAGTCAACCGGTATCGGCACCTTTCGCAGCCTGCTCTTGGATGAGCTCGGACAGACCGCGACGATGTGATGCAGAAATAGTCTTGCCGGGCATGGCAATCGTTGACCCCGGAAAGCCTGTGCTATAATGAAATCAGGTTCAGCGAAGGGGGATGCCGCCGTGCCGATTCTGACGATTTCCCGGCAAATGGGCAGTTTGGGTGATGAAATCGCCCAGGAAATGGCTCGTCGCCTGGGTTGGGACTTGCTCGATCATAGCCAGTTGATCCAGCGCTTTTTTTCCGAAGGGGTCACCGAACAGGAACGTCAATCCTTGAGTGAAAGTGCGCGTTACTTCCTGAACAGTGCGCCTGATGGACAGACCTACATCGATCGTCTCGAGCGAGGCCTGAATCGGTTAGCTGAAGAAAAGCCGCTGATCCTGCTTGGGTTTGGCTCACAGGTTATCTTTTCTGAAAATGATGACGCGGTTCACGTCCGGATCACCGCTCCGTCTGACATCCGCCTGGAACGGGTCAGGCAGCAATTCAATGCCACAGAAGACACCGCCAGCCAGATCCTCGATCAGGCGGACCGGCGCCATCGCCGCTTCGTCTCGACTTTGTTCGGTATGGACTGCGCGGATGAGTCACTCTACCACCTGATCCTGAATACGGGGTTCCTGTCCGTGGCAGAAGCAGCTGAATCGATTACAGCACTCCTCAACATTCGCAAAATCATGCAGGAACACCCTGAGAAAATCGAGAAGCCCGTTCCGTCACCTAATGGCAAAATCCATTTTAAAAACAAGTCCGAAGCTGAATTTGCCCGTATTCTGGACATGCACCAGATCGAATGGAAGTATGAACCGCGGACATTCCCCGTCGAATGGGACGCCGAGGGCAATGTCACCTTGGCCTTTTCACCAGATTTTTACCTGGTCCAGTTTGATACTTATCTCGAGCTGACGACGATGAACCAGCGCTATGTGACTGAGAAAAACAAGAAACTGCGCCGGGTCCGGGAGCTCTATCCCGGCACCCATATCAAGATCGTTTATAAAAAGGATTTCCAATCCCTGGTCGAGCGTTTCAGCCACATGGGTAGCGCCAGCCAGTTATGATAGTAAGCTTGTTTTAATCGATCGTACATATTGAAAGGGCAGGGGAGGTTTTTCATGGGCGAAGGAACCAGCAACGACGGTTATAGGATCCGGCAAACCCTGCTCACATCCCAGGCCATCCAGGACCGGATATCCGCTTTAGGGCAGCAAATCAGCCAAGATTACGCCGGTCAGGAATTGGTCCTGGTCGGTGTACTCAAAGGCTCCCTCTATTTTATGGCAGATTTGTCCCGGGCGATCGATCTGCCACTGACACTGGATTTCATGACCATTGGCACGATACCGAACACGACCAACCAGACAGGAATCGTCCGGATCACGAAAGATCTCGATATTGATATTACGGGCAAGCAGGTATTATTGATCGAAGATATCATCCGCACCGGACTGACAACGGCATATCTGGTCCAGAACCTCAAAGCCCGGCAGGCAGCCAGCGTCAAAGTCTGCTCCCTGCTCGTCAATCCGGACCAGCAGCTGATCAATGTCCCCCTTGCCTACAGCGGCTTCGAGATCGCCCAGACCTGGCTGATCGGGTACGGCATGGACATTGCGGAGAAAGGGCGCAACCTGCCCTATATTGCCGAGATCGACCGGAATGGACGCACCTGATCGATTCAGGCGTATTGAGACGAAAAAAGAGTTCCGACGGCTTTCTGCTCGAGAATGTAGT
>JAQUEY010000234.1 GCA_028684955.1 Eubacteriales bacterium
TTACACCATCTACTCGGTAGACATCTTCTTCAATGACGTTTCTCAAATAGGCTTTAGGCAAAAGCGATGCTGATTGGACATCCAAACCCAGGCTGGCCGGCCAGCCACCTCTTACAGTCAAATCAATTGCATTCCGCGGTTTTCGCACATTTTATTCCGAGCTTTTCACAAATTTCATTCCGAGCTTTTCATAAATCTGATTCCGCGGTTTTCTGCCTGTGCCAGGTTTTTTAGCTCAGACCGGATCTCCAGGCGCTAGTCGAATGCCAGCGAATCAAAGGGATCAGCACCCCCAGCAAGCCCAGGATGATTTGATCCTAATCGAGCGCGTCTGCCTCAGTCTTCGATTCACACGGTTCACAATATTCGATCCTGGTCCGTTCCTGCGTCTTGTCTTCCAGGCGGCCCAAAAGCAAGATGTACAAGACCAGGCTGATCAGGAAAATGACCGTCGCGATCAGGAAAAAAGCCGTATAGCCCCAATATTGCGAGACCAGCCCCATGGCAATGCTGCCGGTGCCCACGGCGATGTCGATGGCGGCAAAGAAGGTCGCATTGGCAGCTCCGCGCCGGTCCGTCGGGGCCAGCCGGATCAGGATGGCACTCAGGATCGGGAATGCCAGTCCCGTTCCGGCGCCATAAAACACGGCAGCCAGCAGCAGCGTGGTCTCGCTTCTGGCAAAGGCCAGCAGCAAAGTCGAGGTGATGGCCAGCAGCAGGCTCGGGATGAACACGATATTGGAGCCATGTTCATCCGCCAGGCGACCGGTCATGAAGCGCGCCAGAATCAGGGCACCCGCATAGACGGTGAAAAACAGCCCGATATGATCGAAGCCGCGGTCCTTGCCATACAAGGGCAGGAAGGCCATGATCGAACCCACCGAGATCAGCATGAAAAAAGCCACGATCGAAGGCCGGAGGGCCGACTTTTCCAGCATCCCGCGCACGACCACCAGCAGGCTTTGTGGCCTGGGACTTTCAGCCTTTGCCGCAACAGGCAGACTCTGGGTCGCCTCATCCTGATAGTCATGAAAGCGACTTGTGACCGAACCATCGATCCAGAAGACCAGGACCAGGCTGACCACCATCAGGCCTCCGATGACCAGGAAGAGCCTCTGGTAGCCGTATCTGACCAAGGCCAGGCCGATCGATGGGCCCATGGCCATGCTGACTGTATTGGCCAGGGCAAAGACACCCAAGCCCTCCGACATGCGGCTTTCCGGTACAATATCCGCTGCCATGGTTGACGAAGCTGTGCTATAGGCCGAAAAGCCCAGTCCATGGATGAATCGCAGGATCATCAGTCCCGTCAGAAAGGACAGGAACGGATAGACAAAGGACACTGCCGTCGCCAGGATGGTGCCTGCCAGAAGAACTTTCCGCCGCGCCCAGCGGTCGAGCAGGACACCACTGACTGGCCGGAACAGCAAGGCTGCATAAGAAAAAAGCCCGACCAGGATGCCTGTCTGGGCAGCCGTGCCACCGATTGCCAGGATATACCCGGGCATGGTGGTGGTGAACATGTTCATCGCGATCCAGAACAGCAGATTTTGCAACATGAGAAAGACAAAGGGCCGGGTCCACAGTGGGGTCATAGTGGTCATACCTGCTTCAGCTCTGCCGCTATTTCACAGGCGAGAGCCTCCGCCTGGGGCAGCAAGCCGACGACATCGATGAAGGCATGGCCGACGCCATGATAGCGGATCACCCTGGCCGGGTTGCCGGCGGCCTGCAGGCGGCGGCCAAAGAGCTCGCCCTGGACGCGCAGGCCATCATACTCAGCCGTCGCGATCAGGGTCCTGGGGAAAACGGTGAAATCTGGCGCCAGCAGCGGACTGGCGAGCGGATTTTGGCATTCCTCCGGCACCTGAGTATACAGCGCTTCAAAACCCGGCGCTTCTTCTTCTGCGGGGGCAAAGCCGAGCACGATGGGTTCGAGAATGGCCCGGTATTCTGCACAGAGATTGAAATCAGCCAAGCGCCAATCAAAATCCGGGGTCCGGGCCGTACCGATCAGAACGGCCGGATAAATCAGGAACTGGGCCTTGATGATGGCGCGGTCCGAAGCATAGTCCAAAAGACAACAGGCGGCAGACAAATTGCCACCGGCACTGTCGCCCCCGACTGTGATTTTGGCCGGATCGATGCCATAGTCAGCCGCATGATCGTGCACATGGCAGACGGCTGCATAACAGTCCTGGAGGCCCTGGGGGAACTTGTGCTCCGGCGCCAGGGCATAGTCGATGTTGAAAACAACCGCACCCGCCAGCTCTGCCACCAGGCGGCAGAAATTCTCGACCGCAAAAGGCGAGCCACCCACAAAGCCGCCGCCATGGAAAAAGACCAGCGCCGGTCGGTTCCTTTTGTCAAAGGGCTTGCGGGGGTAATAGCGCCAGATTCCGACCGTGCGGCCCTCGACGGAAAGGGTTTCAAAACCGGTGTAGATTTCGACCGTGTTCAGGTTGCGATTGGGTGAGCCCATCATGCGGCGCATCTGCTCCACAGTCAGATTTGCCGCAGCGAAAGCATGTTCGGTTGTCGGCCGCGCGAGCAGCGGCTCGATAAAACGCGGATCAGGATATCCCGCCCGTGGCTCATCCGGCACTCTTTTGATGCTCAACAGCAAGCCCTGGTGCTCCTCATGCGTCGGGTCATCCAGCATTGCCTGAACAAGTGAAAAGTTATAAGTGCGCATCCTGTCCTCCCGCCAATCTGTCTCGAGCATGTTCCCAGTGTATCGTTTTCCAGCTGTGCAATGATGACTTCTGTTGTGGTTTTCAGGACATAAATAGCTGATCCATGTCCGATCTCGCCTGATCAGCGGGTTCGTTCACTCCCCCAGGATCCGCTTCACTTCCTGGGCCAGCGCTTGGCCCAAAGCCCGGTGCCCCTGGGTATCGAGATGGATCGCATCGAGCGGGCTGGCACTGGCAACCGATGCCGCATCAAAAAAGGCGCACCCATGCAGCTGGGCGATTTCGGCAAACCAGACCGGAAACATCAGTGACCGGGTGCGGCTGTCAGCTCCAAATTTCTGGCCCAGACGGATGC
>JAQUEY010000235.1 GCA_028684955.1 Eubacteriales bacterium
GGTTCGATGGCGATCGACTGGCGGTTGTGATTTGCCAGGAACAAATTCAGAATCTCGGCGATCTGGCCGTCACCCTTCCCGGCTGCCACAATGTGGCCATCCGAACGGCGGCAATCCTTGATGTGCAGGTACTCAATCCAGGCATCCAGAGCCTTGAAAGCTTGGAGGGGGTCACTACCGACCTGGATGTAGTTGGCTGGGTCAAGAATCGCCCCCAGCTTACTCTGGAAGGTCTGGTGAATGTCCACACAACGCTCGAGGATATCCCCATAGATATCCTTTTCATTCTCATGGAACATGCGGACACCTTCGGCATCGGCCACTTCGATGAGGCGTTCCAGGCGCATCATGACTTCATCACGGTACTCAGCTGCACGACCGGCAGGGACATAGAAACTGAAAATCCTCAGACGCTGGCAATCCAGGGCATGGGCCGTCTGGCTCAGACGCTTCAGACGCTCCAGCTCCGACTCCAGGGGACTGTCGATCTGGACTTTCCCCAATGGTGTGGCCAGGCAATGGACCTTTAATGACGCTTGGTCGAACGCGGTCTTGACGCGGGCGGTCATGGTTGAATCGAAGTCCGCCACGTTGACTGAGTCAACGGTACGCAGTTCAATCCCCGGCACCTTGTTGGTTATCAGGGCCTGAATCTGGCCTTCAAGATCTTGGGCAGCCTCATCGGCAAAAGCAGAAAGTAGGATCGGCATTTCTTAGCACCTCACTTGCAGTTAATACATTCATTTTGACTCTGGCAATGAAGGCATAGCCTTTCTGATGTTGCCCAAAATATGGCAATAATTGCTCTGAGTGAATGGGCAAGGGACTGCCTGGCCAAAATCCTCTGCTGAGGCTCTGACCAGGCAATCCCATAGATCTGTTAGTTATGGATGTGAATCATTTTAAATATTTACTTCGCAGCTGCAGCGATGATTTCGTCACCACGCTTGGTCATGGCGGCAATTGTAGTGTTCAGATCCTGCTGACCCATCAGGAATTTGTCAGCTTCTTCGCCTACCATGACGCCCAGCTCTGAGACATATCCTGGTGACATGGCTTCAACATTGTCTTTCCAATTCGGATTGGTCATGACAGCCTTCAGTGAATCATAGTCGTACAGGCTCTTGTCTGCGCCGACCATCAGATCAACATAGACCATTTTGTCAACGCCTTTTTCAGCAGTCATGCTGACGCCACGGATTTTCATGCCCTCGGTGGTGTAGTAGCGCAGGAAGTCATAGGCGGCCTGCTGATTCTTGGAAGTCGAGGCGAGGGAATAGTAGTGGTTGGCGGTGTTGGTCATGCCGAGATTGGCGGTATCACCCGGCCAGATCGGCAGCGGAGCGAAGACGGTCTGGAAAGTGTGGGGGTATTTGGAGACGTCTTTGACTTCCGGGATCATCCAGGATCCGATCGGGATCATGGCGACTTCGCTGTTGAAGAACTTGGCCCGGTAGGTCATCTGGAGGGATTTGGCATCGGCAAGTGGGGTGGAGGATTTATCCACTTGCTCGAGATCATAGCGGAACTGCAGCGCTTTGGCAAACAGCGGATCCGAGAAGGTGGTTTCAGTCAGGGATTTGAGCATGGCATTGTCTACTTTGGAACTGTACATGGGCAAAATACTCATGGTCGGCCAAGTATGATAGTAGGAGCCGTAGATCTTCTGGGCCCCTTCGCCAGAGGTCATTTTCTTGGCGTACTCGCGATAATCATCCCATGTCCAGTCGAGGGAAGGGACAGGCAGTCCAGCTTTGTCGAGCATGTCTTTGTTGATCATGACGAAGAAGGATTTCAGGTCAGCAGGGATGGCAAAATATTTGCCGTCCACTTGAGTGTCGATGACGTAGAGATCGGTCAAGGCTTTTCCTTCGGCAGCCAGGAGATCATTCAGGGCCAGGTAGGATCCGCTCTGGGCACGACGGGAATAGTCGCCCGGTGAGGGTGCCATGACAATGTCGATGGCTTCGCCGCCCATGATCATCAGGTCGATTTTCTTGAGGTATTCCATTGAATTCATGTCACCGTAGTATTCAAACTCGACCGTGACGTTGGGATGGGTTTTCTGGTATTCGGCGGCTACCAGTTTGTCCTGGTCAGCATACATGCTCTGCCAGGAAGTGAAACGGATGGTGACAGGTTCATTGGAAGCAACCGTTGTTTCGCCAGCTGCAGCAGCAGTCGTGGCAGCAGGCGCTGCGGTTGTGCTCTGGGAAGCACAGCCAGCCAGCATCAAGGTACCCAGCATCGCAATAATAATTGCAAGGGCCATGAGTTTGGAAAGGTGTTTCATTGTCTCCTCCTTTTTTTAAAAGCGATTTATTGTTTTCATTTTTTATGCAGATTGAACGAAAACCAAGCGCTTTTACCTGAATTCATCATAGATTTTATTAGACTTGGCAGAGTATCAATTCTTGATGTTATACTTGCATTTCTTGCTATCTCATTAGCTTAATAGTGCTTTTGCTAGACACATATAGGCTCATGCACAGCAACTGGCCAAATCACTGTCTTATCCTTTGACGGCACCTGCAGCAATACCTTCGATGATCCAGCGCTGCCCGGCGATGAAGACAATGATCAGGGGGATGATCGCTGACACGGCAGCGGCCATGACCAGGGAGAAATACATGCCTGCTTCCGATGCGAATTGGCGCATGCCGAGCTGGATCGTGAACAATTCCACTTTGTTGAGAAAGACCAGGGGGCTCTGGTAATCGTTCCAGGTCCAGACAAACTTGAGGATGGCCAGGGTGGCCAGGCCAGGCTTGACGATGGGCAGGATGATCTGGGTGAAAATCCGCCAGTGGTTGGCCCCGTCGATGCGCGCCGATTCCGAAAGGGATTCAGGGATGGCAATCATATTCTGGCGCAACAGGAAAACACCGTAGACACTGAGCGAACCCATGACAATCAGGCCAAGATGGGTGTTGTACAGGCCCACCCTCTGCATGATGACGAACCTGGGAACAATGGTGACCTGGTCCGGAATCATCATGGTGGCAAGATACAACAGGAAGACCTTGTCACGGCCCTTGAA
>JAQUEY010000236.1 GCA_028684955.1 Eubacteriales bacterium
ATCAGAAATCGAGTAGGCATAGGGTGAATTGACCGCATTGTAGATCTTGCCATCGACGGTGCTCTTGGGCATCGGCATGACTGTCCATTGCTCCGGCTGCATATTGGCCTGGCAAGTGACTGCAACTTCGGAGTCATTGATCAGGGTACCCGTCAGTCCGCCGGTGAAATTATCGACCATTTCGACAAAGCCCCAGTTGACGGCTTCTTTCGGAGCATAATCCTTCAGGTAAACATCGGTCCACTTCTTGAAAGCGGCGATGGCTTCCGGACTATTGATCAGGATATTGCCCTGGTCGTCATACACTCTGCCACCGGTCTGAGTCTGCAGATAGACCAGGAGCGGATCGAAAGCGCCACGGGCACCACGGTAGGATGCGCCATAATGGTTCTGGGCCGGGTCTCGCAACGTTTCAACGAGCTTGAAGAAATCATCATAGGTCCAGGAGTCCTCGAGTTTGAAACCAGCGGCTTCAGCCCAGTCTTTACGGACATAGACACCCTTGACCATCATGCCATCCGGAACGGTATAGACATGGCCAAAGCGTTCTTCTTCCCCACCCCAGATCAGCTTGTCGACGGTGAGCGTATAAGTGTCGCGAGTATCTTTGATATAGTCGTCCAGCGGCAAGACCCAGCCGGCCGGAACAAACTGGCCCAGCCAGCCAGCCCAGACGCTCATGACGTCAGGCAAATTGTTGGAGGTGCCCATGACAGTCAGCTTATTGGCTGCATCGTCCCACGGCACACTTTCATAGGTGACTGTGATGCCGGTTTCTTCTTTGAATTTGGCAAAGGTCGTTTCAAAATAGGTCTGGCGAGTGGGGCTAGGGGATACGTCGATGAAACGCAGCGTCGTATCTGAAGCGGCTTGAGACTGCTGTGCGGCGGCTGCGGTTGTTTCAGCCGCGGCTCCGGTGGTGGGGCTGGCAGCTGAACAGGCTGTCAAACCGATGGCCATGACAGCGACCAAAATGAGACTGATGATTCTCTTCATGCATTGTTCCTCCTGCTTTTGTTCTGGTTTCTAATTGTCTGTTCATTTAAGTTATCAGACAGGTATGAGATCATTATAGCTGCCATTTGAATAAATGCAATAAATATCCCGTATCATCTGGAATTATTTTGTGCTTTTTGTTCCGTTAATGAAAATTTTCTTGATGAATCTTCAGAGTAGTTGTATAACCTATCTGATAGGTTGAGCCAATAGATCAAGTCATTTCACGGAGGAATTTCACCAATGAACCACAATAATCTGGATGATCAAATGATTCTGAGCCATCTTGGCGATGATTACGAGAAATATTTGGGCGCAGTCGTTCCTCCCGTTTTCATGACCTCCCTCCATGTTTTCAAGACGGCCGAGGATTATTTTGCTTTTGATGCGACGAATGAGGGAGAATTTCTCTATGGCCGGACGGGCAACCCAACGGCGCAAATCGTCGAAAAGAAAGTGGCTGCACTGGAACGCGGCGGCAAAGCGCTGCTGTTCTCATCCGGCATGGCCGCAACCACTACCGTGATCAGCCACGTTTGCCAGGCCGGCAGCCATGTCATCTGCTCGAGAAATGCCTACGGTCCGGTCAAGGCCTATCTCGACAATTACTGTATTCCCAAATTGAAGATGACCGTCACCTACGTCGGCACTGAGCTGGCTGAATTTGAGTCCAGCATTCGTCCTGAAACCGCCCTAATCATGCTCGAAAGTCCCTCGACCTTCGTGTTTTCAATCACGAACCTGCGAGCGGTTGCCTGCCTGGCTCAAAAGCATGGCATTAAAACCTATATCGACAATACGTTTTGTACACCCTTGTTTCAGAAGCCGATCGAGCTTGGCATCGATTTTGTCATGCACACCGCCTCGAAATATCTGGGCGGCCATAGCGACCTGATCGGCGGCGTCCTGGTTGGCAAAGAGGCTGCGGAAATCGACACCATCAGCCAATCAATCCGGGAATGGCATGGTGGTGTGATCGGACCGATGGAAGCCTGGCTGATCATCCGCGGCATGCGCACACTCGATGTCCGCTTGCACCGGCACCAGGCCACAGCCATGACGGTCGCATCCTATCTCGAAAAGCACCCGAAAGTCCGCCAGGTCTATTATCCAGGCTTGCCCAGCCATCCGGAATACGAACTCATGGCCAGCCAGCAAAGCGGCAATACCGGTTTGCTCAGCTTTGAGCTGGACGCTTCACTGGAAGAGTCGGTCCGGTTCCTGAACCAATTGCAGCTGTTCAAAATCGGCTGTTCCTGGGGAGGTTTTGAAAGCCTGGCCCTCATGCCACTGTACTCAATGTCTCCAGAAGGGTTACAACTGGTCGGCGCCAACCGGAACCTGATCCGGATCCACTGCGGACTCGAAGGCGAGGCCAATCTATTGGCTGACCTGGATCGAGCATTGATGCAGATCTAGATGCAAGGGCCAGCACGATCAAACTGCTTTCCCGCACAGCCATCCCATGGAATCTTGATACTGACGCGGGATAAGTCCGTCTTCTTCTTGGAAATCGACGTCTGACCCTCTTGCCGGAACCGGTGTCGGACCTGCCGTAAAGTCTGACCCTCTTTGTAGCCAATCGAACCGCATCTATCCCGTTCCCAAACAAAAAAGGAGGCCGTCTCGCCAGTAGAACAAAATCTACGTCTGCGACGACCTCCTTTTAGGTCAATCATTCAGGTTGCATTTATCTGAGCTTGCCGTATTTCTCGAAACAATCGAGGGCGTAGAGCATGGATTCCTTGGTGACGCCGATCGCGTTCAAGCAGCCGTATTCGACACCGATCAGGCCGCCCTGGGGGGGTCGCCCATTTCTCGACCAGTTGCTTGACTTCGTCTTCGATCTTTTGCTTGTCGCCGGTCGGCAGCGTGGCCTGGATATCGGCACCGACTTCGATGATGTCGGGCAAGATATCATTGACCTTGCCGTCGGTGTGGAAGCGGACGTCCATGCCACAGCGGTGGGCCGCATCAAATATGCGCTTGTACTGGGGCTTGAAAATCGAGCGGAAGACAGCTGGCGAAACCAT
>JAQUEY010000237.1 GCA_028684955.1 Eubacteriales bacterium
ATCCTGACGGTGCATGGTGTCGGCTACAAATTCGGAGGCAGCTGATGAAATCCATCCGGCTCAAAGCCCGTCTGTCGCTGGCGTTTTTCCTGGTCGTCGCGGTCATGTTTGCTGCCATCAGCTTCGCCGCCAATGGCCTGCTGGCAAACCAGTTCAAAAATTATGCCATCGATAAGCAAAACCAGCGCATCGCCGCCTTTGCCGATTTGTTTGCCGGCCGTTATGTCGACTGGGGCAATCGTTGGGATCCGGCCGGGATCGAGAGCATCGGTGTCAATGCCCTGAGCGAAGGCTTTCTGATCCGCCTCAAAGACCAGGATGGCCAGATCCTGTGGGATGCGCAGGTGCACAACCACGGCATGTGCAGCCTGATGCTTGCCAATATAGCCGAGCGCATGCAGAGCCAGTTTGATGATTTCCAAGGTGGCTACACGGAGCAGACCCGGGCACTCACCGTTGGCGCAGTCACGGTCGGCTGGGTTGACGTTGGATTTTACGGACCCTACTCCTATTCGGAAGTCGACCTGGCTTTTCTGAAACGGCTGAACCAGTTGTTGCTGCTCGCAGCCGTCCTCTCCATGGCGATTGCGGCTGTCCTTGGCTTGCTGATTGCCCGCCAGCTGACCGGCCCGATCACCCGGGCGATCCAGACGACACGCCGGATTGCCGACGGCCATTACAGTGACCGCATCAGCGAGGAGAACGGTCCGCGGGAGCTAGCGGAACTGACCGGCTCGATCAACAGCCTTGCCGAGTCCCTCGGGCGCCAGGAAACCATGCGCAAGCAACTGACCAGCGACATCGCCCATGAATTGCGCACACCCTTGGCTGTGCTGCAAAGTCATCTTGAAGCCATGATCGACGGGACTTGGCAAGCCGACCAGAAACGGCTCGAAAGCTGCCATGGCGAAGTCGTGCGCATTTCCAGCCTCGTCAAAGACTTGGAAAAACTGACCCAGATCGAACAGGGGAACTTGTCCTTGCAGAAAGAAGCCGTCGACCTGAAAGCGTTGCTGCAACGCATCAGCCTGAATTTCCAGAGGGATTTTGCCAGCAAAAACGTGCAGCTGAGCTTCCAGATCGAGCCGGTCGTTGTCCAGGGCGACACCGACAAATTGAGCCAGGTGTTCATCAATCTTCTGGCCAATGCCCTGACATACACCAATCCCGGCGGATCGGTCCGTGTCAGCTCGCAGGTGGCAGGCAGCCAGGTCACTGTCAGTGTCGAGGACACAGGCATCGGCATCACGCCGGAAGATCTGGTCCAGATTTTCGAACGCTTCTACCGGGCTGACAAATCCCGGGCCCGGGCAACCGGTGGCTCAGGGATCGGACTGGCGATCGTCAAATCGATTGTCGAAGCCCATGGTGGATTGGTAACGGTTGAAAGCGAGCCAGGACAAGGCAGCGTGTTCCGCGTGACCTTGCCGCTGGGTTAGAAGCGCGAAACGATGTCCACGTCCGTTTGCCATCCGGCAAGCTCCATAAAATCTCCAAATGCAGCCAGTATGATGAGGTAAACTCCCTTGCATGAGAAATCAGAGAGGACTTCAATCATGGCTGCTCAGACACAAACCATTCTCCTGCATGTCCAAGGCATGACATGCACGTCCTGTGAACACCACATCGAAAGTCATCTCAGCCGCCTGGCAGGCGTCTTTGTGGTCAAAGCGTCCTACTCAACTACACAGGTCATGGTCCGCTACGATCCAGCGGTCACCTCGCTGCGCCAGATCGAAGCCGAACTTGCGCAAATCGACTACCCGGTCGCAAAAGGAGCTGTATCGGCAACCCGTGCAAAGACCCTGAAGTCCAGAAAGCAGGCGCCTCCCAGACTGGAAGCCGCTTCTGGCCCAAGTCAGCGCGGCCAACTGCTCGGCACGGCCATCGTCCTGGCCGGGTTGTTCCTCGTGCTGCGCCGCCTTGGCGTGGCCAGCTGGTTCAACGTCTTTCCCCAGGCTGAAGCAGGCATGGGCTATGGCCTTCTGTTCATCATCGGCCTGTTGACCTCGGTCCATTGCGTGGCCATGTGCGGCGGGATCAACCTCTCCCAGTGCCTGCCCCGAGTTGCTCCGGACAAGGGGTCTGGTGCGTCCGGCGCAACTGGATCCAGCGGTTCGCGCTGGCAGACCGTGAAACCAAGCCTTCTGTACAATGCCGGCCGCGTTGTGTCCTACACCGTGATTGGCGGTCTCGTGGGTGCACTCGGATCCGTCCTGATCTTGCCTGGCCGGGCCAAAGGCCTGGTCGCCCTCGTCGCAGGTGTATTCATGGTCATCATGGGCCTCAACATGCTGCAGATTTTTCCGGCGCTGAGAAAATTCAACCCCCGGATGCCCCGGGCGTTGGCCAGCCTGGTCTATCGGGAAAAGCAGCGCGGCAACAAAGCTCCTTTCACGGTTGGCCTGTTAAATGGCCTGCTGCCGTGCGGACCGCTCCAGGCCATGCAGATCTACGCCTTGTCCACGGGCAGTCCGCTGGAGGGTGCCTTGTCGATGCTGTTGTTTTCACTGGGCACGGTCCCACTGATGTTTGGGCTCGGTGCCCTCGGATCCCTGCTGAGTCGCCGCTTCACCCGCAAAATGATGCAAGCCAGTGCGATGCTGGTCATCATCCTGGGGGTGCTCATGTTCCAGAACGGATTGGGATTGTCCGGCGTATCGGCATCGGCGCTGGCAGGTTCCATCGCCCGACCGGCTGCAAAAACTGCTAGCACCGCATCCGAGGGCCAGGCTCAGTTGGTGGACGGCGTCCAGCTCGTCACGACGGAATTGAAGAGCAACCGTTATGCTCCGATCACCGTCCAGGTGGGTATCCCTGTGCGCTGGACCATCCATGCCGCCGATGGCACGCTCAATGGCTGCAACAATGCGATCGTCATCCCTGCATATGGGATCGAAAAGCCGCTGGAATTTGGCGACAACGTCATTGAGTTCACCCCGGACGAAAGTGGCATCGTCCCCTTTTCCTGCTGGATGGGCATGATCCGAAGCCAGATCACAGTCGTTGAGTGAGAAAAA
>JAQUEY010000238.1 GCA_028684955.1 Eubacteriales bacterium
TGGTCAGACAAACTGGAGCGGACCAAATACGGCGGACGTCCCGACAACAGCATGGTCGACCGTGGCTATATCGGGCACAAAGCTGCCAAGATGATGAAGCAGGCCAAAGTCATCGAAGCTCGCCAGCGCACTGCCATCATGGAAAAGTCGCGGCTGCTCCAGGATGCCGAAAATCAGTTTCCTCTGAAAATCCATCCGCTCCAGCATCCTGCGCAACGCCTGGTCCAGCTGGAACAGATCACTATCCAGTACGAAGGCAGAAAAATCTGCCAAAACGTCCGATTTGAGATTTGCAAGGGTGACCGGATTGCGCTCACTGGGCCAAACGGATCAGGCAAATCCAGTCTCATGAAGCTCATCCTGGGCGAGGCGATCCCCCACTCGGGCAGCTTTCAGAAAGCCAGCCAGCTCAAAATCTCTTATGTCCCTCAAGATGCGTCTGGTTTATCGGGTTATCTTCGCTCGTTCATCCAGGCACGAGAGGTCGATGAAAGTCTCTTCAAAGCCATCCTTAACAAGCTGGACTTTGCAAAAGAACACTTTGACAAACCGCTGGAAAGCTACAGTGCCGGACAGAAGAAAAAGGTCCTGCTGGCAGCCAGTCTGTGCGAAAAGGCTCACCTGTATATTTGGGATGAACCTTTGAATTACATGGACATCCTGTCGCGGATCCAGATCGAGGAACTGATCCTGCAGGATCAGCCAACACTGCTTTTTGTCGAACACGACCAGCTGTTTTGTGAAAAGCTGGCCACCAGGACAGTGAACCTGGCTTGAAAACCTAGTCAGGCAACGTGAATCCGTCCCTGACCAGACGGACCAGGGCATCGACACTGTGTGCATCATACCAGGTGCCACGATGAGCCTCCAGTTCCGTAAGGGCCGCTTCATATCCCAAAGCTGGACGATACGGCCTGTGAGAGACCATCGCTTCAAAGACATCGGCGACTGCAAGGATCTGGGCTTCTCGAAGGATCCTGGTACCTGACAGCCCTTGTGGATATCCGGATCCATCCAACCGCTCATGATGTTGGCGGACGATGTCCGCAATCGGGAATGGCATGTCGACATCCCGCAGGATCTCGTAACCAGTCTCGGGATGTCCCTGGATCAGTTTGAATTCAATGTCAGTCAGCCGGGCAGGTTTGGATAAAATCTCGGCAGGAATCGCAATTTTACCCACGTCGTGGACGATGCCAGCCCAGTAAAGTGCCTGGCAATGGTCCGGCAAGTAGCCAAGGGACTCGCCAATGTGCCTGGCGATGAGACCGACCCTCCGTTGGTGACCAGAAGTATAGGCATCGCGCAAATCAATCATGCGGGAAATGGACAGCAACGTGCTTTCAAAGGCTTTTTCGAGCAGGCCGGCTTTGCTTGCGAGCTCGAGTTCATAATGGATGTTTTCCATGGCAATGGCTGCAGTATTGGCCAGGATCTGAAGCAACCGGACTTGAAAAGATGACGCTTCATGCTGGGCCGACCAATAGCAGCCAATCGCTCCCAGCGGATTGTCTGAGCGGATCGGTACGACGGCCATGCTGCGGACAAAGGTAGGCTCATAAGCTGCGTGGGGAACGCGGTCGTCCTTGTAGATGTCTGGTATCACAACCGTTTGGTGATGCTCCATGGCCCAGCCACTGACACAATCATTCATCGGGAATCGACTGCCTTTCCAGAGTGGCAAGATGGCATCCTCATCCGCGTAAAAGCAGAAATCCCCCTCACGCAAGACAAACGTCGCTCCGTCAGCACCGGTCAAATCCCGGGCGCCATGCCGGACAATCTCCATGATGCTGTTCAAGTCGTGAGCCGCCGCCAACGCCTGGGTCAAATCGATCAGCTTGACCATGGTATCAAGGCTGCGGCTTAACAGTTCTTCACGGGAAAGTCCAGGGGCATATTCATAAACATACTTCATCGGATCATACACTCTCGCTGGCTGATAAACAGGTTTCCACTATACAAACGAGATGCTTAACAGGAAGTATTTTCATTATACGCCTGATCGCTTCGATCCGGTATCTCTGGCGACAGTCTGTGCATCCAAATTTGTATATGCTGAAACCTGTCCCCATCACAATGATTGTATTCGTCTGAACCAAGACATACACGAATCGAGGTCACCTTATGTACGCCATAGAAACCATGGTTGCCGAACATCGCCAGATCCTGCGTCTGACCACTACAATGGAACAGGCCTGTGTCGATATCCTCGACGGCAAGCAGCTGGTCACAGCTGATTTCCGGTCAGCGATCGATTTCATCCGCGGGTATGCCGACCGACATCATCACGGCAAGGAAGAGCAGTTTCTGTTCAATGAAATGGCCAACCGGCTCGGACCCGTGGCTGAGAAACTGATCAAGCACGGCATGCTGTCAGAGCACACCCTCGCCCGGTACCAGGTCGTCAGCCTGGAAGCGGCCCTTGACCACTATGATCAGCATCAGGACACCCTCAGCAAATTGAAGATCCTGTCCCACATGATGGCCTATGTGGATCTGATTCGCGGTCACATCGTGCGCGAGGACACTGCTGTCTATCCGTTTGCTGAAAGCAAGCTCTCCCCGGATGTCTTGCAGGTCATTGATGAAAAAACACGGGGCTTTGAAACCGATACCAGCCACGCTGCCGAGGCAACACGGCTGCTCTTGGTGCTCGATCAGCTGGAAGCCATCTATCCTGTCAAAGATTAAGGGCACGCCATTCCTGTCAGGTTTCAGTTTCGTTCCAACAATCGCTGGTAGGTCTTTTCGATGCCGATGGCACCCAAAGGTGCTGAGATCAGGATCGCGACGACAGCCGTGGTCAGTATGATGTTACCTGCTGCCACACCTGCTGCCAGTGGCAAGGCGCCGATGGCAGCCTGGACGGTGGCTTTGGGCAAGTAGGCGATCACGCTGAACAGTTTTTCCTTGCCTGACAGTCCCGCCCCACTGACACTGAGCCATGTGCCGATAGCCCGGAAGACCAGGCCACCCAAGATCAGGCCGACGACTGCCAGGCCAGCTC
>JAQUEY010000239.1 GCA_028684955.1 Eubacteriales bacterium
GTTCAAGCGATCCAGATCACCAGTCAGCCCGATCCAGACAACCCGGATCGAGTCGCGGCCGCGAAACTGGCCGAGACCGGTGAACTCGAGCTGGAATGACATTTGCTGCTGGGCCAGATCCGACATCGCTCTATCGATCGTCACTAGCTGATCCTCTTGCATTTCCGCCAGAAACTTCAAAGTCAAATGCAAATTCTCCTCACGCTTCCAGCGCCCTTTCTTTGCATATTGATGCAGAAAATCGATTATTCTGGCAATCTCAGATTTTTGCAGATCACCCAGCTCAATCCCGATAAACGCCCTGATGGAAGTCACCTCCAGCCTCGGTGCCGAATTTGGGACGTGGTCCCTTTTCAGTCTTTTTGTTGCGCTTGATGGAAGGTTTGCAGTTTCTGGTTGACGCGGGTGTAGATACTGCCCTCGGGGTAGGCGCCAGTTGTGTCTTTCTGGCCGGCGGGGAGGCCGGTGAGGATTTCGATGCCGTCTTCGATGGTCTGGACAGCGTAGAGGTGGAAGCGTCCGGCACGGACGGCGTCGAGGACTTCGTCTTTGAGCATCAGGTTGTCGATGTTGCTGTGCGGGATGATGACGCCCTGGTCGCCGGTCAGGCCTTTGGCGACGCAGATGTCGTAAAAGCCCTCGATCTTTTCGGTGACGCCGCCGATTGGCTGGATCTCGCCGTACTGGTTGACCGAGCCGGTGACAGCCAGAGATTGGCGGACCGGAGCGTCGGCGAGGCTGGAAAGGATGGCATAGAGCTCGGCGCTGGAGGCACTGTCGCCCTCGATGCCGCCGTAATTCTGCTCGAAGGTGATCTGGGCCGTCAGGGAGAGCGGTTTGTCCTGTGCAAATTTCATCCCCAGGTAACCGGATAGGGTCAGGACACCTTTGCTGTGGATGCTGCCGCTCATCTCTGTCTCGCGCTCGATCGCGATGACGCCATCCTTGCCCATGAAGGTGACGGCCGTGATCCGCGTGGGCTGGCCAAAGGCAAAATTACCCAGCTCGACAACGGACAAGCCATTGACCTGGCCGACGCGTTCGCCCGCCGTGTCGATCAGCAGCTTGCCGGTCAGGATCATCTCCTGGACCTTGTCCTCGACCCGGCTTCTTCGGAAATGCCGCTGGCGGATTGCTTCATCGACATGAGCGGCTGAGACCAGTTCGGATCCAGCTGCAACAGCCAGAGCACTGGCCTCGTAGATGATCTCGCCGACTTCATTGAACCGGGTCGAAAGCTTGGTCTGGTCACCGGCCAGGCGCGAACCATATTCGATGATCTGGGCCAGGGCTGTCCGGTCCAGGTGATGGAGCTTTTCACGCCGGCAGAGCGAACTGACAAACGAGACATATTTGCAGAGGTTTTCCCGCGAACGGGCCATTTCGACATCAAAATCGACCTTGACCTTGAACAGTTTGGCGAAATCCTCGTCCGAGGTCAGGACCAGGTAGAAGAGGGGACTGCCGATCAGGATGACCTTGAGCCGCAAAGGGATAGGCTCCATGCGCAACGTGGCAGTCGGGATGTTGCGGTATTGCTCGCCGATGTTTTCGATCACTGCCTGGCGGTATTTCAAGGTCCGTTTGAGCTGCTCCCAGACCAATGGCTCGATCAGGGCATCCCGGGCCTGCAGGATCAGGTAGCCGCCGTTGGCCCGGTGGATCGCCCCGGGCTTGACCATGGTGAAATCGGTGCTGACCGACATCAGCTGGTTCTTGTATTCGACCTTGCCGAACAGGTTGTAATAGTTGGGGTTGGTCTCGAGGACGATGGGAGCCCCCGAAGTGCCTTCGTGACTGATGAACAGATTGACTTTGTAGCGGGTGAATTCCTCCCCATCCCCATTGCCAGTGATCAGGGACAGATCAACCAGTTCTTCTTCGCTGCCAGACTCGGTGGCTTCCCCATCCTCTTGAGACTCGGATTCCAAAAACAGTTCCCTGTTCTCCTCGATATCTTTGCGGACATCATCGAGATAAGCCAGTACTTTGGCATGATCAGCGTACTTCTCGCGCAAACGGTCAAAAGATGGCGCGGCGGCTGTCCGGGCAATCTGCTTTTCAAGATCGACGATTTTCTCAGCCGTCTGCTTTTCGAGGGATTTGCCTTCGCGCAGGATCTCCTCCAGGACGCCTTCCAGTTGATGCCCGGTTTCTTCGAGCGCATGGCGTTGCTCTTCCGGCAGCTCGGCAAATTCCTGGTTCGAATAAGGTTTTTCATCCTTTAAAGGCATGATCATCAATTTGCCGCTCGCCTGGCGAAACAGGAAATGGACCTCGCTGGCTTGCTTTTGGAGGGCGCTGAGACGCTCTTGCATGTGGTTTTGGAAAGATGATTCGAGCGCTTTTTTCTGCTGCTCATAATCATTGCTCTCGAAAGCTTTTGGCATCGCGGCACGCAGCTCGCGCACCAGTTCATCCATGTCTTTCTGGAACTGCCGTCCCTGTCCGGCTGGGAGGGAGATGGCAACCGGACTTTCTGTGTCGGCAAAATTGTTGACATAGCACCAGTCGTCTGGAACAGTGCCGCCCGCAGCGGCCTCGGTGACGCTGGCATTGACGTAGGTCGTCTTGCCCGTGCCAGGCAGACCGGAGACGAAAATGTTGTAGCCAGGAGCATCCATTGCCAGGCCGAATTGCATCGAGCGTACGGCCCGGTCCTGGCCGATCACTCCCTCCAGGCCGGGGACATCTTCACTCGAGGTGCAAAAATCCAGCTCAGTGTCCAGGTCGCAAACGCGTCTAAGTTTGGCCACGGGAATCCGGAAACGCTCAGCTTGTTCCATGATGATCCCTCCTTGTCGTGTTTGGGAGATACCGGTTGCTGCACGATGAGTCGTGGTTGCAAAGTCGGACAATCCTGTCAGAGCCTGGCTTTCAGCTTCTGGTACAAATCAGGTTTGGCCTTTCTGAAAGGAATGGAATCAGGGCAATACAGCGGCTCACCGCAGACGATCTGCCGGTTCTGATGATTGATCTGCA
>JAQUEY010000240.1 GCA_028684955.1 Eubacteriales bacterium
ATGGTACAGATCATGACTTCTGCCCCCTTTCAATGGCCTGACGATCAGGGGGTAGTCTGTCCTTTTTTCAAAAGGAATCCAAGAAATCATCGTTTCCCCTTCCCCACACCCCAACCCTTTCAGCCAACTGGAAAAGAAGTACCGACTGGAAAGTAATAATTAAAGCTCTCTAAAGAACTAAGCAAGTAATAACGCTTTTCTCAGTACAGCAAAAATGGAGGTATTCATGAATCTATTTCGCAACAAGTTTCTCATCGGGCTGATCTGCATCGCACTAGGTCTTGCAGTCGGTTTCCTGGCAATTCCCAAACTGACAGAAAAGGAAATCGTTGATCAAATGCAGGCGATCCGCCTAAAGCAGTCAATCCCTGAGGGAACACTGATCACAGATGAAATGGTCGAATCGGTCCAGGTCGGATCTTCACTCGTTCCGGAAAGTGTCATTACGGACCTGGCTCTAGTGAGCAATCGCTTTTCGGCAGTTCCCATCTTTGCCGGAGACTATCTGACCGAAGAAAAACTGACAGATGTGTTGGCCATGCAAGATCCGATGTCGGTCGCGACAGCCAAGGGCTTGAAAGTCATTTCGATCACGCTGCCATCGCTTGCTTCTGGCGTTTCCGGCCAACTGAAACCTGGCGATGTTGTGACCATTCTGGCCAGTAAAAAGCAGGCACTGGTCGATCAAACACAAACCCTCGGTCCCAAAGAAACAGATCAAAGTCAGTCCACCGAATCAAAAGCGGAAGCCGGCTATGATTCTGAGGCAAATGTCGCAGCAGATCCCGAACTGCAATACGTTGAAGTCTGCAGCCTGACCGCATCTGATGGTCGTGATGCCGTAGTCAATAAAACCCTGATCGAAGACGAAAAGAACCAGCTACCCGTGACGATCTCGCTGTTTGTCACCACTGCTCAGGCAAAACTCCTGGCGGATTTTGAACAGAATTATGAAATCCATTTGAGCTTTGTCGCCCGAGGCAAAGAAGCATCGCAGTTCATCGCCGATAACCTGCGTGTCATTAAACCCGAGGAGGCCTGATCATGCTGATTACAATTTGGGGCCGCGATGGCAGTGGTAAAAGCACCCTGGCCGATCACTTGGGCAGTCTGTTGGCACGAGATGCTTTAGCCGCAGTCATCGACACGGATTTAACTCAGCCAACCTTGCCAGTCCGTTTATCTGGTACGAACTTCAAGCGCGATCGTTCATTAGGACGTGCCATAGCAGGAACCGGCGCTGTTGAGGCTATCACGTACCTTCACCCACATCCCGACATTAATGGCCTCTTTTTCGCCGGGCTTCTGAACGGTGATGATTATCTCTCTTTTGAAATTGGGCTTGAAGCTGAACTGGCAGCAGATCTTTTTATTCGCAAATGTCAGGAAGCAGTCGATCATGTGGTCCTGGATTGTTCAGGACAGCGCACAGATCCGTTCGTCCCGATCGGGCTTCAGACTTCTGACCTGATTTATTCTTCTCACACCGGATCTGCAGGGGATTTGTTGGTGGCAAGCCGTCGAGCCGTTGCTGCAACAGCTCAATATCGCTGATAAAGTCCGGATCATCCTGTCCCCGGTCCAGAAATTTCATCAGGCAGCCTGGATTGCCGATGGAATCAAAGCTGAAATCCAAGGCATCTTGCCTTTTGCCCCCGAGCTCCAACAGCTTCGCTGCAGTGTGTCGCCTCCAGACCAAGTCATCACGCGCGGCGGCAGGTATTGGCTGAAGTCAGCTTGGCAAATCTATCAGGAAATCATCCGCGCAGGGAGTGATGCATCGTGAGTAAGACTTTTCGCTCGATCGCTTACAATATTCGGTCCGATGAGCAGCCGGACGATCAAGGTTATGAAGCGATCCTTGAACAGACACGGGCAGCCATCAGCCAAGAGCAAGCGGAGAATCTTGCCGCAGCAATTGCTGATGAAACAGCAGCCCACACGGTCAGGCGTCTGATTTCCGTCTTCGTTGATGAACAGCATCTCCATGTACCAGGGCTCGAAATGAACGAACTGGTTGATCGACTATACGGCGACATGGCAGGGTTTGGTTTTCTTGACAAATACATCTACAACCCGGATATCGAGGAAATCAACGGCAACAGCTGGAATGACATTGAACTTGTCACCGCCGAGGGTGTTTTCAAAATCAGCGAACACTTTTCCTCTCCTCAGCGTGCGGTGGATACCATTCGCAAAATGGCCAGACTTGGTGGTCTGATCCTTGATAACACCAGTCCTGCTGTCGATAGCTACCTGACACGCGGCATTCGCATCTCAGCCTTGATCCCGCCACTCGTTGACATGGACGTCGGCGCTGTCTTTTCCCTAAGACGGCAGCGCATGGCTCGCGTCACTCAGCAGGAACTGGTTTCCTGGGGCACGGCGACCGATGAAATGCTGGAATTTCTTTCTAATTGTGGAAACTTCGGCGTCTCAATAGGGATAGCTGGGAAAACAAGCAGTGGCAAAACGACGGATATTTCTTACCTGCTTGGATCTATTCATCATGGCAAGCGCATCTTCACGATCGAAGAGACTCGCGAATTGGATCTGGTCCAATCGGATCCGGATGGCAAGGTGCTCAACCGGATAATTCACACCTGTACTCGTCCGAGTGGTCAAGCCAGTTTGGATGTCGATGCCAGCATTTTACTGCGCAAAGCCCTGCGTTTTCACCCGGACATCATTGTCCCTGCTGAAATGCGCGGAGCAGAGGCGATGATTGCCCAGGAAGCAGCGCGAACCGGCCACACGGTCATCACCTCGCTGCATGCCAACTCCGCCCGGATGGCTTACAAGCGGATCCTGTCCATGTGCCAGATGTCGGATACCAAGATATCGACCAATGTTCTGATGGGGATGATCGTCGAAGGGTTCCCGATCATGGTTTTCAAAAAGCAACTGCCAGACGGCAAACGGCGGATCATGGAAATCATTGAAGCAACCGGGACCTGGGATGGTGATGTTCAAGCCACGAC
>JAQUEY010000241.1 GCA_028684955.1 Eubacteriales bacterium
AACGAATAAGGTCGGTGGGGGGACAGGAACAAGAAGCATCCTCTATACCGCCGAACGCTATGATGGAACAGCGGGCTTCATGGCCGTGGATGGTCAGTTTATCGCGCAAATTGTATTGAATGAGAAACAAAGGATCTCTTAACAGTTTTAAACGATTGTTGATGGCTGTTCATTCTTTCGTACGTGGCAATTCCCCCTGAATTTAGAGCAATTTCCCCAAAAAAATCCCTTACATCTAAAGTTTGCTAAATTAGCGTTAGATAAAAATAGACGCGTCTGTTTGCCTGTAGATTCATGGTTGAATCAAGTCGCGATCTTGTGGGGAGTCAGGTATGAGCAAACGGTTTTTAAGTGTCATTCTGGCCATTTGCATTGGCTTGACTGCAGTTGCGATTATACAATTCAAGCCATGGCAGCATGGGCAGACCCCTGCCACGATATCTGGTGACACACAGGACCAGGGCAGACAGGATCCTCTTGACCGACCTGTCGATCCAGCGGCAAGCGAGCCATCGTTTGGCCAAGAGCCTGGGGTTGATCCTTCTGGCGAGATCCCAGATATTGACCCAACTGCTCCTGCCGAGCCAGAAGTCCCACTTGGCCAGTCACTGGAGACAGGGATCCCTGTTGATCCGCTGCTGCCCGCCAGTCCTGGCTCCGGCGCTGTGAAACTATCCACCCGGGTTTTCACCATCCATTTTGATACAAATGGGGGCTCATCCCTCGAGGCGATTCAGGTGCGTGAAGGATCACGACTCGGTGGGCTACCAGTACCTTACCGGGCTGATTCGATCTTCCTGGGCTGGTATTATGATTCATCCCTGAACAATCGTGTCTCAGACAGCCATGTCATCCGAAGTAGCTTGACCCTCTATGCCCAGTACACGGATACGGCGCCTCTGCTGGAATCTGAAACGCCCCGTGCTGCAACCCTTTTGGACCAGCCGCAGGACTTCACATTTGTCGTAGTCGCAACAGCGGGTATGTCGATCGACCAGGTTAAAGCCGCGATCCAGGCCAAAAACCTCAACAATCCCAGTGAGACTGGATTTTTTGAACTCTCGGAACTGCCCGGTCAGTCGCCAGAGAACGAAATCCAGTATCTCATATCCGGCCGGGATGGCCTTTTTGCCACCGGTGCGACCTATAAGTTCACCCTGGAAGATGAACAGTTGCGCTATGCCGGCTATGGCCAGTCTGTCCGGGATTATAATTTCACCATATTCAAAAAAGAAGTCATGAATCTTTCCCTCAATGCGGGTCTTATCTACATTTCAGTTGAAGAGATCAGCAACTTTATGGTGGATGGCCAGGCGTCAGATTCTCTTTCCATCCCACTCGCAACAACTGACCTGGGAACCATTGATTTCACCAGCGGCAGTTTTGATTACGATCTTACAGATCTTGCTGTCGGCCAGGCCGTGGCCATTTACAAAGGAGTCCGTCCAGACGAGAGGTCGATCAATGATGAGAGCGGTGAAGGAGAGGTCGCCTACATCACGATCACTGCTGTCCAGGGCAAGACCTGCCAGTTTGTCAATGCCGCTGCCCAGGATGTCCTGTTTACGCCGGATATCCTGCCCCTGAACCGGGACGATGACCTGGATGGTCAGGCTGACAATGATTCCGTCCAGGTTGAAAAGTCCGTCCTGGACTTTGCCAGCGGTGATTACGCTGTCCTGGGCCTGGATGATGAAACCACGGTCGATGTCGGCGATTTCCTGGCTTTTTATACAGGCACCATGAATTCTCCTGACGGCCAGGCAACCTATGGTCGAATCCTGTCGGTTGAATCAGAGGGTGAATGGTATACGCTGGACTACGAAGTTGTCTCGCTGGAAACCATGCGCTCTGTGATGGACCTGTATGACAATAAGGGCGTATCAGGCGATCAGTTACTCGAAGGCGTGGATCCGTCCGATCTGGAAAGCAGCATCGAGCAGCAGGCCAGACAGAGTGGATTTGCTGAAGAAGCGGCCACTTACCTGGCTGCCCTGACCTTGGAAACCGAAGAATTCACGACCTTGCAGGGTGACTTTGACCTGGCTGGTTATAACATTGTCCTGGACGATGGCACCCCCTTGTCGCCCGGGGACATGCAACTGATGTCCGGCAGCAAGGTCGAAGTGGACATCACCGAAATCAAAGCAACCATCAACAAAAGACTGGTCCATTTCGAAGGATTGGAAGGCTTGCGCTTAACTTTGAAGATCGGTATTGAAATCAAGATCAGCACCGGCGAAGAAAGCGAAATTGTCATCGGGGTCACAGGGTATTTTGAGCAGGAGGTTCGCGTTTCCATCAATGCCAGCGGTGGTGCTGTCTGGAAATGGTGGGGCATTTTCCCCTACATTGACGAGTACCGCCTGAACGCCAATATCGACTTGTATGAATACACAGGGATCCAGATTGAAGCGACGATCGCGACCAAGGAGAAAGACGAAGAGCTTGACACCGATGATGCCGGGGAAAACCTGGCCAAGCAGTTGAAGGACCTGCTCGACGCCAGGGACAAGTATGTCGGTGACGATGAGCAAACGGTTGCCGATGGCTTGAATGAGAAATACGCTGCCATGCTCGAGAACGAAAGCGACTGGGTCGAGCTGTTCAGCCAGAATATTTTTGAACAGGAGGGATCGGTAGATCCGTTCCACATCCTGGTGTATGAAATCAATCTCAAGTTCGTGGTCTCGGCCAACATGAATATTTCGATTGGTTGCGATTTTTATTACGAAAACGCCAAACGCTATAACTATTCGATCGGTGTCTTCCAGAAAACCTGCACGACAGAAACCATTGACCTGGTCGAAGAGCATTATGAATTTACGTTCTATGTCATGGGTACGATGGGGCTTCGAGCCGGTCTCAAATTCGAAATCAAGGTAGGCGTGTTCTCGACCAAACTGGCCAGTCTGGGCATCAGTGCTGAAGTCGGTGCCTATGTCCGGGTCTGGGGCTATTTCTATTACGAATTGAG
>JAQUEY010000005.1 GCA_028684955.1 Eubacteriales bacterium
GAATCCCGGCTGCCAGGGCTGCCAGTTGCGGCCGAAGATTTCTGACAAGCAAGTCAAACGTCAGGTTTTCCACGATCCGGCCACGGCTCAGGCTAAGGCCACCGGAAAACGTGCCCGGCTCTGTGGATAGGTCCCACCCTTTGCCCAGGACAGCCACCACGTCCTGCATCAATGCCAGGTCTGCAGCGTTGGCTGTGACAGTGCCACCGGAAGAACCGGTTGCCTGGATCATCCTGACATACAGATCCTTTTTCTCGGGGTCACTGAGCTCACCCAGCTGGTGGGTCGCATCAGCAATCACCTCATCAATCAAGTTCTGCCGGGCTTCGAGCAAAACACGCCGTGCCTCCAGGGCAGCCTGGCTGCTGGCCCGGTTGATCACGGCAGCTGCAGCCTGCTGGCCTTTGTGGTCAGCATCCTGCCGGATCGAGGCACACGCCTGATCCGCCTGGGTTTTGATCTGGTCGATCTGCTCCGCTGCGCCTGCCTCGATCTGGGCAGCCTTTTCACGGGCATCAGCCAGGATATGTTCGACAATGGCTTCAATTCCGTCCACTGCGAGTGCTCCTTTCACCGGGATGGTCTGCTGGTTTTTTCATCAGCAACGATCAGACCGGCTTGATGTTGAGGACGGACAGCACGGTCGCCAGCAGGGCCAGGATGGCATAGGTTTCGACCATGGCAGCCAGGACGAGGGCTTTGGACTGTTCCTGGGGGCGCTTGGCAACGAGGGCGATGCCGGCTTCGGCAACGCGGCCCTGGTAGACAGCCGAGAACAGACCGACAAAAGCGATCGGCAGCGAAGCCATCAGGTACGCCATGCCCGTCTGCCAGGACAAGCTGGCTGAGCCGGAAAGAAGGCCTGACGAGTTCATGATCATGAACCAGGACAAGAGGCCGTAGATACCCTGGGTGCCCGGCAGAGCCTGGAGAATCAGGACTTTGCCGAATTTGGCCGGGTCTTCGGTCAGGACGCCAGTGGCGACTTCACCGACGCGGCCAACGCCTTTGGCGGAGCCGATGCCGGGGAGCAGGGCGGCCAGCGCGCCAGCGAGCAAGGTCAGGCCTGGGCCCATGAGGCTGATGAGTTCGTTCATGTTTGGATACCTCCTGAAATTGGATCGATTATTTTTAGATCGTTTGGATCAAGGTTTGTGGTCAAACTGGATGAAACGGGTGCGGATGCGCAAGGGTTTGAACAAGCGGCCGCCGCCCTCGTAGAATTTGCTGAAAAACTCGACATAATGCAGACGGCTGGTGTGTACGTAGGCAGACAAGGCAGACAGGGCCAGGTTCAGGGTGTGGCCGATCAACGCAGTCACTGTGAAGACCAGATAGCCGACCGGTGTCGGACCAAGCATGAAGCCGAGCTTGTTGAAGACCATGGCAATGACGCTGGTGGCCAGGACCAGAGCCAGGATACGGGTGTAGGACAAGATGTCGCTGAAATAGGCGGTGATGTTGTAGAGTGACAAGAGCCCCTTGACCAGGCGCAGGATCGGATTTTTCGAATCTCGTCCCCCAAACAGGAGCAGGACAACTGCCCCCGCGATGGCCATCACCTGGCCGGCGAATTTCAAGGATACACCGGGAATGAGGCTGTCACCTCCAAGCATCAGGCCCAGGCCGGTGATCACCAGATACCAGGGAACGACATCCACCAGGGCATCAAACAGCTTGCCGGTTTTGGCCAGCAGGTAGATCTTGGCGCCCATGGCGGTGAACAGGTGGAGAACACCGAACACCATGCTCCAGACCATGAGGGTCATCGGTTCGACCATCGGGTTGAACCACAGGGAGGGGACTACGATCTTGCCCTGGCTGAGCACGGTCAGCATGTCACCGAAAAAGCCGCCGAACAAAAAGCCCCAGATGATCGAGCCAATGCCGCTGATGAAGAGCATGCGCGACATGCGGCCCATCTCTCCAGTTGCCTTTTTCTTGAAGGCTAAGTAGCCGGTCAATCCTGTCAGGACCAGGCCATAGCCAACATCACTGAGCATCATGCCGAAAAACAGGAAGAAAAATGGCGCCAGCAAGGGAGATGGATCGACATCCTCATGCGAGGGAGGGCTGAACATCTCGACGATGATCTCGAATGGCTTGACCAAGGTGTGGTTGTTAAGCTGGACGGGTGGGCTCTCACCCTCAGCAGGAGGCCGGGCCTCGGCTGCTACCAGAAAGCGCTGTTTCAAGGCGCGTGTGATTTCAGCCGCCAGTTTTTTCGGAACCCAGCCAGTGAGATAGAACGTGTTGGCAGTACCAGGCAGACAACTGAGCGCGTCGATTTTGTCGCTTTGCAGCAGGTAGTAATCATGCAGCAATTCGAAATCCTTGCCGAGGATAACAAAGTCCTGCAATTCTTTTTCCAAACGTTCAAGCCGACGCTGATTGTCGTCCGAGTGGTCTGCGATGTCCGCGAGGATCTGGCGCGGCTTGCCAGAAAGGCCCAGGGCAGGTAACAGGTGGAAACCATGCTGGCGCAGGCCAGTGTGGACCAGGCCTTCACGGAATTTCAACGTAATAACGACCACGCGCACGCTGGCAGAATCTTCGGAGAAAACCTCCACATGGGTCTCAGGGGCTTCTTCCCTGGCCTGAGCTAAAAAAGCCTCCAGAGTATCCCGTGACGGGAAAGCACCGGCGAAAACCACGGTCTCACGGGTGGCTGTTGTGGCCAGATCGAGTTCGAGACCATCCCACGGCGTCAAGACCTCTCGGACTGTTTCATCCTGGGCCATGCTGGTGCGTAACTGGGCAATCTGGGACTGGATGTGCTCAAACGAATGGAGCTGTCCCATGATTTCTTGCTCACGCTGACCGGCCAGGATGAAATCCTCAGCCCGGGCCAGCCTTTTGGCAGACCCCATGTGATGGCTTTGTGGATCCTGCAGACGGCAATACTCAGCAGCGGCTTCCAGGCGCGAGACAGAATTGAGGGATAAAAATCCCCTTTCATCGTAAGGCTCAAGGGATTCCGGTGTAGGCTGGGGCGGCATTTCATCCAGTTCAACGGCACCGAGGCGGATCAGGGACTCCATGATGTCCGCCTTCTGGGTGGCCAGTCCGACCAGGGTGAGCCGGCTCATTTCAATGACGGACACTGTCGGTCACAATCCTTTCCCTGACTGCTGCAACAGCAGTAGCTCGATTGGTTTGGGCGTCCTGCTGGATCGCCGCACTGTCAGCCTTTGCTTGTTGGTGGCTCTTGGCCAGCAACTCGTTGGCTTCCACGCGGGCTTTGGCCAGGCGTTCCTGAACCATCTGCTCAGCTTCACTGCGGCAGGTCGCAAGAGACTCCTGGGCTGCCTGCCGGGCCTGCTCCTGACGGAGGCGGCCCTGCTCGACAGCCTGGGCAATGATCTGCTCAGCTTCTTGTTCAGCTGCTTGGATACGAGTGAGAAAATCCTGATCGGGCATCGGGCAAACCTCCCAGGGAACTGGTTCTTATGTCCTGCGTCATGGAAGATCCAGACGCTTTTGGACACATACGGAAGGATTATAGCACAGGAATTCAAAATCAAGCAGGTGATTTATGGCAAAAACAATAAATTTACAACTGGAATCCTGCGGATCATGGTGATATTGCTTGCATCCGGGCCGGAATCAGGCGGCGCAGCAAGATCAACAATCCTGCGGAAAGCACCAATGGCAGAGCAACCAGGAGAATCACCGCTGCCGGAAGGGTCAGCTGGAGCACAATAACCGGCGCAATGGCCAGTCCAGCGAACACCAGTGCGGCAACCATGCCATACAAGACATTCAGGTTCTGTTTGACAGCCTTCTGCTCATTGTCCCAGTGGAGTTTGGGCCAGTAGAGTTCGAAGATGATCCCGGAAAGGTTGGGCAGGAGCAGGGCCCCAGGGATGGTCAGCGCACAAAGGGCGAAAAACCACAGAGGCAGGCGCAGCAACACGACGAGCAGGACCAGGCTGATGCCGGTTCCAGCCAGGCCCATGGCACCGGCCACCGCCAGCTTGGCGGCGATCTGGCGGCTGTAGCTCATCGGGATGATCTTCATGATGTAGAACTGGCTACCCTCGCGGGACAGGGCACTCTCGGCAATGCCATTGGTACCGTTGACAAAGACTATAAGGCCGAACAAGATCGCTAGAAACAGCGGTGCAGCCTGAGGATCCGTGCCATCGACCAGCCCTTGGACGAGCCCCTGCAGCTGGCGGATATCCTCATCCTGAGTGCCGGCGCCCAAGATCGGGAGAGCCAGAAACAGTGGGAACAGGAAATTCATGATCACATTATTCATCAGGAAGATGGGCGTGCGCACCAGGATCCGGAAATCTTTTTGCATGTAGACCGCAAACGCGGCAATCGGGTGGGGCTGGGCGTGAACTCCCAGTTGCCGGTCGAGCTCGTCACCGGAGAGGGCTTTGCGCCGGCTGGCAGCGGTTGATAGTCCGATGACCCCTTTGAAATACAACAGGCGGCCGGCAGCCAGCAGGAATAAAAGGGCCGCGCCCGAAACCAGAGCCAGCAGGGCCAGCTGGCCGAAGGAGCCCAGTGTGCTGCGCTGGGTCAGGGCACCGACAGCAAAAGCGGTCCCCGGAAATACAGCAGCAGTCAGACGGGCGGTCTGTTCCACCCGGGCAGAGAAGAAGGCAGCAAGGTCTGCTCCGGACCTTGTGCTCAGGCTGGAACTGACATAGGAGAATCCAATCGAGACGAAAAGCAGCAGCACACCGGCAATCACCTTGAACCGGTCTTTGTTTTTTGTCAGCGGGGTGAACCGCATGATCATCATGGTCAGGATCGTGGCCAGCGCCAGCGGAATCAGCGGCAGCAGGAGATAAACACCCAGCAACAGTCCATAATAGGACCAGGCTGCCTGGTTTTTGACACCATAAACCAGCAGGGGTGGCAGCAGGACACCTGCGACAAACACGTATTCGTAGGCTGCGACCACGAGGAATTTGGCGCCGATCACTTCTTCAGGATGAAACGGCAGGGGCAAAATCTTGTCGACATCACTGGCATAGTAGAAGACACTGAGCACGTACAGGGCACCAAAAATGAAAACCACCAGGACCGAGGAACTGACATAAAGGCCGGGCAGCAGGCTCTGCACCTGCAAGGGTGCGAGCAAATCGTATAGGGCCAAGGCCGAACCACCTGTCATGAAGGCGAAGTAGCCGGCCAGGAAGACAAACAGCAAGACACTGCCCAGGCCGCTCAGCCGTTTCTTTTTTGTCTGGGCATCCCCGGCAAAATTGGCAAAGCTGTTGCCTCGGAAAATCGCCAGGGCGAGGAGCAGGATCCGGCGCAAGGTCGGCAGGGCGTTCATTTGAGCTTACCCCAGGGAAAGCGCGGCTTTCGGGCTGCTGGTTCGCTGGGGGTCGGGACGGTGTGCTCTGATTCCTGCTCGACCAGTCTCAGGAACATCGCCTCCAGGGATGCATCTTCGGTCGTCCGGGCGCGCAGATCGGCTAAAGTCCCACACAAAAGGATCTTGCCATGGTCGATGATCGCCACCCGGTCGCAGATTTTCTCTGCTACATCGAGCACATGAGTTGAGAAAAAGACCGTGTTGCCCGCGGCTGCGTGTTCGCGCATCATTTCCTTGAGCTCGAAGGCCGCCTTGGGGTCGAGGCCCGTCATTGGCTCATCGAGGATCCAGACGGCCGGCTGGTGCAGGAGTGCGCCGATGATGATCAGTTTCTGGCGCATGCCATGGGAAAAGCTCTGGATCCGGTCGCCCAAGGCGGAGGATAGGCCCAGGCGATCAGCCAGCTGGCTGATCCGCTGACGCCGCACGGCCGGTTCCACTTCATAGATCTCGCCGATGAAACGCAGGTATTCGATCGCTTTGAGGCGGGGGAAGACATTCGGGTCGTCCGGGACGAACCCAAACGAGCGCTTGGCCCGGATCGGGTCCTTGACAATGTCGTGGCCGTTGACCAGGATGCTGCCTGTGTCTGGTTCGAGAATGCCGGTGATCATCTTGATCGTGGTCGTTTTGCCGGCTCCGTTCGGGCCGAGAAAACCGAAGATTTCACCCCGCTGCACCGACAAGTCAATATGGTCGACGGCCTGGATCTTGCCGTTGTAACTTTTGCTGACGTGCTGCAAATCGATCATCGGTCGTACCTTCCTATCGTCAGTCGTCTCCTGCCGGCTGGTTGCCGGTTTCGGCCGGGTACCAGCCCAGAAGCTGGAGATAGCTCATTTCCCGGCTCAACTGGTAGAGCGTTGCCAGGGCCTGGGGATCGTTGGCCGGACAATCGACGTCGAGGTCGAACAGGTAGGACCAGGGTTCCTCCGGGTTGGCCCGGGAATGGATTTTGGAGAGATTGAGATTGCGGTCTGAAAACAAGGCCAGAGTGGCTGCCAGGGAGCCGCTGGCGTGCGGTGTTTTCAGGACCAGGCTGAGGCGGTTGGCGGCGGGTGTGATCACGAGTTCGCGCCCGACCACGACGAACCGGGTCAGGTTTTCCCGGCTGTTGCTGATATCATCCGCCAAGACGTGCAGGTGGCTGGTGCGGGCTGCATCGAGGGAGGCAATGGCAGCCCGGGACGGATCGCCCTCCTGGGCAATCTGGGCAGCGGCGAAGGCCGTGTTCAGGGATTCGATGGTATGCCAGCCCTGGCGGCGGATGAAATCTGAGCACTGGGCCAGAGCCTGGGGATGGGAAATGACGGTGTGGATCTGCTTGAGGGTGGCACCCGGCACGGCCATCAAATGGTGATGCACGGGCAAATCGTAGGAACGCCAGATGAAGAGGCCATGGCTTTGCAGCAGCTGGTAAACATCACCGACACTGCCGGCGGTGGAATTTTCAAGTGGCAGGACTGCGACATCAGCTTCCTTCCGGGCTACCAGCAGGCAAGCTTCGGCAAAGGTCTGCACGCTGCGTACTGGCTGGCCCGGGAACAGGATCGCACAGGCTTTACCTGAGTAGGAGGCGGCCGATCCTTGGTGGATGATGCGGCTGACAGCTGGTTCGACCGTATGAGCCGCTGCCATTTGCTGGCCCAGGCCAAAGTTGCGGTCGTGAGGCAACAGCAGGTCATACTGGACACCGCGGGACAGGCGCATCAGGCTGCGGAGCAATTTCTCGGCCCGGATGCCATCAGCGCCTTTAACCGCATCGCGCGCACTGGCCGCGATCTGGTCTTCCCGCAGCGGGTCGAAAACCGCCGCGCCAGAGATGGCCTTGGTCCGGGCGACATCCCGGGCCAGCTCCATGCGTTCGGCAAACAAAGCTAGAAGCTGGCTGTCGATCGCATTGATCCGCTGGCGCAGGTAGCCAAGATCCGGCAGTGCGGCAGATGGTTGTGCGGCTTGGACGGGGTCTTTCACGGTATGATTCTCCCTTTTTCAAGGATAGCGGCCAGTTCCTTCACCCCGACAACGTAGCTCTGAAGGCCGAGGCCTTTGACCTGGCCGGCACAGACTGGATGGATGACGGAGTGCTGGCGGAAGGGCTCGCGCATGGCAATATCCGAGATATGGATCTCCATGACCGGGAGGCGGCAGGCATCGATGGCATCGCGCAAGGCGTAACTGTAGTGGGTCAGGGCACCGGCATTGAGCAGGATGCCAGCATAACGCGCGGAGGATGCCTGGATCAAGTCGACCAGTTCACCTTCGTGATTGGACTGGAAACAGTCGAGGGCATACCCTGCTTCATGGGCAGCCTCCCGAGTGCGTGATTCGACGTCAGCGAGGGTGAATGTGCCATATTGGGTCGGATCGCGCCGGCCCAGCAGGTTGAGATTGGGTCCGTTGACCAGGAGCAGGCGAAGGGCGAAGGGCATGTCCTGGGCAAGTTCTGCCGCCGAATCATCGGGACGGAAAACAGCCGTACTGGCAGCGCGCAGGCCGCAGGTCCAGTCCATTTCATGATCCTGCATCGGCCGCCTCCTTGCCATTGGCAGTCTTGGGGCTGGCTGATGGATGTGCTTTCTGGTCCGAAGCTGCGCTGACCGCTTGGGAAAGCGGCAGACGGCCTTCGAATTCAAGAAGCAAGTCGAGGGTGGCAATCGCCGCAGCCGCTTCGACAACGGGGACGGCCCGAGTGACGATGCAGGGGTCATGGCGACCGCGGACCACCAGTGTGTCAGGCTGCAACGTGCGCAGATTGATCGTGGATTGTTCACGCCCTATCGATGCCGTCGGCTTGAAAGCAACTTTGAACACGACCGGCATGCCATTGCTGATGCCGCCATCGACCCCGCCACCGTGGTTGGTGGCAAAACGGATCGCCTGGCCTTTGAAAACCGGCGAGTCGTTATTGGTCGAACCGCGTCGCTTGGCCATGGCAAAACCATCGCCGAACTCGACGCCTTTGACAGCCGGAATCGCAAACAGGATGCTGCCCAGGCGCGATTCGATCCCGTCGAAAATCGGGTCGCCGAGCCCGGCCGGCAAACCGACAATCAGGCTCTCGACGATGCCACCAACCGAATCGAGGGTGTTCTTGGCTTCGAGTACGGCTGTCTGCATCGCTTCGGAGACGGTATCAGACAAGACGGGCAGGGGCTTGTGCTGCAGGCTTTTGAGCAGGGCCAGGTCTGGCGCAGCCGTATCGACGGGCAGATCGCGGATCCCGGCAATTTCCAGGATGTGGGAGACAATTTCAATCTTTTTGGCCTGGAGGATCTGGCGGCAGACCGCACCGGCAAAAACCAGCGGCGCAGTCAGGCGGCCGGAGAAATGGCCGCTGCCGCGTGGGTCATTGAAACCCTGGTAGCGGGCCATTCCGGTCAAGTCGGCGTGGCCAGGGCGAGGTTTGGTCAACAATTCGCTGTAGTCACCCGAGCGGGTATCGGTGTTCTTGATCACAGCCATCAGAGGGGTGCCTGTCGTGCGGCCTTCGAACAGGCCGGACAGGATCTCGGGCTCGTCCTTTTCCTGGCGCGGCGTCGACCAGGCCGTCTGGCCCGGCGCACGGCGGCGCATGAAAGCCCGGATGTCCTCGAGGTCCAGGATATGACCGGACGGCAGACCTTGGATCACGACGCCAATGCCGGGGCCGTGGGATTCGCCAAAAATACTGATTTCCAGAAGGTTACCCCAGGTTGAGCTCATCGCAGATACCTCCGAGGCGGGAAAATTCGGCAAAAAATTCAGGATACGATTTGCGGACGGCTTCAGCTTGGGTGATGATGACGCCCTTGGCTGATTTCAAGGCTGCAATGGCCAGGGCCATGGCAATGCGGTGGTCACCATGCGAATCCGCCTGGCCGCCTGTTAGCTCGGTCTGGCCATCAATAACCAGGCTGTCGTCCTCGACCCGGATCTGGGCACCGATTGATGCCAGGATGTCCGCAGTCACCGCGAGGCGGTCGCTCTCCTTGAGACGCAGCCGGGCGGCATTGGTAATCCGGGTCTGGCCCGGGGTCAGGCTGGCCGCAACGGCCAGGACCGGAACCAGATCCGGAATCTGGGCGGCATCGATGATGAAGGGCAACTCTGACGCTTGATGCTTGGCCAGGCTGGCTAAAATCGGCAGGATGGCCCGGTCGCCTTGGGCCGAATGATCGGACAAGCCTGAAAGCTTGATCTCGCTGCCGAGGTAATTGGCCACGAGCCAGAAAGCCGCCTGGGAGTAGTCTTTTTCCACGGTGTAGTCGACCGGCAGGAAGCGCTGGCGACCTGCGACCTGATAGCCGGAAGGCGTGGTGTGCACAACGACTCCGAATTCACCCAGCGTCCGGCGGGTCATTTCGACATAGGGGGCCGATTCCAGCGGCGAGGTCAGGACGATCTCTGAATCACCGTCGAGCAGAGGCAGGGCCAGGAGCAGGCCGGACAGGTACTGGGAGCTGACATGGCCGGGCACGTGGAAAAGGCCCGGGGTCAACTGGCCGCGCACGGAAAGAGGCAGGCTGCCCTCAGCTGGAAAATCCAGATCAATGCCATGTCCGGCAAAAATCGTGCGGTATTCCTGGAGCGGACGCTGGGGCAGGCGGCCCCGGCCAGTAAAGGTCGCAGGTACACCGAGGGCGGCAACCACAGGGATCAGCAGACGCAAGGTCGTACCGGATTCATGGCAGTCGAGCGTCAGCTGGGTCTTTGTGGGTGCCTTGCCGGAGCGGCGGGCTGTGATCGCATCGCCGAGTGCCTGAAGGCAGCGGCGCGTAGCAAGGATGTCGTCCGAAGGGTGGGATCCGATTCCTTTGATCCGGCTTTCTTCGCCCGCCAGAGCTGCACAGATCAAGGCCCGGTGCGCGTCACTTTTAGACGGGGGTGGGACGAGCGAGCCATGCAGTGCAGAAGGCCGGACGTGTCGATCAGCCATGGCCGACGACCTCGTCGAGGACTTTTTCGAGATCAGCCGGATCCATCGGGTTGAGGACAGCTTCGCCGACTTGCTTGAGCAGGATGTAGTAGAGCTTGCCAGCCAGGCGCTTTTTGTCCGAATGGATGGCGCCCATCAACTGGCTGGCCGGCCACTGGCAGTGCGTTGGCAAGCGGTAATGTTCGAGGACTTTGCTCAGGCGATCAGCGGTACCAGCCGGTGTTCGGCCAATCTTTTCACCGATTTTACAGGCCACGACCATGCCGATCGCGACAGCTTCGCCATGGGACAGCTGGGTGTAGCCGGTGATTTTTTCGATGGCGTGTCCTACGGTATGGCCAAAGTTGAGCAACATGCGCTCACCCGTGTCGCGCTCATCGGCGGCGACGACGGTGGTCTTGATCCGGGCACAGCGCTCGAGGACCCATTCCAAGTCATAGGTTTGGCTTTCAATCTGTAGAAAAAGCTGCAGATCGCGGATCAGACCGTATTTGATCACCTCGGCCATGCCCTCGGACATGCGTCCACGGGGCAAGGTGCGCAGCACGGTGGGGTCGAGGATGACTGCCTTGGGCTGATAGAATGCACCGGCCAGGTTCTTGCCAAAGGGCAAGTCGATCGCGGTCTTGCCACCAATCGAGGAATCCACCTGGGCCAGCAACGTGGTTGGGACTTGGAACAGCGGTACCCCGCGCAGGTAGGTGGCTGCTGCAAAGCCGGTGACATCCCCGACAACACCGCCGCCCAGGGCGATGATCAGGTCGGAGCGAGACAGTCCGGCCGCATGGAACTGGCTGTAAAGGTCCAGCAGCGTCGCGGCGGTTTTCGAGCCTTCACCAGCGGCAAAGGCATAGCCCGAAACCGTGAAGCCCGCACTCTGGAGCGACCGGGCTACCGGTTCATAGTAGAGCGGGTAAACCGTGTCATCGCTGACAATGAATGCTTTGCGGCCGACGACCGCTTCGCTGGCCAGGCTGCCGATGCTGTTGAGCGCACCGTTTTTGATCAGGATCGGGTAATCACCGCTGGATGTGCTGGCAATCAGTTCAGGCATAAGGGGTACCTCCTGTTTGTTGGTGTCAGATGGTCCGGCCGACGGCCTCAGCCACGGGGCGCAGGCGACCCATCAGGTCGGAAAACGCTTCTGGCGTGAGGGACTGCGGGCCATCGGACAGGGCATGCTTGGGATCGTTGTGGACTTCGATGATCAGGCCATCGGCACCGGCCACAATCGCGGCCTTGGCCAGGGGTTCGACCAGCCAGGCGATGCCGCCGGCATGGCTTGGGTCAACAAAGACCGGCAGGTGGGTCTTGCTCTTCAAGACCGGGATGGCACTGATGTCGAGTGTGTTGCGGGTGCTGGTTTCAAACGTGCGGATGCCCCGTTCGCAGAGGATGACATTCTGGTTGCCGCCACTCATGATGTATTCGGCCGACATCAGCAATTCATCGACGGTGTTGGCAAAGCCACGCTTGAGCAGGATCGGTTTTTTGACCCGGCCAAGTTCCTTGAGCAGTTCAAAATTCTGCATGTTGCGCGTGCCTACCTGGATCATGTCGACAAATTCCATGAACAGTTCGAGCTGCGATGGGTTGGTGATCTCGGACACAACCGGAAGACCCGTGGCCTGGCGGGCCCGTTTCATATACATCAGGCCTTCAGCTTTGAGTCCCTGGAAGGCATACGGCGAGGTGCGCGGCTTGAAAGCTCCGCCACGCAGCAGCAACGCACCGGCAGCCTGGACTTGTTCGGCGACCAGGCGGATCTGGTCTTCCGATTCGACCGAGCAGGGTCCGGCTGCGACGACGATGCGGTTTTCACCGACCTTGACACCATTGATGTCGATGATCGAATTGTCCGGGTGAAATTTGCGGTTGGCCCTTTTGTAAGGTTCCTGGACTTTCATCACCCGCTCGACATCATCGTTCTGCTCCAAAGCATCGAGTTCGATGCTGGATGTGTCACCCACCAGGCCAACGATGGTTGTCCCCTGACCGAAAATCGGGCTGGTCTGCACACCATAAGTCGTTTGCAGCCAGTTGCACAGCTCGTCTACTTTGTCGCGGGTGGTCCCCTGTTTCAAAATCAAAATCATTCGTTTACTCCTCCAAGTCCTAATGTGGTCATGATTGTGTCGAGCTTTTCTTCCAAAGGCAGGTCGGCGTTGACCACCAGGTCGGCCAGCCTGCTGTAAATAGGTCGGCGTTTGTCATAAAGCAAGGCCAGGCGGGCACGGTCCTGACCGGCAATCATCGGGCGTCCGGTTCCGTCACCCACGCGCGCTTCGATCGTCTCCAGGCTGGCAGACAGATAGATGACCAGGGCCGGATGGCTGTACAGGATGGCCTGGGCTGCAGCACTCATAAGGGCCCCGCCTCCGGTGGCCAGGATCTGGCAGCGATGGTTCGAAAGAACCTCGTCGAGGGCTTGCTCTTCCAGTTTCCGGAACGCTGCTTCACCCCCGGTGTTAAAAATTTCCGGGATGGTACGGCCTGCCTTTTCCTCGATCCAGTGGTCGAGGTCAACCAGAGGCCAGCTGGTCCGAAACGCAAGTTCGCGGCCGACCCGGCTCTTGCCGCTGCCCATGAAGCCCATCAAGACCAACGTCACGGGTGACTGGCGATAGATCTCCCCCGCCAGGCCCTTTAAGACTTGCTCCTTGGTGTCGGCCGGGAAAATGGCTGCCGGATTCCAGATCTGCTGGGCCAGGAGTGCCTGGTTGACCAGCATGCCGAGACCGCCCCTGGCCGGGATACCGCGGCTTTGGGCCCTGAGCACCAGCCGTGTGGCAAAAGGATTGTAAATCGTGTCGTAGACCGCTTGGACATGGTCGAACAGTTCATCGGGAATCGGAACGTTACCGGTATGAGGCCACATGCCAGCTGGTGTGCCGTTCAAAACGACCCAGCGTTTCTGCCAGGGGGTGGTCTGGTCTTCAGTATAGCAGCTGCTGGCCTCGGATGTGACATCGACGGCACAAGCCGGATACGCTGCGGCAATTGCCTTTGCCAGTGGCAAGGCTTTTTCGGGGTGGCGAACCAGGAAACGGATCTGGATGGCGCCCTTGAGCCCTGCAGCAAAAGCCAGCGTCCGGCAGACGCCTCCGGCACCCAGGATCAGGACCCGGCGGCCAGAAAGTTCCGGAGCGTCACTGAGGAAACCCTCCAGGTCGGTGTTGTAGCCGGATACCGGGCCTTCTGACGGGCAGGTGATGGTGTTCACCGCCCCGATCATTTCAGCCAGAGGGTCGACCTGGTCCAGGCTGGCCTTGACGACCTGCTTGTGTGGGATGGTGACATTCAGGCCGTCAAACGCTTCCAGAAACCCGGACATGCGTCCTGCAATCTCCTCCGGAGGTATGGCCAGGAGCTCATACGTGCCCGCCAGGCCAGCCAGTGCCATCAGGCGTTGGTGGATCTGGGGCGACAGGCTATGTCCCAACGGATAACCCAGCAGGCCATAACGAGACGGGCGCGTGCCCACGCCCGTTTTAGTCGCATTCATAACCGGCCTCCGAGGAGCCGCGTGCCCACGCCCGTTTTAGTCGCATTCATAACCGGCCTCCGAGGAGCCGCGCGCCCACGCCCGTTTTAGTCGCATTCATAACCGGCCTCCTTGAGGAGCCACGCTGCACGGGCTGCCTGAGCCGAGTCTGGCAACAGCAATTGCAGGCTGCCGCCTTCGTAGGTGCGGAATTCGCGGATGCGGAGGTTGGTGATGTTGATGGCATGGTTGCCCAGCAGCGTCGTCACCTCTCCGATGACGCCTGGCTCGTCCGGGATGTAGACATTCAGGATGCTCTGGGTCAGCAAAGCACCCCGGCCATCGACCGGCAAAGATCCGCGGTACTGGGAAGCCTGGAAAAAATACTGGCGCAGGTGGTCGAGATCTCCGTCGGACAACTCGTCCCGGAATTCCTGCAGGATGGTGATGTACTGGTCGATCAGGGGCAATAGCTGGTCGCTCGACTCGAGACTGATCTGGGACCAGAGACCGGCATCCGAAGAAGCGATGCGGGTGATGTCGCGAAACCCTCCGGCGGCCAGGCGGGTCAGGTTGTTGTCCCCCTGGCGGGCAGCCAGCAAGGACAAGGCAGCTGCTGCGACATGAGGCAAATGGCTGACTGCTGCGACAGCTTTGTCGTGCGTCTGGGGATCGAGGCTGAGCGGCGAAGCTCCGATCGAACGGACCAGCTGCTCTAGCTCGCGGTACTCCAGGACGGTGATGGCGGAGTGTTCTGGCAGGCACAGGACATAGGCCGCATTTTCAAACAGGTTCTCCCGGGCATTGGCGTAGCCGTGCTTTTCCGAGCCCGCCATGGGATGGCCGCCGATAAAACGGTCATCGGGAATCTGGTCCAGGACCGGCTTCTTGACACTGGCGACATCGGTCAGGATGGCCTTTGTGAAGGGGCGAATCTGCCTGACCAGATCGGGAATCGTGGCGGGCGGGGTGCACAGGAAGACGACCCGGCAGTCAGACAACAACGAAAAGACGGAGTCAGACTGGGCGAGAGCTTGTGAATCGACGCCAGAAGCTGCCTCCTGTGTTCCCGTTCTGGTGTTGAAAGCGGTGATGATCGAACGGCCAGACTGGGGCTGACCGGTTCTTTGGCCTTCAGCCTGCAGCGGCATCACGCCCCCCCGGGCCAGGACTTGGTCCGACAGAGCGTGTTCAACCACAGCCGGATCAGGGTCGATTCCGACAACCAGGACCTTGGCCCGGCCAGCGAGAGCCTTGGCCAGCGAGCCGCCGATCAGTCCCAGGCCAACGACACCGATTGGCATCGGGGCCAAGCCAGGGTTTTCAGCGGGCAAGTCAGTGGTCTGCATGTTCAACTCCAGTCATCGGTCAGAATGTGCGGTTGTCGATCACCCGTTTGGCTTTGCCTTCGCTCCGCGGCAGGGAACGAGGTTCGACGAGGGTGATTTTGGCAGCAATGCCCAAGGTGGATTGGATGTCTGCGGTCAGGCGGCGTTCAATTGTTTCGATCTCGCGCACCGAGTCGGAGAAGAAAGCTTTGGTCATTTCGATCTGGACCTCCATGCGGTCCATGTTATTGATCCGGTCAACGTGGATCATGTAATGCGGCTCGAGTTCGCCATACGTCAGCAAGATCGACTCGATCTGGCTCGGGAAGACATTGACCCCGCGGATGATCAGCATGTCGTCGGCCCGCCCGGTGACCTTTTCCATGCGCACGGTTGTCCGGCCACAGGCACAAGGCTCGTAATAGAGGCGGGTCAGATCGTGCGTGTTGTAGCGCAGGAGCGGTGTTCCGGTTTTGGTGACACTGGAAAAGACCAGTTCACCCAGTTCACCCTCACCGAGCACCTCGTGGGTGTCTGGATCGATGACCTCGGCGATGAAATGGTCCGACTGGATATGGAGCAGGTCGCTGTGCTCACAGCTCATGGCCACACCCGGACCCAGCGTCTCGGACAAGCCGTAGATGTCAAACGCTTTGAGGCCGAGCCTGTCTTCGATCTGGCGTTTCATCTCCAGCGTCCATGGCTCAGCTCCGAAAATGCCCACTTTGAGGTTAAGCTGGTGTTTGCTGATGCCATGGGCATCCATTTCATCCGCCAAGTGAAGGGCATAACTGGGTGTGCAAGCCAGCGCTGAAGGCTGGAAGTCGAGCAGGATATCGAGCTGGCGTTTCGTGTTGCCGGATGAAACCGGGATCACCATCACACCCATCCGCTCGGCACCATAATGCAAGCCCAGGCCGCCGGTGAACAAGCCATAGCCATAGGCCACGTGCAGGGAATCCTCTTCGGTCATCCCGGTCATGGCCAGGGAACGGGCGATGCACTCTGACCAGAGGTCGATGTCTTCTCTGGTATAGCCCACGACTTTTTGCTTGCCGGTGGTCCCGGACGATGCATGGACACGGACGATCTTGGACAGCGGAACGGCAAACGTGCCGAAGGGATAGTTGTCGCGCAGATCCTGTTTATCGGTCAGAGGCAATTTTCTCAAATCATCGAGCGAGGTGATGTCATCTGGGGTCAGGCCGCTGGCCTGCATCTTTTCCGTATAAAAAGGGACCGTCCCGTAAATGCGCCGGACACAGTCAGCCAGACGCTGCCCCTGAAGCTCGCGCAGGTTTTCGTAGGACAGGGTTTCCATTTCCTTGTTCCAGATATAACCACTCATCGATCAAAAACCTCCTGGAATCTGTTTCACCTCAGGCCCGACTGTACGGGCTATCCTTTAAACAATAAAGGGTTCAGGTGTTCGGCGGCAAGTCCTGGATTCAGGGAAAAATGGCCGGATTTCCGACGATTTTGCCAATCAGGCCAGCCCCTTCATGCTGAGGGCAATCCGTTTGCGCGGGAGGTCGACCGACAGGACACGCACCGTGACAGCCTGGCCGATCCGGACGACAGTCAGGGGGTCCTTGACAAAGCGGTCCGACAGCTCGGAAACATGGACCAGTCCGTCCTGGTGCAGGCCGAGGTCGACAAAGGCGCCGAAGTCGGCGACATTGCGCACCACGCCGCGAATCACCATGCCGGGCTTGAGATCCTTGATGTCGAGGATCTCCTGGTCCAGCTCAACCTGGGGCAGATCATCGCGCGGATCCCGGCCCGGGCGGGCCAGTGCATCCAGGATATCCACCAGTGTGTAGGGGCCCAGGCTGAGCTGACCGGACAGCTGGTCCAGGTCGAGGCTGCGGGCTCGTTCTGCCAGCTCGGGTGAAACGGGCACCTTGAGCAAATTGGCGAGGGCCTTGACCTTGGCATAGCTCTCGGGGTGGACAGATGTGTTGTCGAGGGGTTCTGCAGCGCCCGGAATGCGCAGGAATCCTGCGGCCTGTTCAAAGGCGCGCGGACCCAGGCGGGGGACTTCCAGCAGTTGCCGGCGGGAGTGAAACGCTCCGTGTTTCTCGCGCCAGTCAACGATCGCCTGTGCCAGCGAAGCGGTGATGCCTGCGACATAGGATAGCAAGGCCGGCGAGGCGGTGTTGAGATCGACACCGACCTCATTGACACAAGCCTCGACCACTCCGCCGAGTGCCGTTGCCAGGCGTTTCTGGTTCATGTCATGCTGGTACTGGCCCACACCGATGGCCTGAGGTTCGATCTTGACCAGCTCCGCCAGGGGGTCCTGGACCCGCCGGGCAATCGACACGGCGCTGCGGACATTGACGTCAAGATCCGGGAACTCGGCAGCAGCCTTGGGTGAGGCGGAATAGACGGACGCGCCTGCTTCACTGACCACCAGGCAGCGGACGGGCAAATTGTCCGTTTTGACCAGGGCCCGGACAAACTGTTCCGTCTCGCGCGAGGCGGTGCCATTGCCAATGGCAATCAGGTCGATGGCGTACAGTCCTGTCAGTTTCCGGATCGTCGCCGCGGCCTCGTCCTGACGATTGAGTGGTGGTGTCGGATAAATGACGCCTGTTGTCAACACAAGCCCGGTCGGATCGACGACCGCCAATTTGCAGCCATTGCGAAAGCCCGGATCGAGTCCGAGCACCGTCTTGCCGCGGATTGGCGGAACCATCAGCAGGCTCCGGAGGTTTTCGGCGAAGACCGTGATCGCTTTTTCCTGGGCCCGGGTGGTCAGTTCACCACGGATTTCATTTTCGAGGGAAGGCGCTATGAGGCGTTTCCAGGCATCGGCCGCGATGGTCCGGATCAGCTCGGGGCATGCGCTCTGCGGCCGCAAGGCCCTTGCTTCCAGGATGTCTTGGGCAGAGCCTTCCGGAACCTCCAGGGAGACCGCGAGGAACTCCTCCCGTTCACCCCGATCAACGGCCAGGACACGGTGGCCTGCGATGCGCTTGACCGGTTCGGAAAAATCATAATACTGGCGATAGACACTGTCTTCCTTCTTTTTAGCTTTGCTGACCAGGACGCCTTCACGCCCGAACAATGCTCGCAAGGCGGCTCGGATGGCGGCATCGTCGGCTAGCTGTTCGGCGACGATGTCCATGGCGCCCGCGAGGGCAGCTTCAGCAGTGGGCAGCTCCGGGACTTCTGCCGCCTTGGCCGCGGCCACTTTTTCCAGAGTTGCCCGTGGTGTCTTCTGGTTCCAGATCAGGGTCGCCAGATCCCCCAGCCCGAGAGCCCGGGCGACGGAAGCACGGGTTTTGCGCTTGGGCCGGTAAGGCCGGTAGAGGTCCTCCAGACGAGTCAGCGAGTCCGCTGCAGCCACCTGGGCCAGCACCTGTGGATCGCTGACCCCCTGCTCACCGAGCAGGCGGAGGATATCCGACCGGCGCGTCTCGAGGCTGCGCAAGGACTCCAGCTGCTCAGCAAAGGCCCGCAAGACCTGGTCGTCGAGATTGCCAGTGACTTCTTTGCGATAGCGGGCAATGAAAGGGATCGTTGCGCCATCATCGATCAGGGCGATGATTCCGTCCACCTGGCTGGGTTTGAGGTTAAAGTCGGCGGTCAGTTTTTCCGGTATGGTCATGGCTGCTCCTTGGCTGGCGCAAAGAACGTCTAGGCACCATCTGAAGGGCATATTGTTCTTGCTTTGGTCACATTATGATAACATATTTGCTGTAATCTGAACCAAAATGCTTCAGGAGGCTGCCCGCTGGATGGCTCGCTATTGTTTTTACTGTGGTCGTGAATTGGCATCAGGTGAAAAGTGCAACTGCAGGTCTCACGCCGCAGGCGGATCCCATCAGGAGCAGGTCAGGCAAACACACAGCTCGGCTGGACCTACCCAGGCCAAAACCAGCCAGAGCTCGAGTTCACAGACGAAAACCACCACGGGCCCACACGCAACTGGGTCTCGGACTGGCAGCACGAAAGCCAAAGGGCCCGGTTTCTGGTCTCGCTTTCAGTCAGCCACCACAAATAGCCAGCCTTTCGGACAAAAAAAGCATCGTTCTGGCAGCTTTGGCCCCAAAAAGACGCTGGACACAGCCGCGATCCTGGCTGGTTTTGGCCAGTATCTCCGTTATCTGACCCGCCCAGTCGACTCCATCCGCCAAGCAGTCCAGTACCTGAATCCACACCGTCTTCTGGTGGTTTCGTTGATCCATGCGGCACTGGGTGGCTTTGCCATGGTCAGAGTCGACCAGCTTGGGACCCTCGACCTGCTCCTGCAATTGACTCAAGTCCAGCTTACTGCCAATCCATTCCTCGCTGGGCTGTTCCTGTTCATCCAGGGTGCAGGCGTGGCACTTGTCTTTGATTGGCTCTTGATCCTGGTCACCCACCTGACGCTGCAATACGTCTTCAAAACCCCCTACGCCCTGACTCGAGTGGCGGCAAGTTTTGTCCCGGTGATCTTCTATCTGGCTTTGTTCCAGCTTTTAGCTCTGATGTCCCTGACCTTGGTCCCTGTGGCCAGCCTCCTGACCCTGGCAGCAGGCCTGGCTATAGCCCTGCTGGTGCTCTATCTGGCGATCCGCCAGCTGACCGGGTTTGATGAGAACCGCTGCTTTGTCCTGGTCACCTTTGTCATCGTTGTCTTCACATCCCTCATGAGTCTGGTCATCAACCTGGCCCTGCCGGTGCTCACGCTTCTTCTGGAGCAGTCTCTGCCGCTGTGAAGGCATCCAGGCAGCGGGCCGCAAATGTCTGATCAATCAGCATGAATGTTGTGTCATCTTCGAGCTCAGTCAGCAGACCGGTATCGGTCAGCCGGTCGAGCAGCTGGGCAGCATTGTCATAGGCTTGGCCGGGCAGGGCGTACTGGAACCAGCCTTCGCCATTTCTGATGACAAAACTGAGTTCATCGCCAGCAGCCCCGACGAAGCGCAACTCCTCGATCGGAGACTCGGTGGATCCATGCCGCAAGACGGCCAACTTGACGATTTCCAGCACCTGGTCATCGAGCTGTTGTTCCCGGACGTGGATCTTTTCAATCAGGTCGTTCATCGAGCAAACCAGGCGCAGGCAGGAATCTCCGCTGAGCTCCCCGGCCAGCTCCGGGCTTTGCCGGAGCTGGCTGAGGCGGTTTTCCAGGTCAGCCGGGCTGAGGTCGGGCCGGCATTCGATTTGCAACCCGTGATCAGGATCCAGGTAGGTCAAGGGAGACGCGATCAAAGTCGCGTTGCCGCAGTTGCGGCAGTCCAGCGACTGCAGCGTCTTGCGCAGGAGCTTCTCCCTCAGGTCCGGATCGGTGCTGGCATCGATCACGTCCCAGATTGTCAGGGTTTCTTCATTGAGGCAGACCGGGCATTGGGCCAGGACCTGGTGAAACGATGTTTCGAGACTCATCAGGATTCACCGCCCACCGCTGCTTCCGGTGTGGGGCCAGACGGTGCTGCTGGTTCATTGGTTTCTGGCGAAGCGGGCGGCTGTGGCACAGAGCCGTCGCCCCGGATGACGATCTTGTCTTCCTCGGCATCGACGATCGCCTTGCCTCCGGCATGGACAACACCGTCCAGCATGGCTTCGGAGAACTGGTCTTCGACCATTGACTGGATCAGGCGACGCAAGGGACGGGCACCATACATCGGGTCATAGCCTTTTTCGGCAAGCAGTTTTTTGGCTGCATCGGTGACCGTAATTTCGAGACCAACCTCGGCAATTCGCTTGTGCAGACCAGAGAGCATGATTTCGACAATCTTGAGCATGTCGTCTCGGCCGAGCATGTGGAAGAAAATGATCTCGTCGACGCGATTGACAAATTCCGGGTTGAAGGTTTTCTTGAGTTCGTCCATGACCAGCTGGCGAGCTTCACTGTAGGTTTTGCCGCCATAGAGATGCCCATTTTCCTTGTCATCATCTGCTTTGCTGCCAGCGACATCAAACCCGATCCTGCGGCCAGCAGAGGTCGTCAGCAGGCGAGCTCCGATGTTGGAGGTCATGATGATGATCGTATTGCGGAAATTGATGGTGCGGCCCTGGCCATCGGTCAGGCGGCCGTCCTCCAGGATCTGGAGCAGGGCATTGAACACGTCAGGGTGAGCTTTTTCGATTTCGTCGAACAAGACCACTGAATAGGGACGGCGGCGGACTTTTTCAGTCAGCTGGCCGCCTTCTTCATAGCCAACATAGCCAGGCGGGGAACCGATCAGCTTGGAGACGTCGAATTTCTCCATGTATTCGGACATGTCGATCCGGATCATGGCATTTTCATCGCCAAACATGACCTCGGCCAAAGCCCTGGCCAGTTCGGTTTTACCGACACCGGTGGTACCGAGGAAAATGAAGGAGCCGGTCGGACGCTTGGGGTCCTTGAGGCCGAGACGGCCGCGGCGGATCGCCTTGGCCACGGAATGAACAGCGGCTTCCTGCCCGATGACCCGCTTGCTGATTTCTCCCTCGAGGTTTTTCAGTTTCTCATTATCGTCTTCCGTCAGTTTTCTGACCGGAATCTTGGTCCAGGCAGCCACAACGTCGGCGATCATGTCTGCATGCAAGACGCGGTGGATCTCGCGCTCTTCCTGCTCAAAGCGGGCTTTTTTCTGTTCAATTTCGGCTTGCAGCGCCAGCTCTTCCTTGCGCAACGTTGCTGCTTCCTCAAACGCTTCGCGGTCTGCAGCTTCTTTCTTGCGCTCAGCCAGCTCGGCCAGTTTCTTTTCCAGCTCAGCCATGCTCTCCGGCTGGCTGTTTCTGGACAGGCGCAGTTTGGATGCAGCTTCATCGATCAGGTCAATGGCCTTGTCCGGCAGGAAACGGTCCTGGATGTAGCGGGTCGAGAGGGTAACGGCTGTCTCAAGCGCTTCGTCGGTGATCCGGACGTTGTGGTGCGCTTCGTACTTTTCACGCAGGCCCTTGAGGATCAGGATGGTCTCCTCAGGCGTCGGCTCACCGACCGTGACCGGCTGGAAGCGCCGTTCCAGCGCCTTGTCCTTTTCGATATGCTTCCTGTACTCATCAATCGTCGTGGCACCGATGATCTGGAGTTCACCGCGGGAGAGCATGGGCTTCAAAATGTTGGCCGCATCCATCGCCCCTTCGGCACTGCCAGCTCCGATGATGGTGTGCAGCTCATCGATGAAAAGGATGACATTTTCGCTGTTGATGGCTTCGTCCAGGCCCTTTTTCAAGCGTTCTTCGAACTCGCCGCGATATTTGCTGCCGGCCAGCATGCCAGCCATGTCGAGCGAAACGATGCGCTTGCCTCGCAGCGGCTCGGGGATGGCCCCGGCAATGACATGCTGGGCCAGGCCCTCGGCGATGGCAGATTTGCCGACGCCCGGTTCACCGATCAGGCATGGGTTGTTCTTGGTCCGCCGGCACAGGATCTGCATGACGCGATCCATCTCCTCCTGGCGACCGATGATCGGGTCAAACTTGCCGTCCCGGGCCATCTGGGTCAGGTCACGGCTGAATTTGTCGAGGGTCGGCGTGTTTGATTTTTTCTTGCCTTTGCCACCTTTGTCACCATCACCGCGCAAAGCGGCGTTGATTTCATCCAGATCACCATCACCCGGCGTAGCTTGGCCGCCTTGCGGTTGTTGACCCGGTTCATCAGCATCAGGAATGCTGCCGGAAGCCATTTCGGCCAGGGCTTCGGTCACTTGGCGGGCCAAGGCTTTGATGTCGACATTGGCAGCTTTGAGGACGCGCATGGCAACGCTTTCGCCTTCGTTTAGAATCCCAAGCAGCAGGTGTTCCGGCTCAATCACGTTGGAAGAGGCACCCGGGTGGTTGCGGGCGGCCAGCGCGGCCAGATCGACCACACGGCGGGTGCGGGGCGTGAACATGTTCATGATCTTGTCGCCATCGATTTCGCCCTTGAGTTCAACTTCCTCAGGCTCACGGCCGGTGAGCTGGATCAGGGCTTCCCGGATGATGTCCGCGTTCAGGCCGCCGGTGACCAGGGCTTCATAGCAAGCCCCACTACCCTCTGCCATCAGGCCAGCCAGCAAATGTTCGGTGCCGATATAGCTCAGCTTGTATGCCTGGGATAATTGGTAAGCGGTGCCCAGCACGGCTCCCATCCGTTCGGAAAATCGCATCATCATGTCTTCTTACCTCCATTATTTTCTGAACAGGCTGCGAATGGACTCAGCCCGTGCGGCGTCTCTTTCTTCTGGATTCATTGGCTGACCGTGGCTTTTCTGGATACTGGCTGGTCCCAGCGAGGCCACCAGGCGATTGATGTCGGATTCGGCATATCCCTGGACCAGGCCCAGGGACAGGCCAAGCCGCAAGTCGGATATCAAGCCCAGAGCCTCTTCGGCGGATACCAGCCGAGCCTGCTGCAGCAGCCCGAAGGAGCGCATGATCTTGTCTTCGACAAACAGGCGGCGGGTCTGGATCAAAGCCTGCCTGGCTTTCCTTTCTTGCTCGATCAGCTGGTCCAGGATGCGCTTGAGGTCGGTGATCAGGTCTTCTTCAGACAGGCCCAGGGTCAGCTGGTTGGAAATCTGGAAAATGTTGCCCTGGCTCTTGCTCCCCTCGCCGTAGTAGCCACGCACGGCAAAGCTCATCTTGCCCAAGCTGTCCACGATGGTCCGGATCTTGCCCGTCATCACCAGACCGGGCAAATGGGCCATGGCCGAAGCTCTCATCCCTGTACCGGTGTTCGTCGGACAAGCGGTGAGAAAACCGTAAGTGTCACTGTAGGCCACCCCGAGTTTTTCCTCAAACAGGCGCGAGGCATCCGAAGCCAGGGTGTAGCAGCCATTCAGGTCGAGTCCGGCTTGCATGGCCTGGATCCGGATGTGGTCTTCTTCATTGATCATGATTGACAACGACTCATCCCGGCTGATGATCACGCGGTGATTCTTGCCAGGACGGGCCAGGTCTTCGCTGACCAGATGCTTCTCCACCAGCGCCAGCCGGTCGATTTCGCCCAGGGTATCCAGGTCAATGGCCAGGAACGCGTGATGACGTTCGGGGTCATCGCCGAGGAAGGCAGCGATCACCTCATCGGCAGCCTTTGCAGCCTGGTCGGCGGCCATCCGGTGCGGGAAGGGGTATTGGACCAGATTCCTGGCCAGACGAATCCGGCTGGAAATGATGACGTCACTTTCCGGGCCTTTGTCGATGTACCAGCTCATTCTTTGCCGCCCCCTTCCTGTTCAGATTCGCGGGACTCCAGAGTGTGGATTTCGTCCCTCAGCCGGGCAGCTTTTTCATAGTTCTCTTCCTTGACAGCCTGCGAAAGCTCCTTGCGCAACTCTGTGACCCGGCTGGCCAGGAGTTTCTTCTCCTGGATCTGCGGATTTTCCAGAAGCTTATGCCCGACGTGGCGGGTGCCACCCTGGACACGGCGGAACACGGGATCCAGGCGGTCTGCAAAGGCCTCATAACATTTGGCACATCCAAACAAACCGGAACTCCGGAATTCGTCAAAAGACAGGCCGCAATTCGGGCAGACCAGGTTGTGCTGGGCCGGTTTGCCAAAAACAGGAATACCGCCGGTCGGATTGAAAACCGATGATCCGAAAACGGACTGGTTGAAGAAATTGTCAAACATGGACTCGATGTTGGTTTCCAGTCCCAGCTCCCTGGCACAGACCTCGCACAGGTGATGTTCAACGGTCTGGCCATTGACAGTCTGCGACACGTGGATGGTCGCTTCGCGCTTGTGGCAACGTTCACACAACATTTGCTTTCCTCCCTGCTCCCCTCAGGCCGGCGGGACAACCAGGCTGGCCAGGGCATTTTTGAACAGTGCCATCCGGACTAGATCGCGCTGTTCAGGCTGGACAATGCGCAAAGCCTGGTCGGATGTTGCAGCCCGCAAGACGCGGGCCACAATGGGTACGATAATATTATAATCCTGGAAATTGCGAATCAGGACATCAGCCTGGTGCTCGGAGATCTGGTCACCCAGGGAATTGATCGTGTGCATGAGGTAGCGTGTCGGTGTATCAAGCGTCACCCGTCTGATCCGGATCCAGCCTCCGCCACCGCGCCGGCTCTCCACCAGATACCCTTGCCCATTGGTAAAACGGGTAGACAAGACATAGTTGATCTGGGATGGCACGCAGTTCACCCGGTCTGCCAGTTCACTGCGGGTGATCTCGATCACACCATTGTTTTGCTCGATCAGCTGCTTGATCAACGTTTCGACCAGATCACTGATTTTAGCCACCACAAACCACCTCCAAATCTGAAAAGTTGCGGCCAGGACACTGTCTTTGACTATCTTTGACTATATTATAATCCGACTTGCCTGTTTTTCAAGTCCTGGCCTGCCCGAATCCTGGGCAGGTCTGTGCTATAATGGGAAAATTGATTCCATTTAAGAAACCGAGGAGGAAGACGGGTTGAAATCTGATCGTCCCCCCTTTGAGGCGCGTCCCGGTTCTGCAGGCATACGGTCAGTCCAGCCGCGTGAGCCGCTGACCCGCACCCAGCATCTTTATCTGGGAATTGCCCTGGTGGCTAGTCTTGTGTTGTTGCTGACACTGGCCTGGGTCGTTCGCCAATGGCAGGTCAAAACCCTCTCAAAGTCTGCCACGAGTCCGGTTCAGACGGAGTCTGCCGGACTGTCCGAATCAGAGCTCGCCAGCAATCGTTCAACAGCAGGCATTCCCGCTGCTGCCTTGGAACGGGGGTCTCATCTGGTTGTTGGCAGCTCCAATCCAATTGTGCAGATCAATCCGCTTTACCTGGGGCATCAGGACGAGCGCGATGCCGCTGCGCTGATTTTCGAGTCGCTCCTGATGATCGATCCCGATGGCCAGAGCGTATTCGAACTGGCGGCAGATCAGTCCTATGATCCGGATTCACGACAATTGATCTTCACCCTGCGGGATGACCATTTTTTCAAGGATGGCAGTGTTCTGACAGCTGCCGATGTGGCCTGGACCTACCAGCTGATTCTGTCACCCTCTTATGAGGGTCCTCTGAAAGCTCATCTGGCAGCAGTCAGCGGCGTGACCGCAGCTGGTCCACTTCATGTCACGTTCCAGCTGGCAGACTGGGTCACAGAGCCGGACCCGGCCTGGTTCACCGTCGGGATCCTCCACGCGAGCAGTTATCCAGCCGATCTCGACCGCGTTTTTGAGCTGGGCCAGGCATCGCCTTTGCCAGATGGCAGCGGGCCGTACCAGCTGCGGGATCTCTCGGATGGCCATGCGACACTTGAACTACGCCCTGGGTTTGCCGGCGAAGTGACCACAATCGAATTTCGCCTGATTGATTCCACTGACCAGTTCGACCTGCTCCAGGCCGGAGCCATTGACATCACTTCGAGTGTCTGGAATGAGCGCAACCGAGAACGGCTGGATAGCCTGCCCGGCTATGAGACGGTGGTTTTCCAGCAGACTGCTGCCTATGTCCTGGTCAACCAGACAGACACTGCCTCCAGCCGCCTCAGCAAGCCGGGACTTCCAGATGCCCTGCTGGAGGCTCTCGCGGGGCATGATCTAAAGGCGGAGCAATCAGAGCTTGTGGCCAGCCTTGGCAGCGAGTCTCTGTCCTGCCCGTATTATCGCGGAATCGACACCTCCAGCGAAGCGGGTTATCTCAGCGATGCAAAGGCTAGCCTGGCTCCGCTGGCAGACCTGGGTCTTGACTTCACCTTTGAAGGGCTGGACTGGCCTGAATTAGCCAGCCGGGCTCTGGAAAAGCGCTATGATTTGATGGTGATTCCCGCACTGGCCAACGAAAAATTGCCAGCTGGTACGATCCTGTTATCCGATACATCCGGCAAAGGCTCAATCGGACAAGCCAATGCTTTGCCTGGAGCCAGTCAGGACAGGGTGCTCTTTTTTTGCCAACGCTTGAACCAGCTGACGGTCAATCCCAATGCCAATCCTCTGGCAAGGACGGCCCTGAGTTGGACAGACCGGATCGAAAATATTCGCCTGACATCCTTCGTTGAATGAATGGATAGAAACCAGACAGACCTGTTCAGGTCAGAAAGGAGAAATGGGATGACAGATTTTGCCAAAAGCAATTTTGCCATTCGCCTGGTCCAGTTGAGGCGGCGACGCAACCTGCATCAGGGTACTGTGGCTGATCTGCTCGGGATGCCTCGCAGCACGTATGCCGGCTATGAAAATGGTACGCGTGAGCCTAATCCTTCGACCTTGGTCTTTCTGGCATCGAGACTGGGTGTGTCTGTCGATTACCTGACAGGGAATTCGGATTTCGAATTGCCGGTTGAATCAGGTGTCAAATATGGGATTTTGCGCCAATTGCGCCTGATCAAGGAAGATGATCTTCAGCCCTATACGCCCCGGATGGAACAACCCCCCGCAGTGGCAGACAGCGATAACGGGCCAGGATACACCTCTGGCAGCTGATTGTCCTCAGCGCTTCACTCCGCCACAGACCCTGGCTGATTGAGGCCAGACACAAATGCCGCCTCGATCCGGTCCGGATCGGGGCGGCATTTTTTCATAATCTTATTGGCCTGCTTCTGCTTGAGGCAAGCGCCAATGGGCCGGGTCTTTGGTTATTCGGCATTCCCGTTCAACAAGCTGATGTTTGCTTCGACGACAGGCACCGGTGTGATGTTGCGGTAACGGGCCATGCCAGTACCTGCCGGGATCAGTTTGCCGATGATGACATTTTCCTTGAGGCCCAGAAGCGGGTCGATCTTGCCTTTGACGGCTGCATCGGTGAGGACACGCGTGGTCTCCTGGAAGGAGGCTGCCGACAGGAACGAGTCGGTAGCCAGCGAAGCCTTGGTGATACCAAGGAGGACTCGCTTGCCGCTGGCCGGCGTCTGGCCGATGGCAATGACGCGGTCGTTTTCGCGCATGAATTCGAACATGTCGACCATGCTGCCGGTCATCAATTCGGTTTCACCCGGATCGTCAATGCGGATCTTGCGCATCATCTGGCGGGTGATGATTTCGATGTGCTTGTCGTTGATCTCAACACCGTTGTTCTTGTAAACCTTGAGAACCTCGCGGATGATGTAGCGCTGGACGCCGGAGACGCCTTTGATGCGCATGATGTCGTGCGGGTTCAACGAACCATCGGTGATCTGGTCGCCTGCTTCGAGCGTGTCGCCCGTGTTGACGATCAGCGGGGAGCTGAGCGGGATGCTGTAGACCTTGGTTTCGCCATCTGCAGCTGTGACTGTGACGTCGCGCTTGCGTTTGGCTGTCTCCTCGACTTTGACCACACCAGCAATATCCGTGATGATCGACTGGCCTTTCGGCTTTCTGGCTTCGAAGAGTTCTTCGACACGCGGCAGACCCTGGGTGATGTCATCACCTGAAGCGATACCACCGGTATGGAAGGTCCGCATGGTCAGCTGCGTACCGGGCTCACCGATCGACTGGGCCGCCATGATGCCGACCGCTTCTCCGCCAACAGCCGGTTCCCCGGTCGCCAGGTTGAGGCCATAGCAATGGGCACAGACTCCGATGCGGGCATTGCAGGCCAGGACCGAACGGATCGGGATCTTGGTCAGGCCGCTCTTGACGATCTCTGCTGCAATTTTCTCGGTGATCAGGCCGTTCTTCTCGACCAGCACGTCACCGGTTTCCGGATGGACCACTTCGAGGGCAGCGTAGCGGCCGACGATCCGGTCTTCGAGGGATTTGACAACGCGCTTGGACTTGCTGCCGCCACCGACGGTGACAGCGCGGACGTTAACGTATTCTTCGGTGCCACAGTCGACTTCGCGGATGATGACATCCTGGGCAACGTCGACAAGACGGCGGGTCAGGTAACCGGAGTCAGCCGTCTTCAGAGCGGTATCGGACAGGGCTTTACGGGCGCCGTGCGAAGAGATGAAGAACTCGAGCACGTTCATGCCTTCACGGAGGTTGGACTTGATCGGGATTTCGATTGTCTTGCCTGAGGTGTCAGACATGTTGCCGCGCATGCCGGCGAGCTGCTTGATCTGGTTGATGTTACCACGGGCACCGGACTGGGACATCATGTAGACCGGGTTGAACTGGGACAAGCTGGCCTTCAAGGCATCCGTGATGGTGTCGGTTGTCTTGCGCCAGATCTCGACGACAGCTTTGTAGCGGCCATCTTCATTGAGCAGACCGCGCTGGTGCTGCTTTCTGATGAATTCGACTTTGGCTTCGGCTTCTTCGATGTGCCTCTTTTTGACATCTGGCACGATCATGTCGAAAATGCCGATCGAAATGCCGCCACGGGTCGAATAACGGTAGCCCAGGGCTTTGATCTTGTCGAGGATGATGGCCGTTTCCGTGATGCCATGGGTGCGGACACAGCGCTCGATGATCACACCGAGTTCCTTCTTGCCGGCCAGGAAATCACATTCGAGCTTGAATTCGTTTTCAGGCTGGCTGCGATCCACGTAACCGAGATCCTGCGGAATGATGTCGTTGAAAATGATGCGGCCCAGGGTGGAATCGATGACAGCGTATTTTTCGACGCCGTCTGTCACCAGGACGCGGCGGACCTTGATCTTGGCGTGCAGCTCGAGTTCGCCTTCGTCGTAGGCCATGACGGCTTCTTCAACGGAGGAGAAGACCTTGCCCTCGCCCTTGGCGCCGTCTTTGGCGATGGTCAGGTAATAGCAACCCATGACCATGTCCTGGGTCGGAACCGTGACCGGCTTGCCGTCCTGAGGTTTCAGGAGGTTGTTGGCCGAAAGCATCAGGAAGCGTGCTTCTGCCTGGGCTTCAGCAGACAACGGCACGTGGACAGCCATCTGGTCGCCGTCAAAGTCAGCGTTGTAAGCCGTACAGACCAGCGGATGCAGCTTGATGGCGCGGCCTTCGACGAGGACCGGCTCGAAAGCCTGGATGCCGAGGCGGTGCAGCGTAGGGGCGCGGTTCAGAAGGACGGGATGGTCCTTGATGACTTCTTCCAGGGTATCCCAGACGAGGTCATTGGCACGGTCGACCAGGCGGCGGGCGGTCTTGATGTTATGGGCATGGCCGGCCTGGACGATCTTCTTCATGACAAACGGTTTGAAGAGCTCGAGCGCCATTTCCTTGGGCAGGCCGCACTGGTGCAGCTTGAGTTCCGGGCCGACGACGATAACCGAACGGCCGGAGTAGTCGACGCGTTTACCGAGGAGGTTCTGGCGGAAACGGCCTTGCTTGCCCTTCAGGAGGTCAGACAAGGATTTGAGGGCGCGGTTGCCGGCACCGGTGACCGGACGGCCGCGGCGGCCGTTATCGATCAGGGCGTCAACAGCTTCCTGGAGCATGCGTTTCTCGTTGCGGACGATGATTTCCGGTGCACCGAGCTGGAGCAGCTTGTTGAGGCGGTTGTTGCGGTTGATGACGCGGCGGTAGAGGTCATTGAGGTCAGAGGTCGCAAAGCGGCCGCCGTCGAGCTGGACCATCGGGCGCAATTCCGGAGGCAGCACAGGCAGGACATCGAGGATCATCCATTCCGGGCGGTTGCCGGATTTCTTGAAGGCTTCGACGACTTCGAGGCGTTTGACGATGCGGACCTTTTTCTGGCCACTGGCAGTGCGGAATTCTTCGCGCAGGTCGGTGGCCATCTCAGGGATGTTGATCGATGCCAGAAGCTCCTTGATCGCTTCAGCACCCATTTTGGCGCGGAAGGAATTCTTGCCGTAAGCGTCGATGGCGTCGCGGTATTCCTTGTCGGTGATGACCTGGCGGACAGAGAAAGTCGTCTGGCCGGGATCGATCACAACATAAGCCGCGAAATAGAGGACTTTTTCCAAGTTACGGGGCGTCATGTCCAGCAAAAGGCCCATCCGGCTCGGGATACCCCGGAAATACCAGATGTGTGAGACCGGGGCGGCCAGTTTGATGTGGCCGAGACGTTCACGGCGGACCTTGGCTTTGGTGACTTCGACGCCGCAGCGATCGCAGACGATCCCCTTGTAGCGGATTTTCTTGTATTTGCCGCAGTGGCATTCCCAGTCTTTGGTCGGGCCAAAGATTTTTTCACAGAACAGGCCATCGCGCTCTGGTTTGAGCGTGCGGTAATTGATGGTCTCCGGCTTTTTGACTTCACCGCGGGACCATTCGAGGATTTTCTCAGGCGAGGCCAGGTTGATGCCGATCGCCTCGAAATTGTTCATTTCAAACATTGCGTTGGGTCTCCTTTAGCCGCTTATTCGATGTCATCCGTGGCTTCCACGCCCGGTTCGGCCGTGAAATCTTCAAATTCGGCAAAAGCATCCGTGATATCCAGATCGGCTGTGATGCCACCTTCTTCGTCGAGGACCCCTTCAGTGAAGCCGGCCGACGCGAAGTCTTCTCCTGCATCGGTGTTGCCGATCAGTTCATCGAGTTTGCTGCGGTCGATTTCCGGGACATCGCCGTCTTCGTCGACCGATTCCTTGATGTCGAGGAGTTCGTTGGTGTCGGAGAAGATGCGGACGTCGAGCGCCAGGCTCTGGAGTTCCTTGACCAGGACTTTGAAGGATTCTGGCACGCCGGCTTCCGGAACGCTTTCACCCTTGACGATGGCTTCGTAGGTTTTGGTGCGGCCGGTGATGTCGTCTGACTTGACGGTCAGGATTTCCTGCAGGGTGTAGCTGGCACCATACGCCTCGAGCGCCCAGACTTCCATCTCACCGAAGCGCTGGCCACCGAACTGGGCCTTGCCGCCAAGGGGCTGCTGGGTGACCAGGGAGTAAGGACCGATCGAACGGGCATGGATCTTGTCGTCGACGAGGTGAAGCAGCTTGAGGTAGTACATGACGCCGACAGTGATGCGGTTTTCGAAGGGCTGACCCGTGCGGCCATCGTACAGGATGGTTTTGCCGTCCTCGTCGATGCCGGCCTTGAGGAAGGCATCCACGACGTCTTGTTCGGTGGCTCCGTCAAAGACTGGGGTGGCGATTTTCCAGCCCAGCTGGCGGGCAGCTCGACCGAGATGGACTTCGAGCAGCTGGCCGATGTTCATACGGGAAGGAACGCCCAGCGGGTTCAAGACGATGTCGAGCGGGGTGCCATCCGGCAGGAAGGGCATGTCTTCTTCCGGCAGAATGCGGGAAATGACACCTTTGTTGCCGTGGCGGCCAGCCATCTTGTCACCAACCGAGATCTTGCGCTTCTGGGCGATGTAGACCCGGACCAGGCGGTTGACACCGTGCTTGAGATCGTCATCGTTCTCACGGGTGAAAACCTTGACGTCGACAACAATACCGGACTCACCGTGCGGGACGCGAACCGATGTGTCGCGAACCTCGCGGATCTTCTCACCGAAGATGGCGCGGTAGAGGCGTTCTTCAGCAGTCAGCTCGGTTTCACCTTTCGGGGTGACCTTGCCAACAATGATATCGCCGGAACGGACTTCCGCACCGATGCGGATGATGCCATACTCGTCGAGATCCTTGAGCGCATCGTCACCAACGTTGGGGATTTCACGGGTGATTTCTTCCGGTCCGAGCTTGGTGTCGCGGGCTTCGCATTCGTATTCCTCGATGTGGATCGAGGTGTAGACATCTTCACGGACGAGGCGTTCGCTGATCAGGACGGCGTCTTCGTAGTTGTAGCCTTCCCAGGTCATGAAGCCGATCAGGACATTGCGGCCAAGCGCAATCTCACCATTGTCCGTCGAAGGGCCGTCGGCAATGATGTCGCCCGCCTTGACGGTTTCGCCACGCTTGACCAGGGGGCGCTGGTTGATGCAGGTGCCTTGGTTGGAGCGCTGGTATTTGACCAGATTATAGGTATCGCGGCTCATCGAACCGGTCTTGATGATGATCTTGCTGGCCGAGACAAACTCGACAACGCCGTCGTTCTTGGCGATCGCACAGACGCCTGAGTCCTTGGCGGCATAATACTCCATACCGGTGCCGATGATCGGGGCTTCGGTCTTGATCAGCGGGACGGCCTGGCGCTGCATGTTCGAGCCCATCAGGGCACGGTTGGCGTCGTCGTTGCCAAGGAAGGGGATCAGTGCCGTGGCAACCGAGACGAGCTGCTTCGGTGAAACGTCCATCAGGTCGACCTTGGCCGGTTCGACTTCGAGGAACTGGTCGAGGTAGCGGCAAACGATCTGCTTGTCGATGAAACGGCCCTGCTCGTCGAGCGGCTCATTGGCCTGGGCAATGTTGTAGAAGTCTTCTTCGTCGGCAGTCATGTAGCGGACTTCACGGGTGACGATGCCGTTTTCCTTGTCGTAGACGCGGTAAGGTGTCTCGATGAAGCCATAGCGATTGACACGGGCATAGGTGGCCAGCGAGTTGATCAGACCGATGTTCGGACCTTCAGGGGTCTCGATCGGGCACATGCGGCCATAATGCGAGGTGTGGACGTCGCGGACTTCGAAGTTGGCACGTTCACGGGACAGACCACCTGGGCCGAGGGCCGAGAGACGGCGTTTGTGGGTCAGTTCGGCGAGTGGATTGGGCTGGTCCATGAACTGGGACAGCTGGGAAGATCCGAAGAATTCCTTGATTGCAGCACTGACCGGTCGGGTGTTGACGATCATCTGCGGGGTAGCGGCTGCCATGTCCGTCAGGGTGCCCATGCGTTCACGCACGACACGCTCCATACGGGAGAAACCGACTCGGATCTGGTTCTGCAGCAGTTCGCCAACCGACCGGACACGACGGTTGCCGAGGTGGTCGATGTCGTCCTTGTTGCCAACGCCATATTCGAGGCCGATCAGGTAGCTGACAGAGGCCACGATATCTTCGACCGTCAAATGCTTGGGCATCAGGTCGGAGACCTTGGTCGCCAGAAGCTGGCGCAGCATCTGGTCAGGATTGCCACTGGCCTGGACTTCGTGGATGATCCGCTGCAGGACACCCGTGCGGACCTTCTCGGTGATACCAAGGGCGGCCACATCGAGGTCTGCCACCCTGTCATCACCCAAGCGGGCACGCAGGTATTCGAAGGCATCCACCCGGTTGTTGCCGATGACACGCAGCTTGTTCTCATTCTGGATGATGGAGTCACCGACCACATTCATCGGGAAAATCGAGACGGAATTAATGCCGGCAGTCTGAATGGCTTCTGCAACGGCGAGAGTGATGATTTCACCCTCGGCAACCAGCAATTCACCATTTTCATCAACGACATTTTCGGCAGCCTTATGACCGACCAGACGACGGGCGAGGCTGAGTTTCTTGTTGAGCTTGTAGATACCGACACGCGCCAGATCATAACGCTTCGGATCGAAGAACATGTTGTGCAGCAACGTCTCTGCACCTTCGACGGAAACCGGCTCACCCGGACGCAGCTTGCGATAGAGCTCCTGCAGACCCTCCTCACGGGTACGGCAGCCGTCCTTGAGCATGGTCTGGGTCAGGCTGTTTTCCTCACCAAAGGTCTCTATGATCTGCTCATTGGTGCCAAAGCCCAGAGAGCGCAGGAATATGGTCAGGTGGAATTTCCTGGTGCGGTCGACACGGACCCAGAGCAAATCATTGGCATCGGTTTCGTATTCCAGCCAGGCACCACGGTTGGGGATGATCTGGGAGGACACCAGTTCTTTGTCGGTCTTATCGGTGGCCTTGCTGAAATAGGCGCCCGGGGAACGGACCAGCTGGCTGATGATGACGCGCTCGGCCCCGTTGATGATGAAGGTACCATTGTCCGTCATAATCGGGAATTCGCCGATGTAAATGTACTGGTCTTTGAGAATGTCGTCACGTTTGTTGTGGAGGCGCACCTTCACACGCATCGGGGCGGCATAGTTGGCATCGCGCTCCTTGCATTCCTCGATGGAATACGTGGGGCTCTGGGTGTCAAATTCCTTGTCAATAAAAGAAAGCTCGATATCTCCGGAATAGTCCGTGATCGGCGATACATCGCGCAGGACCTCCATCAAGCCTTCATCCAGAAACCACTGGTAACTGTTCTTCTGAATCTCGATGAGATTCGGGATGTCGATGACCTCATCGATCCTCGAGTAGGACATTCTCTCGGCTCTTCCCAGCTGGACGGGACGCACCATCAATGATCACCTCACGCACGTTCTAGGCCTTGTGGGGCCTGCTGGCCGGGTCATCTCGGTCCTCCCGAAAGGGATTCTTCCGAAAAAGATTGACGACTACCCGGCGGATGCTATAATTGACATAAACCAAATCGGTTTGGCGCCCGTTTGAAAGCAGCGAAAACTTCCCCACCTTCTAGGCGCGTTATAGTATATTATCACCGAGTCATGGGAGTGTCAACGAAAATTGACACTTTTTTGTTGCTGTTTTTTTGGTGGGACTGGCAGAATCCTGGCAAAACCAAATGCCAAAACCAGGAAGAGGTCTGTGCGGGACAGTCCCCTCCCTGGTTATCAGTCACTCCACGTGAACACGGCCAGGCAAGCGCTCAAGCAGGTTTGGTCAGGCTTCCCTGATCACTTCAGGATTGACCTTGGGGGCGGCCGGACTGCGCGACGACAGCCAGCCATTGGCAGTCGCCAGCTTGCCATACCAGGCGGCGCCTTGGACCTGGATGATGAAGGCCAGGGTCACAATGAGTGCCGTGCCAGGGCCAAAAGCCGAAACAGCGATTCCGAGGGCGATGGACAGGTTGCGCAGGACCGTTGCATAGACAAAGGCGAACCCATCCTTCACGGTCAGGAATCTGCGAGCCACCAGGGTGCTGAAGACAAAGTTGAATCCATAGAAGACCGAAATGACCAGGATCATGTACAGCAGTTTGCCAGGATCTGACAGAATGCTCTTGGCTTTCATGCTGATGCTGGCAAAGATCAGCAGCAGCAAAAACCAAGTACTGGCAGCCGGGAAATACGGTTTGATCGATTGATTGAATTGCTCCTGCGAGGTGCGGCGGCGGATCAGCATGAAAGTCACACTGCCTGCGATCATCGGCAGAACCACTACGAGGGCAATGGTCAGGAAGGTCTGGAGGATGTTGACCTCAATCAGGCTGCCAACAAACAGGTACAGATACCATGGAGCCAGGAAAGATCCCAGCAACAGGCTGATGGCGGTGATCTTGATCGCCGCTGCGACATTGCCCTTGCTCAGCATGGTCCAGGAAATGGTCATGCCGCTGGTCGGGAAAAGCGAGATCATGATCAGACCGACAAAAAGATCCGGCTGGCTGCCCAACAGCAAGCGGCCCATCAGCCAGGCAACCGCTGGAATAGCCACAAAGTTGGCCGCCAGGGCAATCAGGAGTGGTTTCATGTGTGATAAGTCAACCGCTTCCTTGATTTTGAATCCAATCATGGTCGGGTAGATCATGAGGAAGGTGATGACCAGGATCCAATTCTTGAAGAAAGCTGTATTGACAAGAAGGCCCGTCAAGAAGCCGAGCAGCAAGACAATCGGAATGACAAGAACGAGGTTCTTTGCGGGATAGAGGAAGATTTTTTTCATGTGGGTGGTGCTCCTGTATGAGAACGAATCAGCAGTCGATTGGCAATGCATCGAGCAGCGGGTGTTAAAGACAATTTATTATTGTCCCTTACCCGGGTATTTTCTGTAAGAACATCACGCATCCGGCAAATTTTCCTGGTCTCTGGCACTTGGAAAGGTTAGTCGCCCAAAAAAAGCCCCCTTTTCCTGACCGGCAGGAAAAGGGGGACATGTTGTTATTTTAAGATTTTACCCAAAAACGGGTCCAGAAACAATCAGGGGACAAAACGCAGTCCAAGATCGTTCAGCTCATAAGGATAGGCTGTCTTGAGTTCAGTCAGATAGGCCCGGTAAGCCTCGTCAGCGAGAACGGAACGGACGTTGATCTCCCATTCCACCCCAGCCGGACGGACAAAATACATGACGTGGAAACCGTAATTGGTCTGGACCACTTCGGTGTCGCCGGTTTTGCGGGCCGGGTCGAAAATCCAGTTATTAAAGGTATCTACCATCTGTCCCGGATAAATATCGGTGTAAATGCCGCCGTCGGCAGCATTGCCGTCCTCGGAGTTGACCTTGGCCAGTTCAGCGAAAGCATCCTCGGTCTGTTCGCCAGCCCGGTACTGGGCCAGGATATCATCAGCCTTGGCTTTGGCAGCGGCGATTTCTTCTTCTGTGGCTGTCGTTTCGTCAGCCATGATCAGGATATGACGGACATCGACCCGTGGCTGGTCGTCGATCGAACGGTTGATAAAATACAAGACGGTGCTGCTGGCAGCGTCGGAATCATCCACCACGGTCATGTCGCCCGCTTTCCTGGCCTCGTCAAACAGCCAGGCCGACTGGGAGAGGGAACTGATGCTGTAATAGCGGGTGTCAGCCATGAGTGACGCGTCGTCATTGGTGTAGGAGTCCTTCTGGTCTTGTGCGGCGTTGGCAATGGCCTGGGCTTTGAAGCTGGCCTCATCTGTCACGAGAGTAGCCATGGCTTCGGCCTTGGCTTTGGCCTCGGCTGCTGCTTTTTCCTTGTCGGCATCGCTGGCATCTTCAGCCACATCTGCCGCAAAGGTGAACGCCCGATAACTGACCTTATCATATTCATCGCGATGCTCATCGTAGTAGGCTTTCAGTTCGGCATCGCTGAATTCAAAGGATTCCTGTTTCTGGGCTGCATATTTCTGGGCCAGGAGCAGCCGTTCAAAGGCGGGGCGGAGGCTCTCTGTGGTGGCGCCTTTACCAAAATACTGGGCCATGAAATTGGTCATGGTCATCTGGGAGGCATCCGCCTGCTGCTGCAGCGTCTCGTAGAAATCCGTGATTTTCTGCTGGTCGCTGTCATCGAGGGCCAGGCCAGCCTTTGAAGCTTCATCGGCCAGCATCACATTCTCCTGGACCATCTGGGCAGCAGAATCGACGAGCATGTCCTTGTAGGTATCAAACCCTTCCACCGTGCTGGGCATGGACAAGGTCACATCGGCTGTGGCCGGATCGGTCATGTCGATGCCGTAATTGCTGGCGGTCATGTAGAAATAGTAGTTCAGCTCCGCGACTTTGACGGCTTTGCCGTTGACGCTCATGGCTGACAAGGTCTGCTGGGGCAGTCCGCTGTTAAGGGCAAACCAGCCACTCGTCACCAGAATCGCCCCAATCAGGACGATTGCGAGGATGATCTTGAAAAGCGGGTTGCCAGTCTTGAGCGGCTTTTTGCCGCCGTTCTTGTCTTTCAAGCTGTTCAGGCGGGCTTTGCGTTCCGCTCTGGCTTGCTCGGAATGCCACTGATTGTCTGTTTTGGGTTCATTCATAGAGGGCTTCCATCCTTTATTCTTGTTCAAAATCATGATGTTTCGGGGTTGCACAGACAACCATTATATCATCCCGTCAACCGGTGACAATCAAATTCACAAGATTGTCAGATTTCGCTTGTCAGATTTCACTGGCGGCCTCACCGGTCTTGCGGTCTGTCTGTGGGCCTGTTCTTGGCGGTGCTTTGAAGCCGAGCTCGGCCGCCTTCTTGTAGAAGGACGTACTGCGCAAGCCTGCCCTGCGGGCTGCTTCACGGCCGTTGATCTGGCCGGACGTCCACTGCTGGCAGATCTCCCGGAATTGGGCCGGAATCGCAACAGGGGGACGACCGATGCGCCTGCCCTGGCCACGGGCCGCTTCGATCCCCTGCTTTTTCCGCTCGGACTGGAACAGATAATCCAGGCGGGCAAACGTCTTGAGCATTTTCAGGCTCTGCCGGCCAGCCGGGCTCCGGGTGTCAAAATTCTCTTCCAGGAGCACCAGCTCAGCACTTTTCTGTTCGAATTCAAAATAGACTTCGAAAAAATCGCGCGTCTGGTCACAAAACCGGTCCACCGCTGCAGCATAGACAACATCGCCTGCAGTGAGTCCATCGATCATTTTCTGGCGCTGTTCACGCTGGGGGCTACGGGCACTGATCCTGTCGACAAAAATCTTGTCAAAACCACCGATGGTATCCAGCTGCATGGCCTGGCGACTGACATCCTTTTCAGTTTTGTCCAGCAGCATGTAGGCATAGCGAGCCATGTCAATCCTCCAGGAGATTCAGTAGTTCGCTGGCCTGTTCAATCCAGATCGCCGGATACGCCTGGCGCAACGTTTGCCGGGGCATCCGGGTCCATCCGACCATGACCGGCTGGCACCCTGCCCGGATAGCGCATTCCAAGTCATGGATGCTGTCACCCACATAGAGAATCCGGTCCGGCCGGGTCAGGTTCAAACGCTTCATCGCCTCAAACAACGGTTCCGGATTGGGTTTGTGCAGCTTCGTGTCTTCCTTGGTGATGACCAGACCGAAAAAGCGGGCCAGATCGAAATCTTCCAAGGTGGGCTCCAGGGCACTCAGGCGTTTGCTGGTCACGATTCCCAGCGGGATTCCTGTCTGCTGCAATTGCTCCAGCATCGCCGGCACTTGCCAGAAAACGGCGATGCCATGGTGCAGGTTGGCATGATTGTATTCGAGGTAGGACTCCATCAAAGCCTTGGCTTGTTCAGGTGGCCAATGACTGAAGGCTATTTCGAGCGGGGTGCCGATACCAGCCAGGATGGTAGCCTCATCCATCGGATGTCCCAGGTTAAGCCGGAAAGCGTACTGGAACGACTCGATAATGAATGGAATCGAATCGATCAGGGTCCCATCCACATCAAAGAGGATGGCGTCCCATTTTGGAGCCTCATTCATCATCCGAAGCCTCCGATTCAGTTTCCTGCATGACAACGACCTCGATCTTGGCGATCCTCTTGTCGTCCATTTCCAGCACCTTGAACTGGAAATTGCCGAATTCGGCTGTTGCCTGTTCATTTTCGTCAGGAATCCGGCCCAAAAGACTGATAACCAAGCCAGCCAGCGTATCAAAATCGTCATCCGGGAAATCGATGCCCAGCATTTCGCCGACTTCGTCCAGCGGGGTCATGCCTTCGATGTGGTAAGTGGTTTCGTTGATGCGGGCGATGTCCGGTTCTTCTTCGTCATACTCATCCTGGATGTTGCCGACGATTTCCTCCAGCAAATCTTCTACCGTGATCAAGCCGGCAGTACCACCATATTCGTCGATGACAATGGCTATCTGGGCCTTGGCTTTCTGCATGTCGCGGAAAACAGCATCGGAACTTTTGGATGCAGGGACAAGGTGGGGCGGCCGGATGATCGATCTCAGGCTGAATGTATCCTGTGGTTCAGTCGCAAAACGCAAGAGATCCTTGATATGGAGGATACCGATGATGTTGTCGATGCTGTCTTCATAGACCGGGATCCGGGTGTAGTGCTCATGAAGAGCGATATCAATGACCTCCTGGTACGTGGCATCAACATCAACCGACACGATGTCCGTCCGGTGGGTCATGATTTCCTTGACTGCCATGTCGTTGAACTCGAAGATGTTTTCGATCATCTCTTTTTCTTCTTCATGGATGCTGCCGAGCTCGCGGCCGACATCGACCATCATCCGGATTTCTTCCTCGGTGACGCTGCGGTCCACCCGGTTCGGATCCACCCGCAACAAGCGCAGCACCAGATTGGTTGACAGCGTCAAAAGCCTGACAAAAGGGTACATCGCCTTGCCCAAGGTTGTAATGGTGCCGACAACGGCCTTGGCCAACTGCTCAGGATTGTTCTGGGCCAAACGCTTGGGTACCAGTTCACCCAGGACCAGTGAAAAATAAGCCAGGATCAAGGTGACAATCACGACGCTGGCCGTGTGGACAGCCGGCAAATCGATCCCGATCAGGGTGTAGAGCCGGTCGGCAAAATTTTCTGCTGCAAAAGCCGAAGACAGAAAACCAGCCAGCGTCACGCCGACTTGGATGGTGGCCAGGAAACGGCTGGGCTCCGACATCAGGCGGTGGATTTTGGCGGCAGATGGGTCGCCTTCCTCTGCCCTGCGGCGCATTTTGCTATCATTCAAAGAGATAATGGCGATTTCCGTCGCGGCAAAAAAGGCATTGACCAGGATCAGGATCGCGACAACAAACAGATCAAGTGCAATCGAGTCATTGCTGCTCACCGGAGCAGCTGCAGTAGTCAGTGAGAACCATAGACTGCTGTCTTCCACTTTATGGGTTACTCCTTACATCAACCGGCCAGGCCGCTGGCCTTCTGTTGCCGGTCCGCCTGTAGCAGGCGGATTTTCCAGGGATCAAAGAACTTTCTTATCATATCAGGTTTACCCTTGCCTTGCCACCTGCAAGGTCCTGGGGGGGAGTCAGAGTGATTTTGCAGGCGCTGCCAGATCCTTTGTTACGCCTCTAGCTGTATTATTCTGTATAATAAAAAATCAAACAGCAAACAAGTCTTCCACGCTTACCAGACAAGGAGAAATTCACCATGAATCATAAACTCATACGTTCCCTGGCCGTTGCCCTCGTGCTGGTCATGGCCCTGATGCTGGTTGCTGCCTGCAAGCCAGCCGAATCCACTCGCCTGGTGGTGGGCATGGAACTGGCCTACCCGCCCTTTGAAACAACAGACAGCTCAAACCAGCCGACCGGTATCAGTGTCGACCTGGCCAAGGCCCTCGGCGAGAAACTCGGCCGTGAAGTCGTGATTGAGAACATCGCCTGGTCTGGCCTGATCCCAGCCCTCGAAACGGGTAAGGTCGACCTGATCATCTCATCCATGACCATCACCGAAGAACGCCAGAAAACCATCGATTTTTCCAATCCTTATGCCATGAGCAACCTGGCCCTCCTGATCGGCAACGATTCGCCAGTCCAGTCCTACGCAGACTTGGCACAACCGGGCCGGATTCTGGCTGTGAAAAAGGGCTCCACTGGCCATGTCTATGCTGAAAAGAACCTGCCAGCTGACAACTACCGCGTTTTTGACAAAGAAAGTGCCTGCGTGCTCGAAGTTGTCCAGGGTAAAGCCGATGCCTTCACCTATGACCAGCTGACAATTTTCCGCAACTGGCAGGACAACCCCGACAAAACCCGGGTCAATCTGGCATCTTACCAGGAAAAACCCGAATACTGGGGGATCGGGATCAAGAAGGGCAATGACCAGCTCAAGGCTGATGTCAATGCTTTCATCGCCGAATTCCAGACCTCCGGCGGATTCAACAAGCTGGCTGAAACCTATCTGACAGAAGAGCAGAAAACCTTTGCCGAACTAGGCATCCCCTTCTTCTTCGATGTCGCCTGAGCACAAGCCGTCGCGCCTGACCCAAGTCATCCATGCAGCCATCGTTGTCGTGCTGCTGGGCTTGTTCTTCGGCTTTGCGGCCTGGCGGCTCGATCACGACTGGCAATGGGAACGGCTCTGGACCTACCGCAACAAGTTCGCCTTCGGGTTCCTGGTTACCATCCTGCTCTCTGCAGCGTCCCTCTTCGGCAGCCTCTTGCTGGGTGTCCTCGCAGCATTCGGCCGGAAATCCCGGATCCTTTTTGTCCGCTACCTGTCCCGGATCTACATCGAAGCCATCCGTGGCACCCCCTTGCTCGTCCAGACCATCTTCTTCTTCTACTTCATCGGCACGGCCTACCGGTTGGAGAACCGGTACTGGATGGGTGTGCTGATCCTGTCCTTCTTTGCCGGGGCCTACGTTGCGGAGATCATCCGCTCCGGCCTGGCTTCCATCCCGACTGCCCAGCTGGAAACAGCCCGCTCCCTGTGCTTCACCCCAGCGCAGACTCTGCGCTACATCGTGATTCCCCAGCTGGCCCGGATCGTCCTGCCGCCCTTGACCGGCCAGTTTGCCTCCCTGGTCAAGGACTCCTCGATCCTTTCCTTCATCGCGGTCAATGAATTGACCAAGAACGTCCTCGAAGTAGATGCCCTGACGTTCACCACCTTTGAAAACCTGGCGATCCTGGCAGTCCTTTACCTGCTCATCACGCTGCCGATCTCCCTGCTGACGCGCAGCCTGGAAAGGAAAATGTCTTATGCAACTTGAAATCCGGGGACTGACAAAATCCTTTGCCGGCATGCGGGCATTGGACAGTCTGGACTTGACGATCGAAGGCAGTGGATCCCTGGCCGTGATCGGTCCCTCCGGAGGCGGCAAAACCACCCTGCTACGCATTCTGGGCGGGCTGGAGACACCGGACAGCGGGACTGTCATCCTCAATGGCCGGGCGATCGATTTCTCGTCAGAGAGTGCCCTGATGGTGCACCGGCGCCGTGTGGCTGTTGTTTTCCAGGCCTACAATTTATTCCCACATCTGACAGCAGAAAACAACCTGGTCCTGCCGCTGGTCAAGACACGTGGTGTCGAACATCATGCGGCGGTTGCCGAGTCCCGGGTTTTGCTGGAACGCTTCGGTCTTTCCGAGCATGCTCACAAACACCCCAACGAGCTCTCCGGCGGCCAAAAACAGCGGGTCGCGATCGCCCGGGCGCTGGCCCTGAAACCGGAAATTCTCTTGTTTGACGAACCAACCTCGGCCCTGGATCCTGAAATCACAGCGGGTGTCCTCGATGTGATCAACGACCTGCGCGAGGAAAACCGCGACCTGATCCTGGTCACCCACGAGATCGGCTTTGCCCGTCACGCCTGTGACCAGGTCGCCTATGTCAGTGAGGGCCAAGTCAAAATCAGCGGCCCGAGCGAAACCATCTACAACCAGTCGGATTCCCCAGAATTCCAGCGCTTTGTCAGCCGGATCATCCACTGGAAAGTGTGAGGATTCACATTCAGACGGAAATTCGAAAGGCACATTCTCGAGCAGAAACAGTCAGACAAAGAGCCGGCAGGATCGACCTGCCGGCTCTTCTCTTGGTGCTGGATGTTCTACATACGCTGGAGATCAGTCTTCGTCTTCTTCCAGATGCTTCTTGGCATCGGCAATGACCTTGTCTGCGACGATCTGCGGCGCTTGTTCGTAACGGGCGAACTCGATGCTGTACCAGCCACGGCCACTGGTCATCGACTTGAGGTCGGTGGCGTATTTGGCCATTTCGGAGGTCGGGACTTCAGCGGTGACGACCTGGATGCCCTCGTCCGGATCGATGCTGACGATGCGGCCACGACGCTTGTTCATGTCGCCCATGATGTCGCCAAGGTAGTCATCGGGAATGAAGACCTTGACCAGGCTGATCGGCTCGAGCAGGACGGGCGAAGCCTGGGGTAGACCGGTCTTGTAAGCCAGGCGGGCTGCCAGTTTGAAGGACATTTCCGATGAGTCGACGTCGTGGTAGGAACCATCGACCAGGGTCGCTTTGAGGTTGACGACGGGATACCCTGCGAGAACACCCTTGGAAATGGCATCCTGCAGGCCTTTTTCAACGGCCGGATGGAAGGATTTCGGGACCGAGCCGCCGAAGATTTTTTCCTCGAACGTCAGGGCTTCGGTCGGGCCTGGTTCGAACTCGATCCAGACATCGCCATATTGGCCATGGCCACCGGACTGCTTCTTGTGCTTGCCCTGGACTTTGACCTTTTTGCGGATGGTCTCACGGTAGGGCACACGTGGCTCCTCAAGGGTGGACTCGACGTGGAATTTTGAACTGAGCTTGGAACGCAGCACGTCGATCTGCTGTTCACCCAGACCGGAAACAACAATCTGGTGCGTCTCAGGATCATTGCGGACCGTGAAGACCGGGTCTTCGTCCTGCAGTTTGTGCAAGCCAGTCACGATCTTGTCTTCTTCGCCTTTGGCCTTGGGCAGGATCGCCATCGACAGGCAGGGGACGGGGAATTTGATCGGCGGCAGCGTGACCACCTGGGTCTTGTCACAGAGGGTGTCATTGGTCGTGGTGACCAAAAGCTTCGTCACCGCGCCGATATCACCGGCAATGACGGCATCTGTCGGGATCTGCTTCTTGCCAACCATGAGGAAGACGCTGCCAATGCGTTCGTCTTTCTCCTTGGATGAGTTGTAAACGGTCGAATTGGCCTTGAAGCTGCCACTGTAAACGCGAAACATCGAGATGCGGCCGACGAACGGGTCGGCGATCGTTTTAAAGACAAAAGCAGCCAGCGGAGCTTTTTCATCGGGCTTGATGACAATCGTCTGGCCATCCGTGGTTTCAGCCTTGACTTCGTCTGCCTCGGCAGCAGTCGGCATGATGTCAATCAGATGGTCCAGGGTCGAGCGAACGCCCCAGTTCATCAGGCCAGAGCCGACATAGACGGGATAAACATGGCCTGTACGAGCAGCGTCGTGCAAACCATGGTAAAGTTCTTCCTCAGTGAATTTCTCGCCAGCGAAATATTTCTCCATCAGGTGGTCTGCACTCTCGGCAACAGCCTCCATCAGGGGTTCTTCCAGTTCATCGATCATAGCCTGCATGTCTTCAGGCATGTCGATCTTGATCCGCTCGCCGGTCTTGGGATCGAAACTGTAGGCGACCTGGTCGACCACGTCGACGACGCCCGTCATTTTGCCATCCTTGATGATCGGCCAGGCAAACGGTACGACCCGGTTGCCAAAGCTGGTCCGCAGGGATTCCAGGGTTTTGCTGAAATCTGCATTGGCTTCGTCCATGCGGCTGACAAAAAAGTAGCAGGGCAGGTCTTTCTTGCGGGCCTGGCGGACGGCCTTCTCAGTTCCAACCGACACACCATCCTTGGCACTGACCAGCACCAGGACACTGTCGGCAACACGGAGGGCTTGCATGACTTCACCCACGAAGTCAAAGTCTCCGGGGGTGTCAAGTAAATTGAGCTTGACATTCTTCCATTCACAGGTAGCCACGGCAGTGTTGATCGAAATTTTGCGACGGATTTCCTCGGGGTCGAAGTCCAGCACGGTGTTGCCATCGGCTGATTTACCGAGTCGATCGGTGACCTTCGCGTTGTACAGGACAGCTTCCGCGAAAGCCGTTTTACCAGATCCACCGTGGCCGAGAAGAGCCACATTGCAGATAGTCGTTGCTGAGTAGTTTTTCATACTCAATCATTCCCCCTTGCCAATTTCGAAGATCGATGTCGGGGTCGGACGTCATAAGCGGGTGTTTTGTGCAAAACGCCCGGCCGGCAGGCACCGTCTTCGTCATTATACTATGCGTTTTGGCTAACTTGAAGGGGCAATTTTCGACACAAACTTGTCAATTTACAGCCATTTGCTGCATCTCTTGCAGCCAGTCTGCCAGAAAGGCCTCCACTTCCGCCACCGTTTTCGCCCGCATCGCGATGTTCTTCCAGTGAGCTGCCTGGGGCGTGCCACGCAGATAATAGGCAAGCTGGGCCCGCATTTCTGCCACTGCAGTCCGTTCCCCCACACGTGACACCAAGCCATGCAAATGGCGCACAATCATTGCCGCGCGGTCTTGCGGGGTCGGTTTGCCGGATTTGGGACGCCGTCCCAAATCCGGCAAACCTGCAAGTTCAGCTGCAATCTCCTGGAAGATCCAAGGGTTGCCCTGGGCGGCGCGGCCGATCATGAGGCCGTCGACGCCGGTCTCCTGGAGCATGCGGCGGGCGGAGGGGGCGTCGATGATGTCGCCATTGCCGTAGACGGGGATGGTAACCGCTTGCTTGACAGCGGTGATGATCGACCAGTCAGCTTTGCCGCTGTAGAACTGGTCGCGGGTGCGGGCGTGGATGGTGACCGCGTCTGCTCCGGCTTCCTGGCAGAGGCGGGCAAATTCCGGGGCATTGACCGATTGGTCATCCCAACCTTTGCGAAATTTGACCGTCAGCGGTTTGATTGCAGCAGCTGAACCGCTGCCAGAGAATGGGCCTGTGTCAGCCCCGGCAGCAGCGACTTCTGCGAGCGCCCGGACTGACGCTTCGATGATCCGGCCAGCCAGAGGGGGGTCTTTCATCAGGGCACTGCCTTCGCCGCCCCGAACCACTTTGGGCACAGGGCAACCCATGTTGAGGTCGATCAGGTCGCATTGCCGGAGTACAGGATGTTCGTGGATGCGCCGGATGGCGCGGTAAAAATCGTCCGGATCAGCACCGAACAGCTGGATCGCGACCGGGCGTTCAGCCTCCGGTGTGATCTCGAGGTAGCGCCAGCTGCGCTTCAAATCCGGGTCATAGCAAATCCCGCGGGCACTGACGAGCTCGGTTACCACCAGACCAGCGCCCATTTCCCGGCAGATCGCGCGGTAAACGGTATCTGAAGTGCCAGCCATCGGGGCCAGGGCCAGATTGTTGGGCAC
>JAQUEY010000242.1 GCA_028684955.1 Eubacteriales bacterium
AGGCCGATGTAGAGGCCGCAGGTGTTTTCAAAGGTGTGGTGGAGTGGGAGGACTGAGAGCATGCGGATGCCCGGCCAGAGCTTGACGACACTGGCAACTGCCTTGATATCGGCACAGATATTGGTCTGGCTGAGCATGACCGCCTTGGCGACGCTGGTGGTGCCGGAGGTGAACAACAGAGCCATCAGGGCGTCAGGATCAATCTCAGTAGAGGCCAGACTGGCCGTGCCTGCCTGTTCCAGCTGGCTGCCCCAGGCCAGAAGGGTGTCCAGCTCGAGCCAGGGTGCGACCAGACCGGAGGCAGGGGCCTTGCCGGGTTCCCCGGCAGCTGCCTGGTCGAGCAGCCCGTGACTGGGCTCGGAAAAATCAGGCTGCCTGGAGCCAGCTTTTCCCGGACGCAAGGCGATCCGGGCACGAAGACTGGGGACCTGCCCACCGGCCGAATCCATGCAAGCCTGGAAGGCAGGGTCGTAGAAAACAGCATCCACTTCGCCCCGGGCCAGCGAAGCAATGATTTCACTGTCCGGCAGCAGGCGGTCCAGCGGCACCACAATCCCCACCCCACTGACCACAGTCGCATGAGCCAGGCACCAGGCATAGCTGTTTTCACCGATGATGGCAATGCGCTTGCCCTGCAGACCGAGTGCCAGGAGAGCGGCCCCGAGCTGGTTGATTTCCTGCCAGAACTCGGCATAGGTCCGCACCGAAACAGGTTCATCGAGCTGGTTTCTGAACCGGAATGCCGGTCGATCGGCAAAGAGGGTGGCACTTTGCTCGAGCATCTCGCGCACGGTGGCAAAGGCGCGCGTCTGGAAATACGATTGGCCGCGGAGAGTCTGCATGTCTGGCCTCAATTCTGCAGGAAGCTCGCTCAGTCGTCTGTGTTCCTGCGGTTTGATTTGTGTTTACCATTATAAATCAGATCAAAGGCCTTTGTGGCATGCCTGGTGTATAATTGAATTGGAATTCCGGTCAGTTCTGGTACATCAGCTGACTCGAGCAGACATCGCACCCCCCCGGAAGTGAGGATCATGGAAAAAACACGCCCCCTTTGCCTCTATACTTTTGCCGAAGAATTATTCAACAGCATCACGCACGGTATCGGCACCCTGCTCAGCATAGCCGCCCTGGTGATCCTGGTCGTGATCGCAGTCCGGCGCCTCGATGTCATCGCGGTCGTCAGTTTTGCCATTTACGGGGCATCCCTGCTCATCCTCTACCTGTCCTCCACGTTGTACCATTCCCTGACCGCTCCAAGGGCCAAGGCTGTTTTCCGGGTGCTCGACCATGCCTCGATCAATCTTTTGATCGCCGGCAGCTATACACCCATCACCTTGCTGGCCCTGACCCCTGGCTGGGGCTGGAGCCTGTTTGGCATCGTCTGGGGACTGGCCCTCCTGGGGATTCTCCTCGCTGTCACTGGACTGGAAAAAACGCGCCGGATTTCCATGGCTCTCTACATCCTGATGGGCTGGCTGGTCGTCGTGGCGCTGCGCCCCATGCTGGCCATGGTCCCGGCTGGACTGCTGGTTTTCCTTCTGGCCGGAGGCTTGTTTTACACCATCGGGATTCTTTTCTATGCTGTAAAAAAGATCCCTTTCAATCATGGGATCTGGCATTTGTTTGTCCTTGGTGGCAGCATCTGCCACTTCACAGGCTTTCTTCTGTATCTGACATGACCATAGTGGCTGACGGAGGGCTTTCATGGCACGACTAGGCTTGGCTCTGGGCGGAGGTGGCACGCGCGGGGCCTTTGAAATCGGTGCCTGGAAAGCCTTTCGCGAGCTGGACATCGAGTTTGCGGCCATTGTGGGCACGTCCATCGGCGCGATCAATGGTGCACTGATGCTCAGCTGTGGTTATGAACGGGCTCTGGAGTTGTGGCAAAATCTGAACTATGAGCAATGCCTGGCCTTTTCTGCGCCCCTTGAACTGAAATCCAGTGACCTGCTTGCATTGAAAAACTCGGACATCCTGGCCAAAGAAATCCTGGCCCAGGGTGGGCTCGATACAGGCCCGCTGCGCGAACTGCTGCAAGACTACATCGATGAACAGGCCATCCGGTCCCATCCGGTCCGCTATGGCCTTTTAACCGTCCAGCTCAATGACCTGAAAGCTGAGCCGCGCTGGATCGAAGACATCCCGGCCGGTCAACTGATCGATTTCATCATGGCCAGTGCCCATCTGCCTGGCCTGCAGCCGGTCCAGATCGATGGCAAACGCTACCTGGATGGCGGCTTTGCCGAAAACGTTCCGGTCTCGATGCTGCGCCGCCAGGGATTCCGCCATCTTGTGGCAGTCGATCTTGAACCGCGCGTGTCTGTGCGCAGGCCGGTGGATGACAACACCCAGCTGACGCTGATCCACGATCCCCAGGACCTCGGCAGCCTTCTGGACCTGGATCCGGTTCTGATCCGCCGTAATCAGGCGCTGGGATATTTGGATGCCATGAAGGCGTTTGACCGGCTCAATGGAGACTATTATGCCTTTGCACCGGATGACCATGCCCGACTCCTGCGCGACTATGGCCCGGACTTGCTCAGCGGTTTTGAACAGGCTGCGCTGGCGTTCGAACTCGACCGCAGCCGCATGTATGCGGCGGATGATTTTTTAGCCCAGGTCCGTTCTCTCCATCTGACAGCGCGCCAGCATTACGAGCAGAGGCGCCAGGAGCTGCAGGTGGAATCCAAACTGGCTGCGATCACGGGCGGCTCGCTCCGGGCTTTGCGCATGCAGCCAGCCATGCGCCTGGAGTTCCTGGCCGAACTGAGCACCAGCCTGGAGCCGGGCAAGCACCCGCTCAAAATTCCCCTCAAGCTCTTTCCGAATCTGAACTGGACGGCCAAAGCTTTGCAGCAACTCGACTCGCTCTGACCGAAGGGCACCAGGGTTGCATTGTTGGAGCCCCCGCGCGATGATAGAATAAAGCCACAGATCTCAATGACGTCCGGGCAGGTGAA
>JAQUEY010000243.1 GCA_028684955.1 Eubacteriales bacterium
ACAATGCCCTGTCCTCAGCCTTTGGCGCTTACGGCGAAAAGAAGAACTACGGCAAGACCTACATGGGGATCATCCGTAGCACCTTCCTCGCCGACGAGACCGGCACGATCGTCAAAGCCTACCCCAAGGTCAAGGCCGACGGTCACGGCGAAGAGGTCCTGAAATGGATCCGGGAAAATACCTGAGCTTTTGGTTAAACGTCGATCTCCAGCACCACGGGACAGTGGTCTGATCCCATCTGGTCCATCATCAGCGAAGCGCCCTTGAGCTTCGGCACGAGATCCGGACTGACAAAAAAGTAGTCCAGCCGCCAGCCGACATTTCGGTCCCTGGCGCGGGATTTCATGTCCCACCACGAATAAAATCCTCCACCCGTTTCGAACTGGCGGAACGTATCGACAAATCCGCTGGCCACCAATCGATCAAGAAACGCGCGTTCTTCGGGCAAAAATCCGGAGACTGTCGCGTTTTCTTTTGGCCGCGCCAGGTCGATCTCCTTGTGCGCGGTGTTGAAATCACCGCAGACAATGACCGACTTGCCGGAGGCCACCTGACCGAGCGCATGCTGGTGGAAGACCTCGTAAAAATCGAGCTTGAATTTCAGTCGATCACCATTGGCCGTGCCATTCGGATAATAGATGTTGTAGAGAACAAAATCACCGAAGTCAGCAACTTGAGTCCTCCCTTCATTGTCAAAGCCGGGCACGCCAAAACCATTGGTTACAGAAATGGGTTCGCGGCGGGTGTAGATCGCGGTGCCGCTATATCCTTTGCGCTCAGCAGAATGGATGTAAAATCGATAGCTGGCCACGTCTTTCAGCGTGGGAGGCAACTGACCTTCAATCGCCTTGACCTCCTGCAGGCAAACAATATCGGCCTGCTCACGGGCAATGAAATCGAGGAAGCCCTTCTTCTCTGCGGCGCGCAAGCCATTGACATTCCAGCTGATCAATCTGGTCATGATCGGAGTCCTCCTGCAAACATGTGGGCAAGAATTTCAGTTTCATTGTAGCAAAAGACGCAGGAGTTGTCCGTTGATGCCGCGATCTCAGCAGCATCGCGTCTGACTCCTCTGCGAAGCATCCGCTGACAGATGGAGCAAATATCTGGGTATTAACTATTTTCACATTGTAACATATGTTAATATAAACATAGGTTACAACTAACATATGTTAGGAAGTGAAAATTCATGTCCATACAATACATTGTGCTCGGCTATCTCAGCACTGCCAGCCAATCCGGCTATGATTTAAAGAAGGCCATTGCGGCGCATCCTTTCCTGCCCTGGAGCGGGAACAACAACCAGATTTACAAGTCGCTGATGGATTTGGAAAACCAGGGATTCATCGAGTCCGAAACGGTGATCCAGAGCATGGCTCCCAACAAAAAGATTTACAAAATCACCAATCCTGGTCGTGCATTGTTGAAATACTGGCTGTACGAGCCGGTTCTTCCAGCCAGTTTCAACCACCCCCTGCTGGTCAAACTTCAGTTTGCCGATCCTCTCAAGCCAGCGGATTGGTTTGAGATCTTCATGAAATACCGGCAAGAGCTTCATGACCGCCTGCTGCTGTTTCAACACATGCCGCTGCCGCGTCTGAGTACGGCAAAACCACAGAAGCCAGGCATAGGTACAGGAACCGGTGACTTGGCGGCCAGCTGCAACAAACTGGCCTTGAAGTATGAGATCACACGCTTGGAAAACGAAATCCAGATGGTCAACCAATTCCTGGACCTGGTCAAGGTCCAGGCGGGCTGGAAAGATCCGGCGAGCTTACCCCAAGATCCCCTGGGGCAGGACATGAACCCATCGATCGTCTACCCGCCGGCTGGATCTGTTTTCGAGCGACTCAAGGTTCACCGCCTGGACGTAGACGAACTTCCCGTTTTGGAACTGACTGGCGAAAGCGCGGTCATGGCATCGGAGCAGGATGCACTCGACTTGCTGGCTCTGTGCAGCGAACACCGGGCACAGGGCATTCTTGCCTCGACCAGTCTGTTTCACGATGATTTCTTCCGCCTGAAAACAGGCATCGCCGGAGCGATCCTCCAGAAACTGGCTAATTACCAAGTCCGTCTGGCGCTGGTCAGGCAGCCTGAGCAAAAAATCAAAGGCAAATTTCTGGAGTTCATGAACGAGTCCAATCACGGTAGCCATTTTGCCATTCTGGACAGCAGGGACGAAGCGATCCGCTGGCTGATCCACTGACATCTTGACTAAAAAAATGGTGTCTATGATCTTGCGCATGTGTGATATGATGATTATTGACGGGATTTTGGCCTGTCAATAGACAGAAAGTGGGGATGTATCACATGTTTTGGCAAATTTTCGCACTCGTCGTCTCCTTGCTCGCCTTCCTTGTAGCTGCGTATTTCTATCGCTGGGTCAAGGCTTTGCCGACCGCCGAAGGCAACTTGGGCACCATCGGAGAATGGATCCGGGCTGGTGCCTACACCTTCCTCAAAACCGAATACCGGGTCCTGCTCCGGTTTGCCGGGGCAGTGGTCGTCCTGATCCTGCTCTTCTACCCGGCTCCGATCTGGCAGGGCAATTCCCTCGACAACATCATCATGGCCCTAGCCTACATTGGCGGCACCGTCCTCTCCGGACTTGCTGGCTGGATCGGGATCAGCATCGCCACAATCGCCAACGTCAAATCAGCCTCCGCAGCCCGGCAAGGCCTGCAAACCTCCTTCATGGCTGGTTTTCGCGGCGGCGCTGTCATGGGCCTGGCCGTTGTAGGCACGAGCTTGGCAGGAGCCAGCATCCTCTATATGCTCACACGCCACTCCGAAATCGTCCTGGCATTTAGTTTCGGCGCCAGTTCCCTGGCGTTGTTTGCCAAAGCAGGCGGTGGCATTTTCACCAAGACCGCCGACATATCCGCTGACCTGACCGGAAAAGTCGAACTCGGCATCCCGGAGGATGACCCGCGCAATCCAGCCGTCATCGCCG
>JAQUEY010000244.1 GCA_028684955.1 Eubacteriales bacterium
TTCTTCCCGGGTAAAGTTCTCGACCGCATAGGTGATCGAGAAACGACCGTCGGACGAGCCATGAATCAGATGGGCAGCTGCTGACAAATTATCCTGCAGGTCTTCGTTTTGCTTGTAGGCTTCCAGGACCTTCAGCCGGCCGACATAGCCATATTTGCGGATCAGGGCATCGATACCAGAGTCTTCGCCAAACTTGCGCACACCGGGCGCCAGGATCAGCAGTTCGCCATTGTCCGCAATCGCCATCCGGGTGCGGTAGACGGATTTATTGCCGAGCCAGGTGCTCTTGAACTCGCGTTCGTCGAGGTAGACAACCACCTTCTTCGGGGCACGGTCGAGAAAAATCAAATTCCGCTTCTGGCTCTGTTCCAGGGCATTCTCAAACAGGAACCGTTCCCGGCCAATGTACAGGCCTTCGAGATTGACCTCGCCCGCATCGACGGTCGTGACGGTCAGGATGTACATCAGGGGCATGTTTTTGATGAATTGGGTTTCGGCATAATCGAACACTTTGCGGACCGGCGAAAAATCTTTGCCCATCACCCGTTCCATGCCATAGACGGCACCCAGGAAATGGGACCGGTTGATGATCGTCTTGCCGCCACATCCGACAAAAATGTTCTTGCTGTAGTTAGCCATGCCGACGACTTCATGGGGTACAACCTGGCCAACCGAGATGATCAGGTCATAACTGGGGTCAAGCAAGCGTTTATTGACCTCAACATCGATTGGATAGTCGATCAGGCCTTCGCTCACCTCACGGACATACTCAGCCGGAACCGTGCCGATCTTGACGATATCGTCCTTCCAGCGATGCGGGACGAACACCGAATACGGCACATCCGGACCGAAAAACTCGAGGCACTCGGCTTCACTCATCGGATCATGGGTGCCCAGGGCCGGCATGATGTCGACCTGGCAGGTGTCCTTGAGCATCTGGTAGTACATTGTCGTGATTTTACCGGCATAGGAATGCAAGCGGGTCATGTCCGGTGGCAGAAGCAGGACTTTTTTCAAATTCTGACCCTCGATAGCTTTGGCCAGAGCTTCCAGCAGCTGGTCATCGGAGATGCGCTTGTCTGTGGCACGGATCGATACATTGACCATGGAGGTCACCTCTCTCTGTTCGTTTTGATCATTTTCCGATCCAGTTCTGCGTGAACGGATCAAAACCACTGGGTGTGGAACGTGCCTTCCTGGTCAATGCGCTGGTACGTGTGGGCACCGAAATAGTCGCGCTGGGCCTGGAGCAGGTTAGCGGGCAGGGTAGCCGTGCGATAGCTGTCAAAATAGGACAGTGCACTGGAGAAAGCGGGGACAGCGACACCGTTAATGGCAGCAGTGGCGACCACTTCGCGCCAGGCCCCCTGGTACTGTTCGAGCGTATTCTTGAAATAAGGCGCCAGCATGAGGTTATTGAGGTCCGGGTCAGCAGCAAAGGCATCTTTGATCTGGTGTAGGAACTGGGCCCGGATGATGCAGCCGCCGCGGAATATCATGGCGATGTTGCCGAGCTTGAGATCCCAGCCATATTCCTCGGAAGCCGTCTTCATCAGGGAGAAGCCCTGGGCATAGGAGCAGATCTTGCTGGCGTACAGGGCCTTGCGCACGGCCTCGATGAAAGCCGAGCGGTTGCCCTGGAAGGTTACTGCCGGGCCCTGGATCTGGCTGCTGGCAGCGACACGCTCTGGTTTCAGGGCGGACATGCAGCGGGCAAAGACAGCTTCAGCGATCGTGGGGGCTGCAACGCCCAGATCGAGGGCGTTCTGGCTGGTCCACTTGCCGGTGCCTTTCTGGCCGGCAGCGTCCTTGATGATGTCGACGACGGGTTTGCCAGTGTCCGGATCCTTTTTGGTGAAGATATCGGCGGTGATTTCGATCAGATAGCTGTCGAGTTCGCCTTTGTTCCAGTCGGCAAAGACTTCATGGAGTTCCTCAGCGGTCAGGCCGAGGATTTCCTTCAGAAGGAAATAGGCTTCGGTGATCAGCTGCATGTCTCCATATTCGATGCCGTTATGGACCATTTTGACGTAATGGCCAGCGCCATCAGCACCGATATAGGTGCTGCAGGGTTCGCCATTGACTTTGGCGGCAATGGCATTGAAGATCGGGGCGATCAGCTCGTAAGCGTCCGGCTGGCCACCCGGCATCAGGGCCGGACCATTGCGGGCGCCCTCCTCGCCACCGGAAACACCGGATCCGATGTAGCGGAAGCCTTCTGCTTCGAGTTCGCGGTTGCGGCGGACGGTGTCTTTGAAGAAGGAATTGCCGCCTTCGATCAGGATATCGCCTTTGTCGAGATGTGGCTTGAGGGAGGCGATCATGTCATCGACCGGCTTGCCGTCCTTGATCATCATCATGATCCGGCGCGGAGTTTTCAGGGAGCTGACAAATTCCTCGATGCTCTTGGCGCCGATGATGTTTTCTCCCTGCAATTCGCTGATGAATTCGTCCACGCGATCGGTCCAAGGATCGTAGACCGTCACGCTAAAGCCGTGGTTTTCGATGTTGAGTGCCAGGTTCTTGCCCATGACGCCCAGGCCGATCATGCCGATATTTTGCTTGCTCATAGGAATCTCCAATCTTTGAATGGGGCTGCTTGTCTCAAGATTAGCAAACCCGTCGAATTCTGACCGTCGATTTGTTACAGTTTTCACTTCTCCCACGGGGGTGTGACTGGGCTGAACGTCTTCTCACTTTTCCCACGGGGGATTGACTGGCAGATAGGTTTTGAATTCCTCGATCAGGGCATCCTGATAGGCGCCGGCGAACGTGCCATCGATGAATTTGTCGAAAGCTTCGTTATAGAAGCGGGCCCAGGAGGCATCCTCGGCACCCGGATTGATCGGATAATACAGCACGCCATTGGCCTTGGCGGCTTCCAGGTCGCCCATCGCATCACCGACCATGATCACCTTTTCCGGATCGTAGCGGCCGGACATGGCCAGGC
>JAQUEY010000059.1 GCA_028684955.1 Eubacteriales bacterium
CATTTGACAAGGCTGCCGTTTCGCCGGTATAATTTGGCCCAAACATCAAGCAAAGGCGATGACGGAGCGAGTAAGCCAAGCTTTTGTCCCACCAGGGATTCGGTGTCACCGACTGCAAGCACCGATTGGGGCCACTGGGCCGAAGAACTCTCCCGAGCCGCCGTTTCGAACCCAGACCCGAGCAAGGTCTGGCAGTAGATCCGGACGGGGTACCCGTTACGTACGTAAAGTGGAGCGCCAGATCGTTGGACCGCTCGGCACCCGGCTCATTTTTACAGCCGGACCATGCCAGCCCAGTCTTTCGATTGAACCTCAACCAGGGTGGTACCGCGAGCAGACATCAGTCGACTCGTCCCGGAATGATATATTCCGGGACTTTTTTTATTGCAGGAGGATTTGTATGGAAATGATCACCGGCGTCAAGCCAGCCCAGGACCTGGTCCTGAAAAACCTCGAACAGTCAGCGGCAGCCGGCCAGGCTGTCACGGTCCACGGCATGATCCACGTCCACCGTGACATGGGTGATTTTGCCTTTATCATCCTCCGCCTGCGCGACGGACTCCTGCAGTGTGTCCAGGACCAGAACACTGCCCTGACGGGCGCCGAACACCTGCGTGACGAATACGCCATCCGTGGCAAAGGCCTCCTCTATGCCGAACCACGTGCTCCCGGCGGCTTTGAACTGCGTCTCGATTCGGTCGAAGTCGTCGCAAAACCGCATAGCCCACGCCCGGTCCATCTCGGCAAGAAAATCTCCCACATGTCGCTCGAAGCCAACCTCGCCCTGCGCCCGATCACCCTGCGCCATCAGCGCCAGCGAGCGATCTTCCGCCTCCAGGAAGGTCTCGGGCGCGGCTTCCGCGATTTCCTCCACGGCCAGGGCTTCACCGAAGTCCGCACGCCTAAGATTGTCTCCGCAGGTGCCGAAGGCGGTTCGAACATTTTCCGTCTCGACTATTTCGGCCGCAAAGCCTTCCTGGCCCAGAGCCCGCAGTTCTACAAGCAGATGATGGTCGGCGTTTTCGAACGTGTCTTCGAAGTCGCCCCAGTCTTCCGCGCTGAGAAGCACAGCACAGCTCGCCACCTCAACGAGTACACCAGCATGGACTTTGAAATGGGCTTCATCGAGTCATTCGAAGACATCATGGCCATGGAAACCGGTATGCTGCAGTATTCGCTCGATCTTCTGAACCGCGAATACACCGCCGAGCTCAAGTTGCTCGATGTCCAGCTGCCTGACGCGACCCGGATTCCGCAGGTCCGATTTGACGTCGCCAAGCAGATGGTTTCCGAGAAATACAACCGCCGGATCAAGGACCCCTATGATCTCGAACCGGAGGAAGAACGCTTGATCGGTGAACTGTTCAAGGAATTGACCGGCAGCGATTTTGTCTTCGTCACCCACTACCCGAGCAAAAAACGTCCCTTCTACGCTAAGGACGACCCGGCCGATACCCATTTCACGTTGAGTTTCGACCTGTTGTTCCGTGGCCTTGAGATCACCACCGGCGGCCAGCGCATTCACGACTACGACACCCAGGTTGAAAAAATGGTTGCCCGTGGCATGAACCCGGACGATTTCGAGACCTACCTGATGATCCACAAATATGGCATGCCGCCCCATGGTGGCCTCGGCATCGGCCTCGAGCGCCTGCTGATGATGCTGATCGGCGAAACCAATGTCCGCAACACCGTCCTGTTCCCACGTGACCTCAGTCGTCTCGATCCTTGATCACCCGTTGCATCAGCCTGCCTGGACGGGTCTCTTGAAATAACCAGCCAGGCTTCATTGCCCAGGAGGTACGATATGTCCCAAACCCAGCACCCCGATCTAGGCAACCTCGACCAGCAGGGGCATCTCACCCTTGATCCAATCCTCGTCAAAAAGGTTGCCCGTCTGGCCCGATTATCCCCGAATGAGCAGGAGCTTGACAGCCTCAGCCATGAACTCGGCAAGATCCTCGAGCATTTCCAGAACATCGAGGCCCTCGAAACCGACAACGTCGAGCCAACCTACCATCCGCAGGATCTCCTCGACAGCGTGCGTCCCGACCAGGTCCAGCCTTCCTACGACCAGTCCGTCTTCATGGAACTGACTCCCAAGCACAAAGACGGCTGCCTGATGGTTCCCCGGACGTTTGAGTAATTTCCGACTCGGTGCCAGGCTACAAAAAAGGAATTTACCACCAGACCCGACAAGGAGATTGCTATGGATATCTACACCCTCTCCGCGCTGGAGCTTGGCCACAAGATTGCAGGCCGCGAGATCAGTGCCCCGGAAGCCACCCAGGCGATGCTCGACCGCATCACTGCCACCGATCAAACCGTTAAAGCCTATCTCACGGTCGTACCAGAACAGGCCCTGGCCCAGGCCGCTCTTATCCAGCAACGCCTCGACAACGGTGAGCAGCTGATGCCGCTGGCTGGTGTGCCGATGGCGATCAAGGACAACATCAGCACCAAGGGGCTGCGCACAACCTGTGGCTCGAAAATGCTCTGGGACTACGTCCCGCCCTATAACGCCACGGCTGCTGACCGTCTGCTCGCAGGCGGCGCGGTCCTCCTGGGCAAGACCAACCTCGACGAATTCGCCATGGGCAATACGACCGAAACGTCCTACGGCGGGATCACGACCAACCCCTGGGCAAGCGACCGAGTCCCCGGCGGCTCGAGCGGTGGTTCCGCCGCTGCCGTTGCCGCTGGCGAAGCCGTCTATGCCCTCGGTTCCGACACCGGCGGTTCGATCCGCCAGCCCGCTTCCTACTGTGGTGTGACCGGCCTCAAGCCCACCTATGGCGCCGTCTCCCGCTTCGGACTTGTCGCTTACGGTTCGTCCTTGGACCAGATCGGCCCGTTGGCCAAGACCGCCGCCGACTGCGGCGCAATCCTGGCCCAGATTGCCGGCCCTGACAGCAAGGACAGCACGGCGATGCCGGCAGGACGCAACCTTGATACAACCGCTCTCCTGAAATCGATCGAACCGGGCCAAAGCGTTAAAGGACTCAAGATCGGCATCCCAGCTGAATATTTCGGCGAAGGCCTCCAGCCGGAGGTGCGCACTGCCGTCGAAGCCGCCGCCGCCCAGCTGGCCGAACTCGGCGCGACCGTCGAACCGTGTCACCTGCCGCTGGTCGAAGAAGGCATCGCGACCTATTACCTGATCGCCACGGCCGAAGCGTCCGCCAATCTGGCCCGCTACGACGGCATCCAGTACGGTTTCCGCCCCACCGGCCAGGCTTACGAAGACCTCGCCGACTTCTACGCCCAGGCCCGCACCGAAGGCTTCGGTCCCGAGGTCCGCCGCCGCATCATGCTCGGCACCTTCGCCCTGTCTTCGGGCTATTACGACGCCTACTACCTCAAAGCCCTCAAAGTCCGAAAGCTCCTCCAACAAGGCTACCGCGAAGCGCTCAGCCGCTTCGACTTGCTGATCGGTCCGGTTGCCCCGACCACAGCGCCGAAAATCGGCACCACCCTGAGCGACCCGCTCCAGGGGTACCTCGCCGACATCTACACCGTCGCTGCCAACCTCACCGGCCTGCCCGGTCTCTCGCTGCCTTGCGGTTTTGATCAGATCGGCCTTCCCATCGGCGTCCAGCTGATCGGCCGCGCCTTCGACGAGGCCACCCTCGTCCGCACCGGCGTTACCTACCAGGAAGCCACCGGCTATCATCGCCAGAGCCCGGCGTTGTAAGGAGGAGATCATCATGTCTTACGAAACCGTCATCGGCCTTGAAGTCCACGTCGAACTCTCCACGGCCAGCAAAATCTTCTGCTCCTGCGAAACGACTTTCGGCGGCGAGCCCAACACCCACTGCTGCCCCGTTTGCACCGGCCTGCCAGGTGCCCTGCCTGTGCTCAACGAACAGGTCGTCGACTATGCAATCCGCACTTGCCTCGCCACCCACTGTGCGATCACGCCGCTGACCCGCTTTGACCGCAAGAATTATTTCTACCCCGACCTGCCCAAGGCTTACCAGATCTCCCAATTGCACAAGCCGATCGGCCGCAATGGTCACCTCGAGATCGAGACCGCCGAAGGCCTGAAAAAAATCGGCATCCACGAGATCCACATGGAAGAAGACGCTGGCAAACTGATCCACGATCCATGGGAAGACTGCACCCTGGTCGACTACAACCGCTGCGGCGTGCCGCTCCTGGAAATTGTCAGTGAACCTGACCTGCGCTCGGCCGAAGAAGCTCTGATCTACCTTGAAAAGCTCCGCAGCATTCTCCAGTTCCTCGGCGTTTCCGACTGCCGCATGGAGCAAGGCTCCCTGCGCGCTGACGTCAATGTCTCCGTCCGTCCAGTCGGTAGCCAGACCTTTGGCACCCGCACCGAGATGAAAAACATGAACTCGTTCAAGGCGATCGGCCGCGCCATCGTCGCCGAGGCCAAGCGCCAGATCGACCTGATCGAAGACGGCAAGACGATCAAGCAAGAGACCCGCCGCTGGGACGAGAACAAAGACTCCAGCTTCGCCATGCGCTCGAAAGAAGACGCCATGGACTACCGCTATTTCCCCGATCCGGACTTGGTCGCGATCAACATCACGCCTGACTGGATCGAGCGTGTACGCTCCGGCCTCGCCGAGCTGCCGGAAAGCCGCCGCGCCCGCTACATCGCCGACTGGCAGCTCTCGGAATACGAAGCCGGCGTCCTGACCACCCACCCGGCGATCGCCAACTTGTTCGAAGAAACCGCCACCCTCTCCGGCCGCCCGAAAGATGCTGCCAGCTGGATGCTCGGCGAATTCATGCAGGCTGCCAAGGAACAGGAATGCGAGCCCCAGGACCTGCACATGCCCGCCCAGAGCCTCGCGACCCTGATCGCCCGCGTTGCCGAAGGCGTCGTCAACCGCAACACCGCCAAAAAAATCTTCACCCAGATCCTCGAAAACAAAGTCGATCCCGACGCCTACATCGAGCAAAACGGCCTGCGCATGGTCTCTAACCCCGACGCCCTCAAAGACAAAATCGCCGAGATCATCGCCGCCAACCCCCAGTCCATCGTCGACTACAAAGCCGGCAAGACCAAAGCCATGGGCTTCCTCGTCGGCCAGGTCATGCGTGCGATGCAAGGGAAAGCTGACCCGCAGCTGCTGAACGAGCTGCTCAAGGACGCGCTGGATAGGGCGTGAAAAAGTAGAATTTCTATAAACAACAAGCCAACCACAAAGAGGAAGGCCGTTCGTGAGAACGGCCTTCCTTGCGATGGATCGAGTCTTTGAGCCCTGATTGGGGCCATTTAGGCTCAATCGACGATTTCATACATCCGGACGACTGCATGAGCGGCAACGTAGAAGTTTCTATCGACTGTCAAGTCAATGTAGTATCCGCCCGTGCCATCTTCCATGAAATCGGCCATGTCATATGGGAATTGTCCAGGGGCATTGGTGTACTTATTGCCTTTCACTATCGGCAACATCGAACTGCCAACCCAGAGGTGGATTTCATCGAGGACATTGTTGCCGATCATTGTGTAATGGACCCGCAACTTACCGCCTTCGACACTCAGTGTGACATGTCCCACCAGCTCGCCGTTAGCCAGGACGTTGTTGCCAGCTCCTGCATAGAGATCGAGCACATAGCCATCTTCGCCTGCAGCTTCAATCATGCCCAGGGTGTACGGACCATTGGTCCAGCCCCAGTTGGTCAGTGCAGGTTTATTGGGAATGATGGTGAACGGAATTGCTTTGCCAATGGCTGGGTCATAGGCCCAGGCGGTTTCATCGTGGTAGTAGACATTGCCAAAGTTATTGCCAGAATCAATTTGACCGGATGTCAGATTGATCTGCCAGACATAGCCTAGGCCAGCGATATAGGTGGCTCCGACGGTCGTCTCATTCGGATAGGTCTGGATCCAGATTGGATCTGGAATCACTTCAGATACATAATGGGTGATACCGGGCATGATCAGCTTGTCAAAGATGTAGTTGCCGTCAGCATCGGTTGTTGTAGAAGCAACCAGCTCCAGATTCTCCGGCGTGCCTGTCCACAGCTTGATGATCCAGCCGGAAAGACCGGGTTCACCAGCGTCATACTCACCGTCGCGATCCAAGTCATTGAACTTCATGCCAGACTTAGTCGCCATTTGGTAGTTGCCGAAGTCATTGCCTGTTGCCACTTCACTGCTTTCAAAGGTTTCGGTGTAGAAACCAGCTTCAGGATAGGAATTAGTCCAGTCAGGCTTGAGAACTTCGCGGATGGTGTACTCGATCCCAGGCGTGATGCCCGTGATTTCATAGTTGCCATCTTCATCCGTGACATCGAACAAGTCGCCACCATTGAAAGTGCCGCTATCATCGACATCGACGTAGATGGTCCAGTCAGAAAGACCGGGCTCACCAAGATCCTTGACACCATCGGCATCGAGGTCTTCAAACTTCATGCCGGATTTCTTAGCGGGATACCAGTTGCCAAAGTCGTTGCCAGTTGCCACTTCACTGCTTTCAAAGGTTTCGGTGTAGAAACCAGCTTCAGGATAGGAATTGGTCCAGCCAGCCTTGAGGTATTCGCGAATGGTGTACTCAATCCCAGGAGTGATACCCGTGATCTCATAGTTGCCATTTTCATCCGTGACATCGAACAGGTCGCCAGCATTGAATGTGCCGCTGCCGTCAATATCAACATAAATTGTCCAGTTGGAAAGACCAGGTTCACCAGGATCCTTTTCGCCATCGGCATCCAAATCCTCGAACTTCATGCCGGATTTCTTAGCGGGATACCAGTTGCCAAAGTCGTTGCCAGTTGCCACTTCACTGCTTTCAAAGGTTTCGGTGTAGAAACCAGCTTCAGGATAGGAATTAGTCCAGTCAGGCTTGAGAACTTCGCGGATGGTGTACTCGATCCCAGGTGTGATGCCCGTGATTTCATAGTTTCCATCTTCATCTGTGACATCGAACAGGTCGCCAGCATTGAATGTGCCGCTGCCGTCAACATCGACATAGATGGTCCAGCCAGAAAGACCGGGCTCACCAGGATCCTTGACACCATCGGCATTGAGGTCTTCAAACTTCATGCCGGATTTCTTGGCGGGATACCAGTTGCCGAAGTCATTGTCAGAGGATTCATTGCCACTGACAAAGGTTTCCGTATAGAAACCGGCTTCAGGATAGGTATTGGTCCAGCCAGGCTTGAGCACTTCACGGATGGTGTACTCGATACCGGGGATAATGCCGGTAATCTCATAATCACCATTTTCATCGGTCTCATCTGACAAATCGCCAGCATTGAATGTGCCGCTTCCGTCGATGTCAACATAGATGGTCCAGCCGGAAAGACCAGGCTCACCTTCGTCTTTTTCACCATCGGCATCCAAATCCTCGAACTTCATGCCGGACTTGGTGGCGTAGCGCCAGTTGCCGAAGTTATTGTCTTGATCGACTTGGCCTGAGGTTAAGATGATTTCATAGCCCCAGCCTTCTCCTTCAATTTCAAAAGCTGTCCCGCCCGTGGTGCCGTTCGGATAAGACTGGTTCCAACCTTCGCGCAGCTCTTCAGCAATGAAATAGCGGACGCCCGGGACCATATCGTCGAAAAGGTAGATCCCATCTTCGTCGGTCAGGGTCGAGCCGTCTGCGGTCAATGCTCGTTGACCATCTGTACCAGGGATGATGGTCACAATATAGCGGTAGATGGTCCATCCTTCGATGGCTGGCTCACCAGCATCCAGAACACCATCAGCATCGAGGTCTTCAAATTTGATACCTGTTTTCGTCGCAGGCTGGAAGTTGCCGAAATGATTGTTGTCATCAACCATGCCGGAGGTGAAGGTGATCGAATAATAGTTGTCCGGTTCAGCGGCAGGGAAGGAACCTGTCCAGCCCGCCTGGTCCACTTCGCGAATCAGGATTGCTGCCGGACGCGGCTTGATGGTCAGGCTGTAGGCGCCATCTTCGTCAGTGATATCGTACGGCTCTTCCGGATCGAGAGCTCCGTTACCATCGAGATCGGCAAAAATAGTCCAGCCAGAAAGACCATGGTCAGTCAGTTCCCCAGAGTCAGCCACGCCGTCGGCATCGATATCTTCAAACTTGATACCGGACTTGGTGGCATACTGCCAGTTGCCGAAGTGGTTGTTCGTTGAATCATCGCCACTCTCGAATGTTTCACTGTAGTATCCCAGGGCCGGGAATGAGTTGGTCCAGTCGGGTTGATTCTCTTCCCGGATCAGGATCGGTGCAGAATGCGGCCTGAGTGTCAGACTGTAGGCACCATCTGCGTCGGTGACATCGTAAGGTTCACCTTCGTCGCGATCACTGTCGCCATTGAGGTCCGCATAGATCGTCCAGCCAGCAAGGCCGTGGTTCTCCAGTTCATCAGTGTCAGCCACACCATCGGCATCCATATCTTCGAACTTGATACCGGACTTGGTGGCATACTGCCAGTTACCGAAATCATTGTCGCCATGTGTTTGGGCACTGTTCAGGGTGACATCCCAGCCCCAGCCATAGCCTTCGATGTATAAGGCTCCGGACACACCGGTGTGCGGATAGGACTGAGTCCACTCAGGATCGGAAATATCCTCGGCAATGAAATAGCGCACACCAGGCACCATGTCATCAAACGAGTAATTGCCGCTGCTGTCGGTGGTCGTCGTGTCATCGAGAACCAGATTGTCTTCTGCGTCAAAGGTGTAGCGGTTGATGGTCCAGCCGGAAATTCCGCTGTCCCCTTCCTCTTTGACGCCGTCCGCATCCATGTCCTCAAACTTCTTGCCGGTCTTGGTCGCATATTCCCAGTTGCCGAAATCATTGCCGCTGTCGACCTGGCCGCTGGTTAGTGTAACATCCCAACCCCAGCCATAATCTGCGAAATAGGCTGCTCCAGTCACCCCAGTATGAGGATAGGATTGCTCCCAGTTCTCTCGGGAAATGTCTTCAGCAATGAAATAGCGTGTGCCAGGCATCATGTCTTCAAAGATGTAGACACCATCCTCATCGGTCGTGGTCGTGGCGTCCAGCGTCAGGACATCGCCTTCGCCAATGAGGTAGCGTTTGATCGTCCAGCCAGGGATGCCTGTATCGCCTTCGTCTTTCGACCCATCGCCATCCAGATCTTCAAATTTCATACCGGTCTTGGTGGCATATTTGAGGTTGCCAAAATTGATATCCAGTTTTTGGTACTGGGTTTCTTCATCATGCCCTGGATACGGTGCTTCCAGGTTCAGCTTGTAACCTGTTCCTGCCAGCTCGACATCTCCCGTAATCGGATCGCCACTGAGCATGCTCCGATAGTCCAAGTCACTGCTGTTGAAGTAGTCTTCGTAACCGTCTCCGCTGGGAGTGCCAAGGAACGTGCCCAAGACTCCAGACGTGTAGGTTTCGGTCACGTCAAATGACTCTGCCGTGCCGCTAAAAGGTGTCGATTGCAGCCAGCCAGTATCACCGGGCAATTGTTCAGCTTCGGTGATGTAGCGCCAGCCGTAGGTCAGATTCGGGAAGGCATAATAACCAGGTGTTGGCACACGATTGCCCTGGTTATCCGCGGGTCCTGTCGTGCCTGTTAAAGTACCTAGAACAAAAGCCATACCATCAATCTCGGCCGATATGTAGACCGGCCATCCATCAATGAAATCTTCACTTTCATCCTTGACGTGATTCTGATTGTCATCTTGCCATTTGTAACCTTCGACACTGGCCACAGGTTGTTCAGGATTCGGGATGGATACCGTTCTCGCACCGGTCCAGACGAGTCTGGCCTGGCCGGAAGCGCCCGGATAGTAGCCCGAACCAAAGGCGGTGTGTTCAGAGAATGCTTCCGTGCCATAAATCCAGCCGCCCCAGTCATAAGCCGGAACGCCCGGATCGCCGTAACCACGGTACAGACCACTGCTCCACAGCGATGTCCGCGCCAGATGCAGTTCAAAATACAAAACGATCGTATCTGCAGTTTGCGGGACACCTACATCTTCCAGCTGGTCCTTGGTGATCCAGAAATAGGCAAACGGATCTGTCGGGGCCAGGTCATCAAATGTGAAGGTTGTGCCCGTCGGGGTTGGTTCGCCTTTATTAATCTGATTCTCAGGAACAATCAATGACGCAAAGTCATCCCAAAGATAGGTATCGGCTGCATAGGTGTTATTCTGGAAAAACTCCATTTCACTAAATTCTGTGTCCGTGATTTTACCGCCAGTCGCGACATCACGGACACTCGGCCAGCCCTGATCCCCAGGATTATCATTGTTGGTGAAATCCTGCAATTGGAAATCTGTTACAGTGATATCCGTATCTTCGGTCCACTTGACTTGGAAACCGCGGACCAAGTCCACGAGAACTGCTTCTTTGCCAGAATCGTAGAAATCATACTCAACGACGATATCCTGCATGTCTTCAAGGGTCAGGCCACCTTCCTGGATGTCCGTGATCACGAGTTGATAAGGGACCCATTCACCTTCGGCCCAGGAATTGCCCAGTTCTGAATTTTTCCAGCGCATGTCGATGGTGCCGCTGCCGCCATAATTGACACGGTAGCCATAGAGGGTACTGGTCGCTTCTGCAGATACGGTGGCTGGTAAAACGCCGATGACCGTAATGATCATGACGATGGACATCAACAAGCTAAGCCATCGCCGGTTGTGTGAAAATTTTGAATAAATCATATAGATCGACCTCCATGTATTTCGTGTGGAAATCTGTGTCTGGGAAAGGGCAAATGAACATGTCCTTTCGAAGGCCCGATCAATTTACTTTTAAATTCAATTTCTCTATACTGACAACAACAAGCGAGCCCATACGGGCTTCTTGTGCAATGGGAATCCGGTAACAGCTGTCCAGGCACGCCGGATTTCCTTTTTTATCTGCAACTGGTTGATCCGTCTAGGATCGACCCCCAAAAACGACAGGCTATGCTTCGCTTTTTACACAACACGAAACAGACTTGTATTCTTTTGATGACAAGCGAAAATCCACCACCTCCTCTATAAATCCATGAAAAACAAAAAACCGGCCTAAGCCGGTTACGCTATTAACTCCGATCTGGTCAAGCGTCCATATACGACCAGATCATCAGTGCTTCACACTATTCCGAAAAACACAGTTGAAAACATGTCAAGTTACAAAAGCATTACACCAATAGTGTAGCACCGGTATTTGTGCTTGTCTATCGATCATTCGTACCATTTCTTACGAAAATGGTAGGTAATTAATAAATTTATTTAAATGCTCTTGAGAACTGTCACTTTTTCCGCTTTGCCTTGGGTCGGCTGGACTCGCGCTCGATGAAATGGGCGTCGATCAGGTAGTGCCGGATGTGCAGGTCGATGCCTTCGAGATGGCTGATCAGGAGCTTGGCGGCATAATACCCGAGCTGCTCGGCATTGATTTCGACCGAGGAGAGCGCAGGTCGGACGAACTGGGCGACGAGGGTGTTGTTGAAACCGACGACAGCCACGTTGTGCTCATAATGGAATTCGCGCAGGGCTTTTTCCACGCCGACAGCGAGCGTGTCATCGGTGGCGATGACGGCATCAGGCAGGCAGGTCTTGAGAATTTCCCGGGTGGCTTCGGCCGCCAGTGTCTCGATGAATCTGGAACGATGGATCAGGTCCGGATTGACCGGAATATCATGGTCGTGCAAGGCATTGAGATAACCTTGCTGCCGGTCCAGTGTGACGCGGAATTCGTCAGCGCCAGACAGGAAGGCGATGTTGCGGCAACCTTGCTGGATCAGGCGACTGGTCACCTCATACACGATGGCCTGGTTGTCATTATCGACCCACAGGGTGTTCTGGTCGTCATAAGGGTGGCCGATGACCACATGGGGATGATTCTGGGCGATCAGGAAGGTAAGGGCAGGATCGTCCTTGATGACGGTCGTGAGGATGACACCGTCTGTCCGGCGGCTGCCAACGAGGTCGCGGACCAAGGTTTCGGTGTCGTTGTTTTCCGGATAGGTTAAAAGCAGATAATAGCCGTTTTTGCGGGCATACGTCATGACTCCGCGGATGGCGCTGACAAAAAACGCATTCATCAAAGGTGATGCTGAAGGATCGGGCATCAAAAGGGCGATCGTGCGGGTCGTCTGGTTGGAGAGGCTGCGGGCAATCTGGTTGGGCTGATAGCTCAAGGCAGCCATGGCTTCGCGGACGCGCAGGGCCGTTTCAGCACTGATTGCAGGATGACCGGCCAAGACCCGGGAAACTGTGGATGTCGAGACATTGGCCAGATGGGCAACGTCCTTCATGGTAGCAGGCATTTAGATGGGCTCCAGATTGCTCCGGCAGGAAATACGCCGCGAGCAGGTTGAAAGAATTTGTTTGCAGTTACGTCAAGGTTAAATTTATAGTATCAGACCTGGGACAAAGCGACAACCAAATCGTCACGCCACTGGATGAGTA
>JAQUEY010000245.1 GCA_028684955.1 Eubacteriales bacterium
GTATAGACGGCCCCGGCATGAGGCCGGTTATGGAAGATGTGCAATTCGGCGCCTTCATCCTGACTCGAGCGCGCGCCGCTCTCCAGGAGCATTTTTCCAACCAGCGGGGTAATGGCTTTGACTGAGTTCGGCACATTGAACAATCCCCTCAGCTGCAGCCCCGCATCCTCCAGACGGGCATGGACACGCTCGCCGACCGCCCAGACCTCGGTTTGGGTCGACAACCCCACCAATGTCTCCACTGCATAATCAGCCACAACATCATTGAATTGCCCCACCAGTCCCTGGTCCGAACCGAAAACGACCGCAGTGATCGTCTTTGGGCTTGGGGATCGTTTTCCTTGAACAGACAAGGGCGTCATCCTGTTTTTCCGCAAGCATGCGCCTAAGCCGAGTTCCACCGTGGCCGCGTAGTCGGCCAAGGCGCGCACCGATTTTTCGTATTGTCCAATGCTTGATGCCGCCATTGCCTTCATGGTGCGCACGACCGACTGGAGCTCTCCGGCGCTGTCGATCTTTCGGCGCAAGCTTGCAGTGGTGTCGCTCATCATCCCTCCTTGAGCGGCGCGACCTTGGCCGGGGAGCCTGATTCAGGCGCGAACTCCTTGAGCGCCTGCCGGGCGAGGCCGAGAATGACGGCGCGATCCTCTTCAGTCAATTTGCCGGCGGCATCAAGGCGTGCGCGAACCTCCACCGGAATGTCCGCTGCCGATTTCTGCACGACGCTCTCGGCCTCTTGCATCCGGTCAAGCGGCACATCATCAAAGAGTTCGGCAATTAAGGACAGCAATACCGCGATTTGCGCGGGCACGGAGACAGGGCTTGATTCCGGTTGCTTCAGACAGGAACGAATTCTCCATCCGTGTTCAATAAGCGTACGGGTGTCGGCATCGAGGCGGGCGCCGAACCGTGAAAAGGTTTCCAGCTCCTCAAACTGCGCATAGGCCAGCTTGAGATCGCCCGCCGCCACTCGATAGGCGGCCCGTTGCGCTTTGCCGCCAACGCGCGAAACCGATTTGCCGACATCGACCGCCGGCAACACGCCCAATTCAAACAGCGCCGGAGAGAGGTAAATCTGCCCATCGGTGATGGAAATCAAATTGGTCGGGATATAGGCGGAGATGTCTTGCGCCTCGGTTTCTATGATGGGCAAGGCCGTGAGCGAGCCGCCGCCGCGTTCCGGGCTCAAATGGGTGGCCCGCTCGAGCAGCCGCGAGTGAATATAAAAAATGTCGCCTGGAAAGGCTTCCCGCCCAGGCGGACGGTGCAGCAACAAAGAGAGTTCACGGTAGGCGCGGGCGTGGTGGGTGAGGTCGTCATAGACGATCAGCACATCCTGGCCCGCTTCCATGAAATACTCAGCGATGCTGGTGGCGGCGTAGGGAGCAACATAGGCAAGACCCGGCGGATCGTTGCCCTCGGTGACGACCACGACGGTGTACTCCATGGCGCCCCTTTCCTGCAAAGTCGCCACGGTCTTGGCCACGGTGGACGCACGCTGGCCGATGGCGCAGTACACACAGCGCACCTGCTGGTCGCGCTGATTGAGAATGGCGTCAATGGCAAGAGCGGTTTTGCCGGTCTGGCGGTCGCCGAGGATCAGCTCGCGCTGACCGCGGCCCACGGGAATGAGCGCATCGACAACTTTAAGACCGGTCTGGAGGGGAGCAGTGACCGGCGCACGATCCATGATGGCCGCAGCAGGCCGTTCCACAGGCAGACGATGACTGGCGATCACTGGCCCTTTGCCGTCAAGGGGACGTCCCAGGGGGTCGACAATGCGGCCCAGCAGCCCATCGCCCACGCCAACGTCCATAACCCGACCGGTCCGCTGCACTTCATCCCCGGCCTGGAGGCGCCAATACTCGCCAAGCAGGACCACGCCAATTTCATCTGCGTCCACGTTGAACGCAATCCCCAGAACATCGCCGGAAAACGCCACCAGTTCATCGAAGCCCACCCCGGGGAGGCCAGACACCTTGGCGACGCCGGTGGCCACACTGGTGATGGTTCCCACCTCCCTTGGCGCCAGTTGCGGTGTAAACGCCGCCCGCGCTTGGCCTATCACGGCAAAGGCGCTGTCGAGCACGTTCTCAAGGGTTTCAGGTTCCCTGCTCATGGGCGCGGCGCCTCAACCTGGGAGTGTTCATGCTGCGGAGTCTCTCTTGCTTCGGGTTGCGCCTTGGGTTGCAGCAGTTCGTCGACGCCTTGTTCCAGCGAAAGCAGATACTCCGCAATGCTCCACGCCAACTTGTGCCCATCGGTTGCGAGTTCAATGCCGCAGATCAAATCAGGCGCAGTTGCGAACTGGACGCGAGTTTCCGCCGAAAAAATTGCATTAATCGCTTGACGCATCGCTTCCTGTTGCTCCGCAGGCAGGGCAAAGGCGCTGCGGATGATCAAGGCGTCGGCGTTTTTCTCAAGCGCCTCGGCAAAACCTTGTTTGGTCTTGCCGTCCATCCCTTGCAATCGTTGCAGGAGCACCGCCACCAGACGTTCTTCCAAACTGGTGGCCGCAAGATCCGCCAGCGTCTTCCGGGTGATGGCAAAAACCTCCTCCCGAGTCCGTTGACGAATGGCTTGCTGCAGATCACGGGCCTCGGTTCTCAACGTCTCCTGCCGTTTTATGTTCAAGGCTTCCGCCGCCTGTCGCGCCTCGTCAAGCAGTCGCTGACGTTCAGCCTGGGCCTCCACGGTCGCTTTGCGCAACAGATCATCGCGTTGCTGATCAATTGCCTCATTTTTCTGCTGGAAGGCCTCGCGCTCTTTTTGGGCTTCGGCCTTTTTCGCGGCGGCATCCGCCAGCGCTGCGGCAATCCGTTGCTCCCGCGCGTCAATGGCATGGAGGATGGGCTTATACAGAAAGCGCTTCAGCAACCAGACCAGAACGAGAAAGTTGAGCGTCTGGGCGCCGACAGTGAACCAATCGATAAG
>JAQUEY010000246.1 GCA_028684955.1 Eubacteriales bacterium
ACAATGCCCTGTCCTCAGCCTTTGGCGCTTACGGCGAAAAGAAGAACTACGGCAAGACCTACATGGGGATCATCCGTAGCACCTTCCTCGCCGACGAGACCGGCACGATCGTCAAAGCCTACCCCAAAGTCAAAGCTGACGGACATGGTGAAGAAGTCCTGAAATGGATCCGGGAAAATACCTGAGCTTTTGGTTAAACGTCAATCTCCAGCACCACGGGACAGTGGTCTGAACCCATCTGGTCCATCATCAGCGAAGCGCCCTTGAGCTTTGGCACAAGGTCCGGGCTGATGAAAAAGTAGTCCAAGCGCCAGCCGACATTGCGGTCCCTGGCGCGGGACTTCATGTCCCACCACGAATAGAAACCGCCGCCGGTCTCGAACTGGCGGAACGTATCGACAAAGCCACTGGCCACAAACCGATCAAGAAACGCGCGTTCTTCGGGCAAAAATCCGGAGACCGTCGCGTTTTCTTTTGGTCGTGCCAGATCGATCTCCTTGTGTGCGGTGTTGAAATCACCGCAGACGATGACCGACTTGCCGGAGGCCATCTGATCCAGCGCATGCTTATGGAAGACCTCGTAAAAATCGAGCTTGAATTTCAGACGGTCGCCATTGGCCGTGCCATTCGGATAATAGATGTTATAAAGGACGAAATTGCCAAAGTCGGCGATCTGGGTCCGCCCTTCATTATCAAAACCAGGCACACCAAATCCATGAGTTACAGACAGCGGTTCACGGCGGGCATAAATCGCTGTGCCACTGTAGCCTTTGCGCTCAGCCGAATGAATGTAGAATTTGTAGCCAGGCACCTCGCGTAAGGTTGGCGGCAATTGTCCTTCGATTGCCTTGACCTCCTGCAGACAAAAAATTTCGGCCTGCTCTCTGGCGATAAAATCGAGAAACCCCTTTTTTTCTGCGGCGCGCAAGCCATTGACATTCCAGCTGATTAGTTTGGCCATGATCGGTGTCCTCCAGCAATATTTAGAGCAAGCGTTTCTGCTTTATTGTAGCAAAAAGAGCAGACAATGTCCGTTGGCAGCGATGATAGAGGCGTAGCGCAAACTCCTTTGGTGGGTCAAACGGAGCGGTTCCGCATGATAAACCTGTAAAAACATCTTTCCGCACACTGTAATCTATGTTAACATTAACATAGTCTATAACTAACATAAGTTAGGATGTGATAATTGATGTCTATACAACACATCGTTCTCGGCTATCTCAGTGCTTCCAGCCAGACTGGCTATGATTTGAAGAAGGCCATTGCCGCGCATCCCTTCCTGCCCTGGAGCGGAAATAACAATCAGATCTACAAGGCGCTCATAGAATTGGAAAATCAAGGTTTCGTCGAGTCAGAGACAGTGATCCAGCACATGGCGCCCAACAAAAAGGTTTACAAAATAGCAAATCCGGGGCGGGCTTTGTTAAAGCACTGGCTTTATGAACCAGTCGTGCCAGCCCCGATCGATCATCCCTTGCTGGTTAAACTGCAGTTTGCAGACCATCTCAAGCCAGCGGAATGGTTTGAAGTTTTCATGAAATACCGGCAGGACCTTCATGACCGCTTGTTGATGCAAAAAAACATGCCGGTGCCGCGGCTGCCCGCGGCAAAATCTCAGAAGCCAGGCACAGGCGATCTGGCTGCAAGCTGCAATAGACTGGCTCTCAAATATGAAATCACGCGGCTGGAAGCGGAAATCCAGATGGTCAACCAGTTCCTGGATCTGGTCAAGGCCCAGGCCGGCTGGAAAGGATCTGCAGACCTGCCAGAAGAGAACATGGATCAAGCCATCCCCCCAACGATCGTCTATCCAACTGCAGGACGAATCTTCGAACAGTTGACGATTCACCGCCTGGATATCGATGAGTTGCCGGTTCTGGAGCTGTCAGGAGAAACCGCGGTCATTGGATCGGAGCAGGACGCGCTCGACTTGCTGGCCCTCTGCGGCGAGCACCAGGCGCAGGGAATTCTAGCCTCGACCAGCCTGTTTCATGATGACTTTTACCGCCTGAAAACAGGCATTGCCGGTGCGATTCTCCAGAAACTGGCCAATTACCAAGTCCGTCTGGCTTTAGTCAGACAGCCTGAGCAGAAAATCAAAGGCAAATTCATGGAATTCGTGCACGAGTCTAACAACGGCAGCCATTTCGCTGTCCTGGACAACAGGGAGGACGCAATCCATTGGCTGATGCACTGATGATATCGTGCCATTTGGCTTGCGAATTTGTGATATGATGACTATTGAGAGGACTTTGGCCTGCTAATTGACAGAAAGTGGGGATTGTTCACATGTTTTGGCAAATCTTTGCAATTATTGTATCCTTACTCTCATTCCTGGTTGCAGCTTATTTTTATCGCTGGGTCAAGGCACTGCCTACTGCTGAAGGTAACCTGGGCTCGATCGGTGAGTGGATCCGGGCTGGAGCTTACACCTTCCTCAAAACCGAATACCGGGTCTTGCTCCGTTTCGCCGGTGCGGTGGTCGTCCTGATCCTGCTTTTCTATCCGGCTCCGATCTGGCAAGGCCACGTCCTTGACAACATCATCATGGCCCTGGCCTATATTGCCGGCACCGTCCTGTCTGCCGTCGCAGGCTGGATTGGCATCAGCATCGCCACGATCGCCAATGTCAAATCAGCCACCGCAGCCAGGCAGGGATTGCAGACCTCCTTCATGGCAGGCTTCCGCGGCGGCGCAGTCATGGGACTGGCTGTAGTTGGCACGAGTCTGTCTGGGGCCAGTATCCTCTATCTTTTAACCAGCCACTCCGAGATCGTCCTGGCATTCAGCTTCGGTGCCAGCTCACTGGCGTTGTTTGCCAAAGCAGGCGGTGGCATTTTCACCAAGACCGCCGACATATCCGCTGACCTGACCGGAAAAGTCGAACTCGGCATCCCGGAGGATGACCCGCGCAATCCAGCCGTCATCGCCG
>JAQUEY010000247.1 GCA_028684955.1 Eubacteriales bacterium
GTTTGACCGTTTTGACCAACACATCTTTCTGGATCGGCTTGTAGAGGTAGTCGAAAGCACCTCTTTGCAAGGCCACAACCGCTGTTTCCACGGTTGGTTCACCGGTCATCATCAGGATCGGCACATCTGGCAGCGAGCCGCGGATCTCCTCAAGAAATTCCACGCCGGAAATTTTCGGCATGATGATGTCCGAGATCAGGATATCGTAGGATTCCCTCTGGACCAGGTCCATGGCATGCATGGCTGTCTCAGCCGTGTCAACGGTAAAGCCTTCCCGTTCCAGGAATATCTTCAGAGTCGTCCGGATGCTTTTTTCATCATCGACAATCAAAATGCGCATCTTTATCCGTGCTCCTCGATGTCCCAGCCGTTATCCACTGGCAGATGCAGGTGGAACTGGGTGTATTGGCCCTCAACGCTCTCAAACTCAAGCCGGCCGTGATGGTCGCGGGCAATCCCATAGCTGATCGGCAGGCCCAGTCCTGTGCCGACGTCTCGCGGCTTGGTTGTAAAAAACGGATCGAACAGTTTGTCCCGGCAGTCCTGGGGGATCCCTTTGCCGCGATCTTCCACCGTGATCTGGATCCAGCGCCGTCCCTGGTCTTCATACTCCTTCGTCGACAGAGTGATCAACTTGTCCACATGGCTGCCAGGGTATTTTTCATTGAGTGTATCACGCGCATTGGTGATCAAGTTCATCAGGATCTGCTGGATCTGCTGGCTGCGACATTTGACCAGCGGCAGATTTGCAGAAGGCAGCGTCCGGATTTCTATCTGGTCTTTTTTCAGGACACCTCCAATCAAGGACAAGGTCCGCCGAATGATGTCATGGATGTCAGCAGGGCTATGTGACTGTTTTTGCTGGCGTGAATAGAACAGCAGATCACTGGTGATGTTGGAGATGCGGGACCCTTCTGCCATGATCTCCTGGGCATACTCCGCAACTCGCGCATCAGGATGCTCGTCGATAATCAACTGGGCATAGTTGATGATCCCCATGATCGGATTGTTGATCTCGTGGGCCACCCCACTGGCCAGAGTGCCTATCGCTTCCAATTTCTGTTGCTGGCGCAGTTTGGCCTCCATACCGATTTTTTCCTGCTCCATTTTCTTTCTTTGTGAGATGTCGCGAACAAAAACAAGCAGGCAATCCTCGTCATTGTATCGAATTGACACGGTAGTCGCCTCGACAGGAACGGGCGTCAGGTCGAGACGTAGCAGCACACGTTCTTGATTGGGAGGTGAATTTTGCATCGTCTGCAAGGATGCCAGTCGTTCCCGGATAATAAAGTGAAAATCCGAATGCACGCGCTCGAAGATAGACTGGCCGAGCAAATCGTGCTGGGAATGAGCGCCAAATATCTGCACAGCTGCTGGATTGAGATAGACAAAACGGCCCTGGGCCAGGATGAACATCGATTCCGGGGCACTTTCAACAACCGCCCTAAACCGGATTTCACTGCTTTTCAATTCCTGCTCAGCTCGTGCACGCTCCGTAATGTCATGAATAATCGAGTACAGAAGATCCTTGCCCTGGATGAAAATAGGCCCACTGTAAACTTCGACATCGTGGACAGAACCATTTGCCAGGCGATGACGGAAGATAAAGTGATTTTGATTGCGCTGGACCGATTTTTTCATTTCCTGAGTGATTTCTTCAGGAGTCATGATGTTGATCTCGTTGATATTCATCTGTTTGAGCTGCTCAACTGTCCAGCCATAATATGACGCAGCAGCTGGATTGGCATCTATGATCGCCCCAGTGTGCGGGTCAAGCAGCATCATCGTCGCATGATTGTTCTCAAACAGGCTGCGATATTGCTCCTCTGCCTCAAGCTGCTTACGGATGGCTTCGGATTTGTCCTGCTGGCGTAAAAGCAGCAGGCTGAAAAGGACAGATGCCACGGGATAGATCAGCAAAACAGGCAGGGCAATAGTCCGGATGGTCTCGATTGCCAGCGGCCATGGCAGCAAAAGCATGCACAGCAGCATTGCCAGATGGACTATGATCGAAAAAACATACACATTAAGCCAACGGAAACGACGTTCCTGGCGATAGGCAAACCTGCGCCACAGCAGGCCGATGATCGCGCTGGATGCAATCGTGGCCACGCCAGGAACGATCCCCACACCGCCCGACGAGACGCGGAACAGGCTCGTCATCAAGGCAGCAATCAGCGTCGGTACTGGTCCGTAGGTCAAAGCCGTGATACTGATCAAAATCGACCGGGTGTCATATACGAGGCCCGGCCGGAAAACAAACGGGACCGACATAATAGCGATTCCAATCAGCCCGATCAAAACACCGGCAAATAGATCGCGATATCTTTCGTATTTTTTTGTTATCTGGCCGCGCAATTCATACACAATTGTCAAGGTCAGCAGCAAAGTAGCGTTGTTGGCCATGGCCAGGAACATGTCACGATTCATCATGTTGTCTCCGGTTCAGATACTCAAAATCAGCCAGGGAGGCAACACCATTTTACCATCAAATAGTCATAATGTAATAAACGCTATAATATTTTGCACTTTTTAATTATACAGAGCAAGTGTTCAAAAAAAGAACGGTCATTCAACCGCTCTTTTCGCTCGATCTTCTTGACCCGATCACTTGCTGATGGTCTGTTGCAGGGCGTCGATGGATGTCAGGACTCCTGCCTCCACGGACATGGTCAGGTCTTCCATTTCAAGAGAGACGTAGTCATTGTATCCAACCATACGGCAGACCGAGAAAAATTCCTTCCACCATTGGAGGTCTTTGCCGCATCCAACAGCGACATAATTCCAGGTCCGGTTTTCAACATCTGTGACCGGCTTGGTTTCCGGTAGTCCGTTGATGTCACACAAACCGCGTTCGATCCGGGCATCTTTGCCATGGATGTGGTAGATCGCACCTTTGAGAGCCCTCGCGGAGGCTATC
>JAQUEY010000060.1 GCA_028684955.1 Eubacteriales bacterium
GATCTCTCACACAGGCCCATGACCAGACTCATGTCGTGTTCGATCAGGAGGACCGAGATCTGGAAATGGTCGCGGATGAAACGGATAGTCTCCATCAGCTCGCGCGTCTCGGTCGGATTCATGCCGGCAGCCGGCTCATCTAACAGGAGGAGCTTGGGCTGGGTGGCGAGGGCGCGGCAGATCTCGAGCTTGCGTTGCTGGCCATAGGGCAGGCTGCCGGCGCGGTGCTCGGCCAGATGCTCCATGTTGAACATCTTCAAAAGCTGCATGGCTGCTTCGGTCATGCGTTTTTCTTCGCTCCAGAAGGAGGGCAGGCGCAAGATCCCGGCCAGGATCGAGTAGTTGGCGTTGTTGTGGTAACCGATCCGGATGTTGTCGATAACCGAGATGTCCTTGAACAGGCGGATGTTCTGGAAGGTCCGCGCAATGCCGTGCTTGATGATTTCAAAGGATTTCTTGCCGACGATGCTGACGCCTTCGAGTTCGATCGAGCCGGCGGAGGGCGCGTAGACCGAGGTCAGCAGATTAAAGACGGTCGTCTTGCCAGCGCCGTTGGGCCCGATCAGACCGATGATTTCATTGGGGTGTATCTCGATCCGGACATCGTCGAGGGCTCTGAGGCCACCGAAGGTGATGCCAAGGTTATCGACTTTGAGCAAAGCCATGGGGAACTCCTTCGTTAACTAAAATCAGGCTTCAGGGGTGTCCGGAGACGAGGGGGTACGCTTTTTGCCACCCAGGCGGCCTGCCCACTGGCCGAGGATCTTCTGGGACAGCTCGTGACGGCCGAGCAGGCCTGAAGGACGGTAGAGCATGAGTACGATCAGCAAGATCGAGTAAATCAGCATGCGGTACTGGGCCAAGTCACGCAAGAGCTCGGGCAGGATGGTCAGAATCGAGGCAGCCAGGATCGAACCGGTGATCGAGCCCATGCCGCCGAGGACAACCATGACCATGATGTCGACCGAATAAATGAAGCCGAATTTGTTGGCGTCGATGACAAAGAGCATGTGGGCCTGCAGGCCGCCGGCGACACCGGCGAAGAAGGCTGCGATCGTGAAGGCCAGGAGCTTGTAGTAGGTGGTGTTGATGCCGGAGGATTCGGCCGCGATTTCGTCTTCACGGATCGAGATGATCGCCCGGCCATGGCGCGAGCGGATCAGGAGGAACATCACGGTGATCGTCAGGACGGCGATCGAGTAGGCGTAGGGGAAATTGGTCATGATCGGGATGCCGTTGAGACCACTGGCTCCGCCGGTGAATTTGAGGTTCAGGATGACGACGCGGATGATTTCGCCGAAACCGAGCGTGATGATCGCCAGGTAGTCGCCTCTGAGGCGCAGGGCAGGGATGCCGATCATGATGCCGAAGACGGCGGCAACGACGCCACCACTGACCAGGGCGATCGGGAAGGCCACTGCTTCCGGCAGGCCGCTGCGCAGGGAGATCAGGGCAGCGGTGTAGGCGCCGACCGAGACGAATCCGGCGTGGCCGAGGGTCAGCTGGCCCAAAAATCCGGTGGCCAGGTTGAGGCTGACGGTCAGGACGATGTTGATCAAAAGGGTCAGCAGGATGCCTTGGTAATAGCGGCCGATCAGGCCGGTGAGCTGCAGGACATAGAGCACGACGAAGACCGCGACGACGGCAAGGGCATTGTAGAGGTAGGAACGCTGGATCTTGGAGAGTTTCATGCGGTCCACCTCAGACTTTCTCACGGACATTGCGGCCAAACAGGCCGCTGGGCTTGAACAGGAGGACCAGGATCAGGATGCCGAAAACGACGGCATCGGAGAACTGGGAGCTGATGTAGCCTTTGGTCAGGCTCTCGGCGATGCCGAGCACCATGCCACCGACCATGGCACCGGGGATGATGCCGATGCCGCCGAGGACGGCCGCGACGAAGGCTTTGAGGCCGGGCATCGAGCCCATGTAGGGCTGGATCTGGGGATAGGCCAAAACATAGAGGATCGCGGCGAAGGATGCCAGGGCGGAGCCGATGGCAAAGGTCACCGAGATCGTTGTATTCACATTGATACCCATCAGGATGGCGGCGCCGGTGTCTTCCGAGACGGCGCGCATCGCCTTGCCCATGCGGGTTTTGGTGATGAAAAGAGTCAGGATGGCCATCAGGATGAAGGCCGCGACGATCGTGCCGATGGTCAGGGTCGAGACTTTGAGACCGCCGATTTCAAAAACAGGGGCAGCCTGGAGCGGATCCGGGAAGGGCAGGGGATTGGGTGAGAAAACCAGCATGACCAGGTTTTGCAGCAGCAAGCTGACACCGATGGCGGTGATCAGGGCCGAAATCCGGGCCGATTTGCGCAGCGGCTTGTAGGCAAAACGCTCGATCACGACGCCGAGGACGGCTGTGAAGACCATGGTCACGAGGACTGTGGCCCAGAGCGGCAGATTGAATGTGGTCAGGGAGAACAGGGCGACGTAGGCACCGACCATCATGACATCGCCATGGGCGAAGTTGATCAGTTTGACGATCCCGTAGACCATGGTGTAGCCCAGGGCGATCAGGGCATAGATCGATCCAGCCTGCAGGCCATTTAGGAAATAGGTTAGGAATGTCATGTGAGCCAGCATCTCCTCGCGCTAGAAATCGTGTGGTTAGAATCAGAGAAAGGATGGCGCGCTTTAAAAACGCGCCATCCTTGCCACTTTGCAAGAGTTAAGGATCAGGGGTTGACTTTGCCTGAGAACTTGTAGGCACCGTTGACGATCTGGATGATCGTGACGCTCTTGGTCGGGTTGCGGTCAGCGTCGAATTTGACGTTGCCGGTGACACCGGTGTAGTCGGTTTTGTTCAGAGCTTCGATGACCTTGGCGCTGTCGGTGGAGCCGGCAGCCTTGATGGCTTCGAACAGGATGTAGGCGGCATCATAACCGAGGGCAGCCAGGGCGTTCGGTTCTTCACCGAAAGCAGCCTTGTAGTTTTTCAGGAAGTTCTGGACCTTGGGATCCTGATCTTCGGTGGAGTAGTGGTTGGCGAAGTAGTAGCCTTCGACATCTTCCGGCTTGGCGGAACCCAGGACACCGTCCCAGCCGTCGACACCGATCAGCGGGATGGTCAGGCCGGTGGATTTGGCCTGGTTGGCGATCAGGGCAACGGTGTTGTAGTAGTCCGGTACGAAGAGGGCTTCGGCACCGGAAGCAGCGATCTTGGTCAGCTGGGCTTTGAAATCAGTGTCGCCCTTGGCATAGCTTTCGGTGGCGACGACTTCGAGACCGAGCTCGGCAGCTTTGGCAGCGAAGGCATCTTTCAGGCCAGAGGAGTAGTCGTCACCGGAATTGTAGATGACGGCAGCCTTGGTGGCGCTGAGGTTTTCCTTGGCGAACTGGGCCATGATCTCACCCTGGAAGGGGTCGATGTAGCAGGCGCGGAAAACGTTGGTGCCCTGCTTGGTGACATCGATTGCGGTGGCAGTCGGGGTGACCAGCGGGATATTGGCCTTGGCAGCCAGCTGGGCGACCGAGATCGTCGGTTTGGAGGTGATGTCACCGAGGATGGCGACGACCTTTTCCTGGTCGACGAGCTTGTTGTAGGCATTGACGGCTTCGTTGACGTCGCCCTTTTCGTCGAGGATGGGCATTTCGATCTGCTTGCCGAGGATACCGCCGGCTTTGTTGACCTCATCAGCGGCGAGCTTGAAACCGTTGGTGGCGGCAATGCCGTAGACGGCGACGTCGCCTGTCAGCGGACCCATGGCGCCGATTTTGATGGTCTTGCTGTCACCGGTGGCGCCACAGGCAGCCAGGGCAGGAACCAGCAAAGCTACGACCAGGAGCATCAGGGCGATTTTTTTGATCTTCATACTGTTTCTCCTTTTTCATTAGGTTCTGGTTTCATGATCCGAATAAACGGTTGAATTTGCAAGTGTCTGATTTCAGGCTTGCATGGTGAATCTTCAAAAACGCTTTTCGGGCCTAAAACTGTCAATATAGTACGACATCGTTCAGATATTGTCTAGAATTATTACACACCAAATGCCCTTGAAATGAAATTGGCACTGGGCAAACATTCATATTGGCAAGAATATGTAGCATCTGTTACCGGAGTCAGGGTTTGACTGTCTTTTCATGCTGCTGGAAAACCGCCTGGATCTGACGACAAGGATCAATTGCTCGTTCATTTTCCAGTGTGCTATTATAAGAACGATTGTTTGGTCTCGTCTGGCAAGCTGATTTTCGAGGACAGGAGATTTTAAAAAACCATGGTGATTCTCGGCATCGATCCGGGCTATGCGATCACAGGTTTTGGCGTGGTGGACTACAACCGCAACCGCCTGCGGGTGATCGATTTCGGCGTGATCTCGACCAAAGCCAATACGCCTTTTCCGGAGCGACTCTTGCAGATAGCGGACAAGATCGATCAGCTGATCACGTTGCACCAGCCGGCGACGATGGCGGTCGAGGAGCTGTTTTTCAGCCGCAATACGACGACGGCGATCGGCACCGCCCAGGCGCGCGGCGTGGCGATCCTGAGCGGGGCGCGCTCGGGGATTCCGATCTATGAATACACGCCGATGCAGGTTAAACTGGCCGTAGCAGGCTATGGCAAGGCCGACAAGACGCAAGTCCAGCAGATGGTGCGCGTGCTTTTGAGCCTGGAGCAGGTGCCGCGGCCGGATGATGCCGCCGATGCCCTGGCCGTGGCGATCTGCCACGCCCATTCCGGCAACCGGTCTGCCGCATTGGCACGAGGAGGCTATCAATAATGTATGCATACATCAAGGGCAAGCTGGTCGCCAAGACCATCGACAACCTGATCATCGACAACCATGGCATCGGTTACCGCCTGCAGGCGGCATCGAGTTTGCTCGACCGGTTCGGACCGGTGGGGGAGGAGATCACGGCCTATACCCATCTTTATGTCCGTGAGGACATTTTTGCGTTGTATGGTTTTCCCTCACAGGAGGATGTCGGCCTGTTCGAGCTGCTCCTGACGGTGAGCGGGGTCGGGCCCAAGGTGGCCAGCAGTGTGGTCGGATCGGTCTCGCCGAGCCAGTTCGCCCTGGCCGTGATCACGGGCGACACGAAGACGCTGACCCAGGTCAAGGGTATCGGCAAAAAGGGCGCCGAACGGATGATCCTCGAGCTCAAGGACAAGCTCAAGGGCTCGGACTGGGGGGGCGAGAGCGGTAGCCTCTCTGCCGCTGCCGCCGCCAGCGGCGTTGCCTTGCCGCAGGGCGTGGAAAACGAGGCGATCAGTGCCTTGCTGGTCCTTGGCTATTCCGGTGTGGAAGCCAGCCGTGCCGTCGCCGCTGTCCAGGCACCTGGCCTGGCGGTCGAGGAGCTGATCCGGCTCGCCCTGCGCCAGCTCGTGCGCTGATGTGCGCTTTGTGACGTTCGTATCTAAAGGAGCCTTGTGATGCCGTTTGATGATTACGATGAAACCGATGCGTTTGCAATTGCCGAGACTGAGCGGCTTTTAGGCCGGGAACGGCGGGTGGAGGACCAGGATGAGAATACCCTGCGCCCGACGCGCTGGGCTGACTATTTCGGCCAGACCAAGGTCAAGGACAATCTGCAGGTCTTCATCGAGGCGGCCCGCCAACGCGGTGAGGCGCTCGACCATGTCCTGCTCTATGGTCCGCCGGGACTGGGCAAGACGACCCTGGCCGGGATCATCGCCAATGAGCTGGGTGTGCACCTGCGGATCACAACCGGGCCGGCGATCGAGAAGCCGGGTGACCTGGCCGCGATCCTGACCAATCTGACCGAACGCGATGTCCTGTTTATCGATGAAATCCACCGCCTCAACCGCTCGGTTGAAGAGATCCTCTATCCGGCAATGGAGGATTATGCGCTCGACATCATGATCGGCAAGGGTCCCAGTGCCCGCTCGATCCGGCTCGACTTGCCCCATTTCACCCTGATCGGGGCGACCACGCGGGCTGGACTGCTGACGGCGCCGCTGCGCGACCGGTTTGGCATGATCAACCGGCTTGAGCTGTATTCGCCGGAGGAGATCGGCCAGATTCTGCAGCGCGATGCGGCGATCCTGAACATCGGTCTCGACGCCTCTGGCCGTTCTGTCATAGCCGAGCGCTCGCGCGGCACGCCTCGTATCGCGATCCGGCTTTTAAAACGGATGCGCGACTTCGCCCAAGTCCGCGGCACTGGCGTGATCAATGCCGAGATCGCCGATTTCGGCCTCAAGGCGCTGGAAATCGATCCTCGCGGTCTCGATGCCACCGACCGGCGCCTGATGCGCAACATGGTCGAGATGTTTGGTGGTGGACCGGTCGGGCTGGATACGTTGGCCGCAACGACCGGAGAGGATCCGGTGACGATCGAGGACGTCTACGAGCCCTTCCTGATGCAGATCGGCTTCCTGGCCAAGACGCCGCGCGGCCGGGTGTTGACTCGACTGGGCTGGGAGCATCTCGGTCTGCCTTGTCCGGCTCAATACGAACGCAAGCTCAAGGGCCTGGGCACGGCCTTGCGCGGCCTCGAGGCTCATGATTTTTCCGATGGTGAACAACTGCAACTGGAGATCGATCCATGAATGAGAACATCCTGCTCCATGCCTGCTGCGGCCCCTGCGCCGAATACCCGCTCGATGTACTCATCCATGAGGAGGGTCTACGGCCGCTCTTATTTTTCTACAATCCCAATATTCACCCACGGGTGGAATGGCAGCGCCGGCGTGACAACTTGCAAAAACTGGCCGATCTGCGCGGCCTGAATGTCCTGGTAGAGACTGATTACGCAGAAAATGAATGGGTGAATTATGACCCAGCTCTGCATGGCGGGCTGAGCCGCTGCCAGATGTGCTATGAAACCCGTCTTGACCGCACGGCCGCCAAGGCCAAAGAACTTGGACTGCCGTCTTTTACGTCCACGCTGCTGGTCAGTCCCTATCAGGATTACGATGAGCTGGTCCGCCAAGGCCTGGCTGCAGCTGAGCGATATGGCGTCGAGTTTCTCGTGCGCGATTTCAGGACGGGTTTTCGCAGCGGTCAAACCCAAGCACGTGAAGATGGCCTCTACCGCCAGAAATACTGCGGCTGCAGGCCGTCGCTCGAGCAATCAGATTTCAGAGAGAAGATTTTGAAAGGCCAGGCGGCCTGGCTGGCAGAGCAAGAGGGAAAGCCTCTTTGAGCCGTTGGCCAAACGTTCACCAGAAGTGAGGATAAACCATGAGCCTTGATTTGTTCACCATTCTGCCAGACCACACCATTTTGACTGCACTGGAGAAGATCGACCAGAATCGCAAAGGATTTTTGATCGTGGTCGATGATGCCGGGGTTGCCATGGGTACCGTGACGGATGGCGATATTCGCCGCGCGTTTATCCGGGGCCACGGTGTCAATACGCCGATCCAAGACTGCTATAACCGGTCTTTCACCCGGCTTTCCATCCAGGACGACATCGGCACCAGTGCGGAGATCTTCAAAAGTGGCAAAATCAAGTTTCTGCCCATCGTGGATGATGCAGGCCGTCTGGTCAACATCATCACGCGCAACAACCTGCACACCTTACTGCTCGAGGATCTGCCTTTTGACTGCGAGTTTGATTTTCTGTCGATGGATGATTCGATCATCGATTATGAGATTTATAACCGCCCCTGGGGTTATTACAAGACGACTTTCCTCAATCCTTATGCCCAGTCCAAGATCATGAAGATCAACCCGCAAGCCCAGCTGAGCTTGCAATCCCACAATCACCGCGAAGAGTACTGGGTGGTGATCACCGGCCAGGGCGAAGTGACGATTGGCGAATCGGTCAAGAAAGTCGAATCCGGAAGCAATCTGTTCATTCCGCGCGGCTGCAAGCACCGACTGGTGAATACATCGGAGACAGAAACGCTGATGGTGGCCGAGGTCCAGCTGGGCACGTATTTCGGTGAGGACGACATCATCCGCTACGATGATATCTACGGGCGGCCAGTTCAGCCAATTGAACTGACAGATTAAACTGGTCTATTCGGTTGCCTCGTCTGGAACATCCGCCATGAATGGTTCTTGTTCGCCATCGGCGCTTGGCTGCCGGGCCCATTCTGCCGGGTCCCGGGGCCGCACGAGCAGAGTCTGGTAGCGGTCGTACTGGACTAGACCCGGTTTGGCGCCGGCGATTTTCTTGACTTGGCTGACCGGGCAATAGTCGACCGCGATCTTGTGCGCTTCGCTTGCTGGTGTGCTGCCTTGCTGCAGGGATGCGGCGGCCTGGGAGAACCAGGCAGCGATCTGGGCGGCTTCCTCGAGCGTGCGTTCAGGGACCGGCCGTTTGCCGCAGCGGATGATCACATGGGTGCCCGGAATTTTCTGGGCATGGAACCAGAGATCGTCTTTCTGCGCCGTGCGCAAGGTCAGGCGGTCGTTTTGCAAGTTGTTGCGCCCGGCCTGGATCAGGAACCCGTCGCTGCTGAGATAGGAGCGCGGGGGCAGGGGTGGCGGGTTTTTGACGGCGGCCTTGGCTTTGCCTTTGCTCCCGGAGGATTGCTTGCCTTTGGCGTGGCGCCGAGCTTTGGATCCGGGCTTGCCCGGGGCAAAATCGCGCAGCTGGCTGGAGGGGTTCTTTGTCTTCCTGTCCTGGCTGGACGCACCGTCAGGATCCTGGCTTTTTTGCCGTCTCTCGGCGGAGGACAAACCGGTGGCGGCAATTTCTTCCCGGATGGCCTGGATGTCGGATTCGTCGCTGGCTTTCTGGACGGCGCTTTTGAGGCTGCCGAGCCATTCCAGGTCGGCCAGGTCTTCCTGGACCAAACGCGTGTTGGTCTCGAATTTGCCGCGCGCCTTTTGGTAGAGTTTGAAATAGCGCTGGACGTTCTGGCTCGGGGAGAGAGCCGGCAGCAGATCGATCCGGATCGGGGCAAGATCGGGATCGTAGTAGTTTTGAACATCAACGAAGGCCAGTCCGTCCTGGATCAGGTATTGCTGGGCAGCCAGCAGTTCACCGCAGATGCGGTAGAAATCGCGTTTTTCCCCTTCGGTGAGTTCGATCTGGTGGAGCTGCAGTTTGCGGGCAGCGTGATCCAGTTCAGTTTCGACACGTTTTTGCAAGGACTGCTTTTGCTGGGCCAGGCGGTTCTGGCGATTGCGCTCGAGATAGAAATGATCCATCGCGGCTGAGAGTGAGGTTTCCGGGCGCGGATGGGCCAGGTTGGGCAGTGCCAGGGCATGAAAGTCGAAGGGAATGGTGTCTTTGGCATCGAGGTAGAAGGTGGACGGGTTGAATTGATGGCCCAGGATGGTCTCGAGCAGGTGCTGCAGCTGCAGGGTCAAGGTGGCTTGCTCACTGGGGGTCAGCTGATTGTAGCGGGTGCGTGGATCGAGTCCGGCCAGCTGGACCACGGCCTGGCAAAGCTGGGGGGAAAACCCCTGGACGCTCTCGAGCAGGGCTTTGTCCACGGTCTTGCTGCTGGCCTCGGGCGCAATGAATGGGATACCGTCCCGGATCGTCTGGAGGACTTGGTCCGGGGCCGGTTTGGTCTGGTTGTGCGGTTCGACATAGGTCCGGGCGGGCATGATCTCACGCAGGCGGCTGATCGACTGGTCGATGTGCAAAATGGCGTCATGGATCCGGTTATCCTGGTTCAAGAGGATGATGTTGCTGTGCCGGCCCATGATTTCGACCACCAATTTTTTCTCCAGGGTGTCGCCGAGTTCATTCTGGGTGGCCAGGCGCAGGACGAAAATGCGTTCGTAGCCCGGGGTTTCGACCGAGAGGACACGCGCGCCGAGCAGGTGTTTTCTCAAAAGCATGCAGAACATCGGCGGCTCGGATGGGTTTTCCCGGGCCTCGTTGGTCAGGTGGATCCGGGGGGCGGCTGGATTGGCCGATAGGACCAGGCGCAGGTTTTCCCGCCCGGCGCGCAGCAACAGCAGGATGTCGGTCCGGTCCGGCTGGTAGATGCGGTCGATCCGGGCATCTTTGAGTTGAGTGTTGAGTTCGATGGCCAGGCATTTGGCCGAAATCCCGTCCAGGGGCATAGGTTTTCTCTCTTTTCGATTGGTACCGTACAGTGTACACTGGACTCGAATGGATAGCAAAGGCAAGGAGACAGGCATGGCCACACGTTCTTCATCGACACCGTCCGCGCAGTCCGCGAACAAAGCGAGTCCCCGGCGAACGTCAGCATCCGGTAAACGGTCCCGCAACCGCGCGAAGGCGCGCCAGGGATCCTTGCTGCTGGCGATCTGGGCCGGATTGACCGGATTATATGGCGGCCGAGTTTTTCTGGCTGTCCTTCTGGCCGCGCTGGTGATCTGGATCGAGGCGTTGATCCTGAAAAACAATTACATGTTCTTCTTTCGCACTGTCGGCGTGGAAATCCTGATTGCCCTTTTTATCGGCTGGGTTTTCTATTTGCTCCAGGGTATCCGCGAAACTTGAAAATCTTGACAAGTCTGGCATCTATCTCGAAAATAAGGACCTGAGTTCGTGGAAGGGATATACAGTAGACATGCAACCACCTGTTGAGCAGTCCGTGATTCATACGTTTGTCATCATGGCGCACAAAAATGCGCCTTTTATCGAAGAAACCATCCAGTCTTTGCAACAGCAGACCTACCCGAGCAAAGTCGTCCTCTCAACGTCCACGCCCAATGAACGCATCCTCGGCCTGGCCGAAAAGTACCAGCTGGAAGTCTTTGTCAACGAGCCCGGCCAGGGGATCGTCGCGGACTGGACCTTTGCCATCCGTTGTGCCAAGACACCGCTGGTCACACTGGCAGACCAGGACGATGTCTATTTGCCGGATTTTGCCCGCAAAACGGTGGAAATGGTCGAGAAAAATCCAGATGCGATTTTCTGCTTCACCCATTTCAAGGAGATCGGCGATGACCGCAAAGTCCGGCCGATGAATCTGACCATGGCGGTCAAGATCGTCCTGTTCTGGCCCTATTTCATCCGCACGGTCTATCGCAGCCGCTTTTTCAAGCGTCTGCTGTTCCGCTTTGGCGAACCAGTCTGCAATCCGAGCGTGACCTACAACATGGCTGTCATCAAGGACCACAAGCTGTTTGACGCCGATTATTCGGTCTCGCTGGACTGGGATGCCCTCCTGCGCCTGGCCGATCTTCCGGGTGCCTTGTGTTTTGTCCGCCAGCCGATGATCCTGCACGGGATCCACACCGGGACCCAGACGTCGTTTGGTATCTCCAGCGGCAAGCGGTTTGAAGAAGATCTCAAGGTTCTAAAACGCTTGTGGCCCAATTGGCTGGCCCAGATCCTGGCTCGCTTGTACTCGATCAGCTACATTTCCAACCACTAATCCTTTTAGTGAGATGGCCTGTGTGAACCGCGCAAGATAGGCTTTGGTAAATTCGCCTGAAACAGTTATAATTGGGGCATTGAATGAAAACCTGAGGTGCGTATGGCGAAAACCAAAATCCTGGTCACAGGCGCGAACGGCTATATTGGACAACATGTGGTCGCACATTTGCTGGAGCAGCCAGACAACCAGGTCATCGCGGTCGATCTGGCCAATACAGGCATCGATCCCCGGGCGGAGTTTCTGCCGGTCGATGTTTTCAGTGGTGATCCAGACCTTTTCACCCGTCTGGGCTCACCTGATGTTTGCATCCACCTCGCCTGGCGTGATGGCTTCAATCACCGCAGCGAGTACCACATCCAGTCGATCCCGCAGCACTTCACCTTCATCCGTACCCTGCTGGCGGGCGGCCTCAAGCAGCTGGCTGTCATGGGCTCGATGCACGAGGTTGGCTATCATGAAGGCATGATCTCGGAGCAGACGCCCTGCAATCCATCGTCTTACTACGGCATTGGCAAGAATACCCTGCGCCAGGCTTGCCTGCTGCTGGGCAAAGAATTCGGCGCGGTGATCCAGTGGCTGCGCGCCTATTACCTTTATGGTGATGACCTCAAGAACCATTCGGTGTTTACGAAACTGGCCGAAGCAGCCGCTCGTGGTGATCGTTCATTTCCATTCACCAGCGGCCTGAACCAATACGATTTCCAGACCATCGACGAATTGGCGCGGCAAATTGCCGCTGTGGTCCAGCAGACCGAGGTCCAGGGGATCATCGAATGTTGCTCGGGTCAGCCGGTGCGTTTGAAGGATAAAGTCGAGGAATTCATCGCAGCCAATGGCTATGCGATCGAGCTGGCCTACGGCGCCTTCCCGGACCGGCCTTACGATTCACCGGCCATCTGGGGCGACCCAACCAAGAT
>JAQUEY010000061.1 GCA_028684955.1 Eubacteriales bacterium
GCGGTCGCGGGGCTGTTCACCCGGGACATAAGGCGTCAGGCTGTGGACACGGCGGCTCCAGAGACGACGAGCGTCACCATCTGCGCGGGAGGTTTCCCCAATGGGAACCGGTTGTTTCCGGTCTGGTTCATTCATAAGATGGTCTCCTTCCCTGTTACCTCTGGCGCTGCAGGATGGTTGGGCTGGCTATGGGTTGGCTTGTCCTGCCTGGCCAGGTCGGCATCAAAGCGGACCCGCAGGGCGTCAGCGTGGGCGGCCAGTTCTTCGCTGTCGGCAAAGTGTGCGACCTTTTCCCATACAGCAGCCAGATCTTGGCGCGTATAGCGGATCAAGCTGGTCTTTTTGATGAAATCAGCCGTGTTGAGTGGTGAGAAAAAGCGGGCGGTGCCGCTGGTCGGCAGGACATGGTTGGGTCCGGCAAAGTAGTCACCCAGCGGTTCCGGGCTGTAATGGCCGATGAAAATCGCACCGGCGTGGCGGATCTTCTGGATCGTCAGCTCGATGTCTGAGTCCTGGATGCAGAGCTCCAGATGCTCGGGGGCCAGTTCATTGGCAAAATCGATCGCCGTGCCCAGATCGGGTACAACCAGGATGGCGCCATAGTGCTGCAGGGATTTTTCCAGAATGGCCCGGCGTGGCAGCAGCGGCACACGGCGGTCGATTTCCGCGGCAACGGCTGAGGCCAGCTCAGGATCCGTGGTCAAGAGCATGCTCGAAGCCAGAGGATCGTGCTCAGCCTGGGACAGCATGTCAGCTGCGACATAAGCTGGCTGGGCGGTCTTGTCGGCCAGGATCAGGATCTCACTGGGGCCGGCGAACATGTCGATGTCGCAATGGCCGAAAACCAGCCGTTTGGCGGTGTTGACGTAGATGTTGCCCGGACCGCAGATCTTGTCAACAGCCGGAATCGTCGCCGTACCATAGGCCAGGGCAGCGATGGCCTGGGCGCCACCGACGCGGTAGATCTCGTCGACACCGGCGATTGCTGCTGCGGCGAGGATCGCTGGATGGACGGTGCCATCTGGGCGCGGCGGGGTGCACATGATGATTGTGGGGACACCTGCAGCTTTGGCGGGCAGGACATTCATCAGGACCGACGAGGGCAGTGGCGCTGATCCACCGGGGACATAGACCCCGACACAGTCGAGTGGCCGGTGCACAAGGCCGGTGAAGCCACCGTTTGCCGTAGCCAGGTGGATGTCCTGGGGCAGCTGGGCTTCGTGAAAACGGGTGATGTTGGCAGCAGCTTCGCGCAAGGTCGAAAGCAGGGCTGGATCCAAACTGCTCACAGCCTGTTCGATCTCTGCCGGGGTCACCTTGAGGTTTTCCCTCGTGAGGGTCACCTTGTCGAAACGCGCGGTGTATTCGAGGACCGCGGTATCACCGCCTGCCCGGATGTCATCCAGGATGGTCTGGACTGTGGCAATGACCGGGGCCAGGTCCATTTTGTCTCTCAGGCCCAGTTTGGCAGAGATGGTGGCCAGTCCGGCGCGAGTCGTGGGTGTGACGGAGACGAGCGGACTCATGCGGTCACCTCCGCTCTTGCTGCAGTGGCTGCTGCGGCCACAGCTTGCTGGCGATTCTGGTCCAGCTGGACGCGCACAGCCTGGATCAGGGGATTGATCCGGTCGGCTTTCATTTTCATGCTGACCCGGTTGACCACCATGCGGGCACTGATGTCTTCAATCACCTCGAGCACGCCGAGGCCATTTTCATCGAGGGTGCGGCCGCTTTCGACGATGTCGACAATGACGTCGGACAGGCCGATCAGGGGCGCCAGCTCAACCGAACCGTTGAGCTTGATGATCTCGACGCTTTCCCTTTTCTTGGTTTCGAAATATTCACGGGCGATGTGCGGATATTTGGTGCCAATCCGCTTGTTAGGCAGGCGATCGAGTCTGCCGGCGAGTGCTTTGGGCCCGCAGACACACATCCGGCAGGCACCGAATCCGAGATTGAGCACCTCATAGAGCTGGCGGCTCTCCTCGAGCAGGGTGTCCTTGCCAACGACCCCGATATCTGCCGCGCCATATTCAACATACGTGGGGACATCGGCTGGTTTGGCCATGATGAAACGCAGTCCAGTCTGGGCGTCCTCCAGGATCAGTTTGCGGCTTTTTTCCTTGGCTGCGCTGCAGTCATAGCCGGCCTGTTCCAATAGTTCGATGGCCTGCTCGGCCAGGCGGCCTTTGGACAGTGCGATGGTGAGTGTATCCATGGGGTGCAGCTCCTCCTCGTGATGGTTTGACGTCATGGTGCGACTTGCGGTTCGATGGTTTCGATGTCGTCGCTGTCCGGACCCAGGTACAGGATGGACGTAAAATCTCCGTGCTCAGCCAGCTGTGTCAGCTCGGCATAGCTTTTACCATCGTAGTCGCAGACGACAGACCAGCCGTTTTGCCGCATCTGGCGGACCCGGTCCAGTGCGTCGGCCTGACGCGATGGATGGTAGCCAAGGAAATCGACAGCCGGGCGACTGGGCAGGCTATGTCCCTGGCGGCGCAAAGCCATCAGGGCAAAATTCAAGCCGATGGAAAACCCGGTCGCAGATAGGTCACGGCCAAAATTGCCGACCAGCTGATCATAGCGGCCGCCACTGAAGAGCGGGAACCCCAAGCCATAGGTAAAGCCTTTGAAGATCACGCCACTATAATAATTCAAGCTTTGCAATTGGCCGAGATCAAGGGATACAAATTCGAGCAGCCCAGCATCATCGAGGTGACCCAGCACGGCGCGCAAATTCTCCAGCGCCTCGCGGCTCAAGGCATTTTCAACCAGTGTTTCCAGCCGGTCGATCACGTCATACGTCCCGAAGAGTGCTGGCATCTGCAGCAGGACTTCACGCGCCTTGCCAGCCAGGCCGATCCGGTCGGATAGCTCTTCGATGGCGACCATGTCCTTGGCATCGATCAGGCGGTGCAGTTTCTCGGCAGTCTCCTCGTCCAGACCCCATTCGGCGACCAGGCCTTTGAAGAAGTTGACTTGACCGATCGAGACTTGGAGGTCTTTGATCCCCGTTGCCTGGGCTGATTCAATCGCCATGGCGATGATTTCCGCATCAGCTGCCGGCGACTGGCTGCCCATCAGCTCGACGCCCGCCTGGCTGAACTCGCGCTGGCGGCCTCCGCCTGACTCATTGTAGCGGTACATGCTGTTGATGTAGGAAAAGCGCAGCGGCAGCTGGCTGTCGCGATACAAAGTAGCTGCGACCCGGGCGGCCGGGACCGTGCCGTCATAGCGCAGGCAGAGAATGCGGCCTTGCTGGTCGAAAAACTTGAAGAGACCTTCCTGCGGTGCCAGACCACTGCCAGAGGCGTAGACATCGTAAAACTCAATCCCCGGGGTTTCCAGTTCGAGATAGCCGCGCTGCCAGAAAAGGTCACGCAGCTTGTGCTCGAGCTGGCGCTTGGCATAGCAATCATCTGGTAAAAGGTCCTGGACACCGTCTGGTGTATGGAATTGCCACTGTCCCATGGGAAGTTCCTTTCTTCGGCCCTTTCGGTTTGTCGGCCGCTTTCGCTTTAACAAGGTAAACTGATAAAGCGGTAAAGTACTTTCGCTATTATAGACAGCCGGCCAGGCGCTGTCAACGTCTCTAATTCTGTTTCCAGTATGGATCACGAGGCTCCTTCTAGTGATACCAAACCATTCAATTTAAAAAAATTTGTGCATTTTACATATATGTCATTCGTTGAACATATTTCAATTTGCTCCTATAATGTCTATCATCCTGATCAATTACAACGTTTCTCCCATGGAGGCTTTATGAAACCCGTGCAATCTGCTTTCCAGACTATCCCAGCCAGCTGGCATCCTCCGGCCATGGACAATCCCTCTGCAATCCAAACCGGTGACATGCCGGGCGACCAAGTCAACATCGGTCCGGGCCACCTAGCCAAAGCCAATGTGATCTTCCCCGTTCTGCTGGAACGTCTTGGCAGCCTCCAGAACAATACGGGCCAAGAGCGGGTGGTCGTTGCGATCCATGGCGGATCTGGCGTCGGCAAATCCGAAATCGGCTCGCTTCTCACCCATTATTTCAATGAAATCGGGATCGGGGCGTATCTGATGTCAGGCGATAATTACCCGCATCGCATTCCCCAGTTCAACGATGCCGAGCGTCTGCGCATTTTCCGGGAATATGGCATCAAGGGGCTGGCTGCGGCAGGTCTTTTCACACCCGATCTGAACAGGGCCATACAGGCTCTGCAAGACCAGGACCGGGACGCCGATCCGTCACTTACGGCTACTTTACCGGGCCTTGACACGTATCAGGCCGCCGGGCGCAGGGCATTAGCCGGCTATCTGGGAACCTCTCACGAAATTGATTTTGCTGAAGTCAACCAGATCATCGCCCAGTTCAAGGCCGGCAATACGCCACTGTTTTTGAAACGGATGGGACGGCAGGAGCATGAGCTCTGGTACGAGCCGGTTGATTTTGCTGCCATCCAGGTGCTGGTCATCGAATGGACGCATGGCAACAACGACAATCTCGCCGGTGTGGACATCCCAGTCCTGCTCAACAGCACACCGCAGGAAACGCTCGCACACCGGCGTTCGCGGAACCGTGATGGTGCGGTGGACAGTCCCTTTACCACCATGGTCCTGGAGATCGAACAGAAACTGCTGCACAGCCAGGCGAGCAAAGCCAGCCTGATCGTGTCCAAAGCGGGGGAAATCGTCAGTTATGAGGCTTATCTCAAAGCAATGCAGGAAGGGTCAGGTGAGGTCAGATGAAACAGACAGGAGCTGAAACACTCTCTGCCGGTCCGATGCTCAACGCCTACCCCGACAGCATGGGGGGCACCTTGGGCGACATCGTCTTGTTTCTGCACAGGCCGGAATTGAAGGATGTCTTCCAGGCTTTCTACATTCTGCCCAGTGTGTTCAACACCGATCTCGACCGCGGCTTTTCGGTCATTGACTACAACCTGAACGAGATGCTGGCAACCCCCGCTGACTTGAAGGCCTTGGGTGAACTGGGGATTGCCTTCAAGTTCGATTTCATTCTCAATCATGCATCGGTCCTGTCGCACCCATTCCAGGACATCCTGGCCAAAGGCGAGGCTTCTGACTACAAGGACTTCTTCATCAATTGGAACACCTTCTGGGCCGGCAAGGGCCAGATGCACCCCGATGGGTACATCCAGCCTGATCCTGAACTGATCAAGGACATGTTTTTCCGCAAACAGGGCTTGCCGATTCTCATGGTCCGCATGCCAGATGGCCAGGAAGTGCCCTACTGGAATACGTTTTACCAGGAAGTCCGATATCCCCGGCTCGACGCCCAGGATCTCATGCGGGTGACCACGATCCAGTATGCCGCGGCGAAGGCACTGTCTGACCGGATCAATCAGGCCCTGGACGCTGAGGTGAAACCGGCTGACATCGATTTTACCCAGTTTGAAATCCACCGCCAGGCCGTCGTGGAGCTGTTGGAATCGCGCCGAAAGTACCTCGGGCAAATGGACCTCAACATCAATTCGCCACTTGTCTGGGACTTCTACGCCGACACGTTACATAAGCTGGCCGGTTATGGCGCCCAGATTGTCCGGCTCGATGCCTTTGCCTATGCGCCCAAAAAGCCCGGGGAAAAGAACTTTCTCAACGATCCGGGGACATGGGATTTGCTGGAGCAAGTCCGTCAGCTGGCCGATCAAGAACAGGTCCAGTTGCTGCCGGAAATCCATTCCCGGTATGAAGAAAAGATTCACGAAAAGATCGCCGCAAAAGGCTACCTGACCTATGACTTTTTCTTGCCGGGACTGGTCATCGATGCCTTTGAACGCCAGACCAGCAGCCTTTTAATCAAGTGGATCCAGGATATTCAGGAAAAAGGCCTGCGCACGGTCAACATGCTGGGCTGCCATGATGGCATTCCGCTGCTGGACCTGAAGGGGCTGCTATCGGATGAACAGATCGACCAGCTGATCCAGACCGTTGTCAGTCGCGGCGGCTACGTCAAGGATTTGCATGGCGCCAAGAACCTGTATTACCAGGTCAATGCGACCTATTACAGTGCCTTGGGTGAAGACGACCAGAAGCTCCTGCTGGCAAGGGCCATCCAGATGTTCATGCCGGGCAAGCCGCAAATCTGGTATCTCGACCTGATGGCAGGGAAAAATGACCATGCTGCAGTCGAAAGGGCCGGACCGGGTGGCCACAAGGAAATCAACCGGACCAACCTGTCACAGGCACAGCTGGAAGAGGGGCTGCGCCAGCCTGTCGTGACCCGGCAACTGGAGCTGATCCGCCTGCGCAACACCTGTCCGGCATTTGGATTTGATGCTGAATTAACGGTCCTGCCCGGTGCTGATCATGAATTGAAACTGCAGTGGCAGCGCCAGGGGCATACCGCCACCCTGGATGCCGATCTTAAAACCTGTTCCTATACCATCCAGATCAGCTGAGTCGCTTCTTGCCAGCAGATCCTGATAAAAAAGCTGTCTTGCTCAGAGAGCCAAGACAGCTTTTTGCTTGTGAATCGGGATCCTTGGACCGCCATGCAATCTGCTCTACTGGGCCACATCGAGCGCGCGGGCTTTTTCGATTGCCTGTTTGACGATCATGTCCTTGACCTTCATCAGGCGGGTCAGGTTGCCACGCTCGTTTTCGTCCATTTTCATCGTGATCGAGCGGATCTGGCTGATCAGTTCGGGGATCAGGATGTACTCGAGCGAATTGACGCGGCGGCGGGTTTTCTCGATTTCATCCGCCAACAGCTGGGCGCTCTTTTCAACTTCGGCCAGCTCGAGCATGACTGGGAACGCTTCATGCAAGGCCAGGATGGCCTGGTCCAGCTCGCCGGCTGTCGAGGCCATACCATAGGGCAAGCCTTCGAGCTCACCGGTGACTTCGAACAGGGAGGCAAAGACCGGCACGTTGACACTCATGATGTTTCTCGTGTCGATGTCCAGAGTCAGGGATTCCTTGCCCGCCATGAGCGCAGTTTCAAGAGTCGCTGAATCCATGACGGCACGGGCCAGGAGCATGTCCTGGTTGGCTGCGGCGATCAGCTGTTCGACCTTGATCCGCAGGGCCCTGTTGGCCCGGATCAGGTCAAGAAACTGGCGCATCAGCTCGTCGCGCTTGTCTTTCAAGAGTTTGTGCCCGCGGCGGGCTGTCACCAGCTGTTTTTTCAGCCGGAGCAGCTCCATCCGGTTGGGATTGACCTGTCTTTTGGCCATGGCCGATCAGTCCTTCCCGTAATACTGCTCGATGAAGGACTCCTTGATGCGCTTGAGTTCGCTCTTGGGCAGCATCGAGAGCAGTTTCCAGCCTATGGTCAGGGTGTCGAGAATGGCCCGGTCACCTTCAAAGCCCTGCGAGACGTATTCACGTTCGAAGGCATCGGCAAAGCGGGCATAGATACGATCGACCTCGGACAGAGCGTCTTCACCGAGGATGACAGCCAGTTCCTTGGCATCTTTACCGCGCGAATAGGCAGCAAAGAGCTGGTTCATGGTGTTGGCATGATCGGCACGGGTCTTCCCTTCACCGATGCCCTTGTCTTTGAGACGGGAGAGTGAGGGCAGGACATCGATCGGCGGCCGGACACCTTTCTTGTAGAGATCGCGGCTGAGGATGATCTGGCCTTCGGTGATGTAGCCGGTCAAGTCCGGGATCGGGTGGGTCTTGTCGTCGTCCGGCATGGTCAGGATCGGCACGAGGGTAATCGAGCCTTCCTTGCCGCGCTGGCGGCCCGCCCGTTCGTACATCGTCGCCAGGTCGGTGTAGAGATAGCCCGGATAGCCGCGGCGGCCCGGAACTTCTTTTCTGGCTGCGGAGACTTCGCGCAGGGCTTCGGCGTAGTAAGTGATGTCGGTCATGATGACCAGGACGTGCATGTCGAGCTCAAAGGCCAGGTATTCGGCGGCCGTCAGGGCCATGCGGGGGGTCGAAATACGTTCGATCGCCGGGTCACTGGCCAGGTTCATGAACAGGACCGCGCGGTCGATGGCACCGGTGCGGCGGAAGTCATTGATAAAATAGTCGGCTTCCTCGAAGGTGATGCCCATCGCGGCAAAGACGACAGCAAAGTTGCCGGAGCCGCTGCGGACCTTGGCCTGACGGGCGATCTGAGCCGCCAGCTGGGCGTGCGGCAGACCGGAGGCCGAGAAAATCGGCAGTTTCTGGCCACGAACGAGGGTGTTGAGGCCGTCGATCGCAGAAATGCCGGTCTGGATGAATTCGTTCGGGTAGTCGCGGGCAGCCGGGTTCATCGGCTTGCCGTTGATGTCGAGCATCCGGGTCGGGATGATTGAGGGGCCTCCGTCCTTGGGCTGCCCCATGCCGTCAAAAACGCGGCCGAGGATGTCCGGGGACAGGGCCAGTTGGAGACCTTTGCCGAGGAAGCGAACCTTGCTGTGCTCGGCATTGATGCCCAGAGAGCTTTCGAACAGCTGGACAAGGGCGTTCTGGCCGTTGACTTCGAGCACTTTGCAGCGACGCAGCTCACCGCTGGGCAGCTCAATCTCGCCGAGTTCGTCGTATTTGACGCCCTCGACCTGCTGGACCAGCATCAGCGGGCCGGCAACTTCTTCAATGGTGCGGTATTCTCTGGGCATTTACATCACCCCCTGGGGAATTGCAGCTTCGATTTGTTCCGTCAGCTCGCGGGTCAGACGGTCGGCCCTTTCCATGACCTCAGCCTCAGGGACGAATTTCAGGCGGCTGACCCCATCGCGGGCTGGTACATTGACCAGGTCGCGGAAGGAGGCATTGCGCTCAAGGGCCCGCTGGCCTTCATAGAAGAACTGCATCATCAGGCTGAGCATGCGCTGCTGTTTCTGCAGTGAGGTGTAGGTGTCAATTTCGTCAAAGGAGTTCTGGTGCAGAAAATCTTCACGCACCGAGCGGGCTGCCTCGAGTTTGAGACGGTCAACAGCGGACAGGGAATCCTGGCCAACGAGACGGACGATCTCTTCGAGTTCGGATTCTTCCTGGAGCAGGCGCATCGCATCCGTCCTGAGGCGGCTCCAGTCCGGGGTGACGGTCTGGTTCATCCAGGTGTCGATCTTGTCCGTGTACAGCGAGTAGCTGTTGAGCCAGTTGATCGCCGGGAAGTGGCGCTTGTAGGCCAGCGCGGAGTCGAGGCCCCAGAAGACCTTGACGATGCGCAGGGTGGACTGGGCGACCGGATCGGACAAGTCACCACCTGGCGGCGAAACAGCGCCGATGGCAGTCAGGACGCCGGTGCGGCCTTCGGAACCGAGGCAGCGGACCGAGCCGGCCCGTTCGTAGAAGTTGGCCAAGCGGGAACCGAGGTAGGCGGGGTAGCCTTCTTCACCAGGCATTTCCTCGAGGCGGCCGGACATTTCGCGCAGGGCTTCAGCCCAGCGGGAGGTCGAGTCAGCCATGATCGAGACGGAGAAGCCCATGTCGCGGAAATACTCGGCGATCGTGATCCCGGTGTAGATGGAGGCTTCGCGGGCGGCGACCGGCATGTCCGATGTGTTGGCAATCAGGATGGTGCGCTTCATCAGGGAGTGGCCGGATTTGGGGTCAATCAGCTCCGGGAATTCCATCAGGACGTCGGTCATCTCGTTGCCACGTTCGCCGCAGCCAATGTAGACAACGATGTCGGATTCGGCCCATTTGGCCAGCTGGTGCTGGATGACAGTCTTGCCGCTGCCGAACGGTCCCGGAACGGTGGCCGTGCCACCTTTGGCGACCGGGAAGAAGGTGTCGATGACACGCTGGCCGGTGACCAGCGGAGCATCTGGCGAAATCTTTTCCGCGTAGGGGCGGCCACGGCGGACCGGCCATTTCTGCATCATCGTCACAGGGACGGATTTGCCAGCCGCAGTCCGGATCGTGGCGATGGTTTCAGTGACTTTTTTGTCACCGGATTCGATCGTTTCGATCGTGCCGGCCAGGCCTGGCGGAACCATGACCTTGTGCAAGACGAGCTCGGTCTCCTGGACCGTGCCGAGGACGTCGCCGCTGGTGACAGTGGCTCCAACGGCTGCGATCGGTCGGAAAGACCAGATGCGGTCGCGGTCGATCGCGGGTACGGTGACACCACGGTCGATGTTGTTGCCGGCCAGGGCAACCAGGCGATCGAGTGGGCGCTGGATGCCGTCGAAGATCTGGCCGATCAGGCCGGGGGCCAGTTCGACCGAGAGCGGTGCACCCTCGGAAACGACCGGTTCACCCGGGCCCAGGCCTGCCGTGTCTTCGTAGACTTGGATCGAAGCACGGTCACCGTGCATTTCGATGATCTCACCGATCAATTTTTTCTCCGAGACACGGACGACGTCGAACAATTCGGCATCGCGCATGCCTGCGGCGACAACCAGGGGGCCGGATACTTTGACAATGGTCCCTTGACTCTTGCTTAACATGGCTCTACTCCTTCTCGGCCTGGTTTGCTTCGTCTTGTGCGAAGATGTCCATGCCGACTGCTTTCTTGACTGATTCACGGACCTGGAACATGCCAAGGCCGGTTGTCCCCGCAATCGAGGGGATCGGAATCACAGCCGGCAGCTTGCGGCTGCGAAGTTCGCGCAGCAGCGGCAGGTTGCTCTCGGCCAATTGTTCCGTGATGAAAATGACAGCAAATTGCTCATCCGCCAGCTGGTGAAGCAAGGTTTCTGCCTCGGCTGGGGTGGCCGCGTCATGGACAGACATGCCCAGAGCGCGAAATCCAATGATGCTGTCGCGGTCGCCAATGACGCCGACTTTGTACATCGTTTACCTCCTGGCGGCCAGGCTGTCGCGCGCCAGTTCCCGGATCTGGGCGGACGGCAGTTTGTTGCGCAGCAAAGTCTGCGCGATGCGGACATTTTTGATTTCCAGCAGACGGGCGAGGAGGTAAGCCAGAGGGACTTCCGGTCCACGCAAGATGAACTGGGCTTTTTTCAGGTGGTCGAGGATCAGGTGGTCACAGACTTTGCCAAAGGTGGCCAGGGTGCCGCGCTGGCTGGGCGTGGAATAAAACGGCGCCAGTTCGGCAAAAGGTCCTTTGGCCAGAGCTTCGGTGATCAGCTCCGGTTCTGCAGCAAACCAGCCCAGCAGGACATCCTGGCTGATCTTGCCAGCGGGAAGCAAGGTCTGGATGAGCACACGCCGGTCTGCTTTCAGGAGGCGGCAGCGGAGCAGGCTGCCCAGATTGGCCAGGTCGGTACGCAAAAACAGATAGTCGAGAAAGAACGGATTGCCCAGCTCCTGGGCCCGGCGGATGGCCTCAGTGTAGGCCAGCCGGTCGATCATCTGGTCGATTTCGGCAATGTCGTACCGGGTGCGGACAGCACTGGCTGCTGCGATGGCGCCCTGGTAGAGCCAGGCCGGAACGCGGTCAGGCATCCGGTCGCGGATGGCCTGGAATAAAAGTTCCGGCTCGACCAGGGAAGGCTGGACCATAAGGCCGGAAATCGCGGAAAAGCTGGCTGCGCTGTTGGTTTCCGGCAGGACAGGCGATTCGAAATCTGCCCGGCTGTCTTGTCTGGAAAGCGGATCGATTTCGAAAGCATCCTCGGGATTTTCACTCAGGCGCGGCCACCAGGCGGCCAGATATTTTTCGATCGCCTTCAAATTGTGGCAGTCATTAAAAACCAGCAAGGCGTCAACAAATTCCCGGTTGACCATGACTTCGCCCGCCAGTTTGTAAAGCTCGGCAGTCTCACGCTCTAATACATCCGGGGTGTCCGAAGAAGAATAGCCACTGTCGGAAAGGACCCGGGCGATATCTTCCGGACTGCGGGCCTCGATCAGGCGATTGAGGCGAGCGATATCCATCAGCTGGCCTTCGAGGGCCCGGATCCGGCCGGTCGCGTAGCCGTATTGATTGCTGTCGACGAGGGATTTCTTACGCATGTTTGGCTCCGTACCCGGTTGGCTGGCGCATCAACCGGCATCCGGGAATAGAATCCCGGCTGCCAGGGCTGCCAGTTGCGGCCGAAGATTTCTGACAAGCAAGTCAAACGTCAGGTTTTCCACGATCCGGCCACGGCTCAGGCTAAGGCCACCGGAAAACGTGCCCGGCTCTGTGGA
>JAQUEY010000248.1 GCA_028684955.1 Eubacteriales bacterium
GTTGCTGTCCACGATCGAACAGCACACAGCCTGGCGGCCTGGTGCCCCTGACAGGGCCAAAGCCGGACCGTCCATGCTGCTGTTTGGCCTCGATCACTTCCGGACCATCAGCGATACGTTTGGCCATTTAACTGCCGATGAAGTTCTAAAGGACTTTTGCCGGCTGGTCGAAGCAACCGTGCGGCGCAAAGACCAGGTTTTTCGCTGGGGTGGCGAAGTCCTGCTGGTCTGGGCCCAGGACACAGATCCCGACGCGGCCATGCAACTTGCCGCCAAACTCAAATTTGCCGTTGAACAACATGCTTTCCCGGTTCCGGGCAACCAGACCATCAGTTGTGGCCTGGCGACCCATCGGCCGGGGGAGTCCTTTGCCGACTGGCTGGCACGAGCTGAATATTGTCTTGGCCGGGCCCGGGCTGAGGAACAGGGCGCGTGTTTCTCCTGGGAAGCGTTCTGGCGTGGGGAAGGGGCCAATTTCCGGATTGTCTGGCAGCCGAAATGGGAGTCTGGCAATGACCAGATCGACCATGAGCATCAGGCTCTGATCCGTGGTGCCAACCTGATGATCCGGCATTATCTTTACTATCGGGACACCGCGGACCCGTCCGATTTCCGGCCCGATCTTTATCAGGTCATTGCCAAGCTGGCGGAACATTTTGCCAATGAAGAGCAGATTTTAGAGGGTGTTCAATACCCGGACCTGGAGGATCACCGCAAGCTGCACCAGACCTTGCTGGATACAGATCGCGAACTCGTAGCCCGTTATGAAAAGGGTGAGATTTCTCTCCTGCAGGCGATGGAGCATTTGGTCGGAGACACACTCGTCTTCCACCTGTTGGCGGACGATGTCAGGTTCTATCCTTATGTGAGCGCCTGACGATGGCAGGACATAGGGAACATTCTGACTCAGGAAACGTCCAAAGCCTAGCAACATTGAATAGACACGCAATTTGGAGGTGAAGGTCATGTTCAAGCAACGATCCATACTGACGCTGGTACTGGCTCTTGTCCTTGTCCTGGCTACCGTGGCTGGATGTGCCAGCGGCAGCGCCGTGAGTAATGACCGCGACTACCAGACGATGGAGACCACGGCGGCAGCCATGGCAGCTGGCGACTATGCTGCAGAACAGTCGAAAGGCGGCATGGCTCCAGATGGATCCGGCTCCTATGGCAGCGAGCCCGGTTCTGGCGCAGTCACCGGCGTCGAACGCAAGATCGTCCGCAATGCCTCGATCGGGCTCGAAGTCGTCGATGTCACAGCGGCTTATGACCAGATCCTGGCCTATGCCATTGCCCGCCAGGGTTACGAAACCATGCGCAACGAACAGCGCAGTGAAGACTGGCTGATCCTTTATGCGACGATCAAGATCAAACCCGAAGAACTCGATGGCATGATTGATTTCATTGGTACGTTGGGGACCGCCTTGCGGACCCAGATCAGCACCGATGACATCACGACCAATTACTACGACACCCAGACCCGACTCCGGACTATGGAAAAATCGCTCGAGCGCTACACGGAATTCCTCGACCGGGCTGAAACGATTGAAGAAGTCTTGCAAGTCCAGAGCCACATCAACCAGTTGACTGTCGAGATCGAGTCGATGAAAGGTATGCTGCGCCTCTGGGACAGCATGCTGGCCGAATCCACGGTCAACCTCGAGATCCGCCAGGTCGATGATCCGGTGCAGATTAAAAAGGATATCACCTGGAGTGCGCTGAGCTGGGCGGATATGGCCTATCTGATGCGTTCTGGACTGACCCGGATCAGCAATGGATTTGTCACCGTCCTGCAATGGCTTCTGATCGCCCTGGTCGCTGCTTCCCCCCTGCTCGTGATCGTGCTGATCGTCTTCCTGGTCTGGCGCCGGCGCCGGAACCGGAAAGGACTGGTTCCAAAGCAGCGCAAGGGCAAAGGTCCTGATGCGCCTAGCGGACCACCTGAATCAAATCCTTGACCACTTCGCCTGCGATAATCAGGCCAACAACTGAAGGAACAAATGCCACACTGCCGGGGATGCGCCTTTTGTAGGGTGCCCTCGGCAGTGTATCGTCCAGGACGGGCTCAAGATCAGGCGCAGCAACGGTTTCATCTGCTGCAGATTCGTTGACAGAAGGACGCAGGGGTTCTTCCGGTGAATAGACCACTTTCAGATGATCGATGCCGCGCTTTCTGAGCTCTCGGCGCATGACTTTGCTTAAAGGGCAGACACTGGTCTGGTAGAGGTCGGTGACCTCAAACCGTGTTGGATCGAGCTTGTTGCCGGCACCCATGCTGCTGATGATCGGTATTCCGCGGGTTGTCGCCTGGACTGCCAGTTCGATCTTGGCACTGACCGTATCGATCGCATCGACGATGTAGTCCCAATCCGGTTGCAGCATCTGGGCGGTATTGTCCGGCAGCAGGAACTGCTGCAACGTCTCAACCTTGGCCTGGGGGTTGATGTCGAGAATCCGGTCGCGCATGACTTCGACTTTGGGCTGTCCGACCGTGCTGTGCAAGGCCAGAATCTGGCGGTTGATGTTGGATGCAGCCACCACATCGCTGTCAACCAGGACAAAGGCCCCGACGCCAGAACGAGCCAGGGCTTCCGCCACAAAGGAACCCACTCCGCCAATACCGAAAATTGCCACTTTACAGCGGCTGAGGCGCTCCAGGGCAGCTGGCCCGAGCAACAACTCGGTGCGGGAAAAGATATCGTTTGTCATCGGATCCTGCCAGACTCAGCGGACCGGAACGATCTCGATCCAGTAGCCATCTGGATCGCTGATGAAATACAGGCCCATGGCCGTGTTTTCATAACAGATGCAGCCCATGGCCGCATGTTTGCTGTGGGCAGCGTCATAATCATCGGTCCGGAAACAGATGTGAT
>JAQUEY010000062.1 GCA_028684955.1 Eubacteriales bacterium
CTCTATTTTGAAGGCGCCGTCACGAATTACACAGCGAGCGCCCCGAGCAAAAGCGATATTGTGATCCAGAATCAGGGCAATATCCTGGACCTGAGTAATTGACAGGATCGGGACAGGCTGTGGAATGGGTAAAGAAAGAGAACGACGGATGAAAAAGATATTGGCCTCTCTGATCCTTCTGGTCATCCTGGCCAGAACCTCGACGGTCCTCGCTGCGGATACGGGATCCTGGCCGACGGGTGCCATCGACTGGACCCCTGCAAAATCGACTGGCCAGGGCAGCCGGATCGCGCTGATTGACACCGGCATTTCCGGGCCGGCGATTGATCCGGTCCATCTGGACGAGGGCTACAACTATCTGGAACAGTCACGCGACACAGACGACCGGGTTGGCCATGGCACAGCTCTGGCCGGGATCCTTCTGGGCCTGCCAGCCAAAAACCAGCCGGGGATTGCCCCAGATGCGGTACTGGTGCCACTGGTCTATTATTCGCAAGATGCGGCAGGCAAGGTCCTGGATGGCGGCAGTGATCTGCTGGCCCAGGCCATCCGGGACGCTGCCCAAGTCTATCAATGCCAGATCATCTTGATTGGCGCGGGGACGATCGGTGACTCGGAAGACTTGCAATCGGCCATAGCATACGCAGAAAAGCAGGGCGTTGTAGTGGTCGCAGCGGTTGGCAATGAAAACGAGGATCATCCAGAAGTTGAATTCTTTCCGGCAGCCTATGAAACGGTGCTGGGCGTGGCTGCCCTGCGTGCAGATGAGGGCATTGCGACCTTCTCGCAACGGAATGAATCGGTCAAACTGAGCGCCCCCGGCACAGACTTGAAGGTTGCCACGGTTCGCGGCAGGACGGTCCGGGCGTTTGGCACCTCCTATGCGGCTGCTTATGTTGCAGGTGGGGTTGCCTTGCTTAGGGCCGAATATCCATCTCTCACTCCAGGCCAGGTCAGATCTGTCCTGCTGGCAACAGCCAGAGACATCGGGACGCAAGGGTATGACGTGGACAGCGGCTATGGCGTGCTGCAAATCAACAAAGCCCTGTCCAAGGCCAGGGCGCTCGATGAGATCAACCGCGCTCAAGCTACGGGACGGTTACGCTGGATAGTTATTCTGACAACCATTATACTGGCGCTGCTATTGGCGGCAGGCGTGGGAATCTGGATCCATCTTACCAGGAAGAAAGCCAGGGGAGAACGACAGCAGCCTTGACCTCAATGCGTGTAGTCGATCAGGCGGATTTCCTGTCCGACTTCACGTTCGATGGCCGCTTTCATCTGCTCGGCATGTGGACAGGGGAAGCCAATTGGATTGCCTCGGGTGATGCAGGATGCGAGCGCAATGGTGTCGGCACCCCGGCGGACCATTTCAGCTTCCCGGGTCACGGCTTTCTTGCCTGGACAACCGCCACAGGTGTTCACACCGATCAGTTCGATGTCTTCCACACAGAGCTCTTCATCACCCAGAAGAAACAGGATTTCAATTCGTTTGGCATTACCCATGAATTTGCAGAATTCTGCATGCATGTCAAAGAGTTCTTTGCTGCTCGCCATCTTACTGGCCTCGTTTCAGAATGGTCAGAATCTGGTTCACAACCAGATTGATTTCGGTTTTTTGGGTAAAGCGTCCCAAACTGAAGCGGACGGCTCCGCGGCCGATTTCCGGGGAAACGTCCATGGCTTTGAGGACCGGAGACAAGGCTGTCACTCCCGAGTGGCAGGCTGAACCGGTTGAGGCGGCTACATCAGATAGCTGAGCCAGCAGTTCGTGTCCATTCCAGCCCAGGAAACTGATGTTCAGGGTGTTGGGCAGGCGTTCGGTGGGGTGTCCGTTGAGATGGATTTGGTCGCCGAGGCCGTTGTGCAATTCGCTCCAGAAATAGTCGGTCATCTCGCGAATGATCGGATTGCTGAGCTGAATCTGGGCAATTTCACACGCCTGCCCGAGCGCGACATCATAAGCGAAGTTCTCTGTGCCGGCGCGCAAGCCACGCTCGTGGCCGGCGCCATGGATCAGGGAATCAATTTCGATCCCCTGACGGATGTAAAGAGCGCCGATGCCCTTTGGCGAATAGAGTTTGTGCCCGGCAACGGTCAGGAAATCGACTCCCAGCTCCTGGACGTCGGTGACGATTTTACCAACGGACTGGGCTGCATCGGTGTGGAACAGAGCGCCCTTGCGATGGGCCAGCTCGGCCAGCTGACGGATCGGCTGGATGGTACCGGTCTCGTTGTTGGCGTGCATGATGCTGACCAGAATGGTGCAGTCGGTCAGGGCTGCAGCCAGATCGTCAGGTTTAACTTGGCCAAAGGTATCGACGGGTAGATAGGTGATCTCAAATCCCTGCGTGCTCAGCCAGGCGCAAACGTTGAGCACAGCAGGATGCTCTATCTCAGAAGTGATGATGTGATTACCTTTGTCTTTGAGGTGCCAGGCGACGCCTTTGAGCGCGGTGTTATTAGACTCGCTGCCGCCACTGGTGAAAAGGATCTCGTTGGGGGAGCAGTTCAGGAGCGTTGCGACTTGGCCACGGGCATTTTCTACGGCGACTTTTGCTGCATGGCCGTAGGCATGGCTGCTGGATGGGTTGCCGAAATGTTGGAAAATGAAAGGTATCAAAGCCTTGGCTACGCCTTGGTCCACTGGTGTGGTGGCATTGTAATCCAGATAGATCATGGCATTTAATCAACAGCCTTTTTGATCTGTTCAACGATCAGCAACTGGCTGGTGATGGATGTTGCGCCCATGGGCCTGAAGGTCGGGTTGACGATGGGTACAATCGAAATTACATCTCCAGCCAAGGAATTGATGAATGTATCCAGGGTATCCTGTGCGGATTTGGCTTTGATCTCCAAACGATGAACTTTGTATTTCATAGCAATCACCTCAAATCATCAAACCATCTACCATGATTATACAGGGGAATCTGGAATATTCGAATTTCTGGCGCGATTTCTTTCTGCTCTGGAGCAGCTCAAAACTTCAACTGCCGGTATTGTCCCGGTGTCATGCTCAGGCGCTGACGAAAGCTTCTGATGAAATGAGTCGCACTGTTGAAGCCGCACTGGTCGGCGATGCTATCTAGTGATTGCCGTGATTGCTTAAGCAGGCGCATAGCATGCTTGAGGCGGGCCTGGGTCAGGTATTCATGCGGTGTAGAGTCCATGTACTTTTTGAAGAGTCGCAGAAAATAATAGGGACTGAGATTGACGCTGGCAGCGATCTGCTCGAGTGTGATCGATTCATTGAAGTGTGAGTCGATGAAGAGGATGGCATTTCGAATCACGGGATCTGGGATGCGATCTGTTTCGCCCTGCGGTGACAACACTTCGGCAAAAATCTGGTGGACCAGGCTCGATGTGTGATGTTCATCGACAAGGTCTTGCGCCATCATCTGGAGGATTGCGTCGATCTTTTGACTGATCCGTTCAGGCTCAGCCACATCAATGACAATGCCGCGGCTGGAATACACCAAGTCGAGGTAGGCCTGGCTGGCATTGCCTGAAAAGTGGAACCACTTGAAACGTCCGGTTTTCACCATCCAGTACGCTTGCGGGTATTTGCAGTCGAGTAGGACGATCTGCCCTGGTCTGGCTTCGAGCTGTTCGTCCCGATAATCTACAGCAAACAATCCGTCCGTGATCAGGAATATGATGTACGACTCGAGATAATCCCGCTGAACCCGATAGGGTGGGGTGCAATGATAGGATCCTCCGACATGGGCATAAAACAGGTTTTTCCGGGCAAACTCAGATGGAACGTGCGGATAGATTTTAGAATCATAAAGAACCCCTGGTTCGTTTTCGATCATATTTCGGACCTCCTGCCGCTAGGGTTAATCCGCCTTCCCGGCGAGTGTGAAAAAGCAATAAATGTTGATAAGTGGGCAATACGGTGAAGTGACCCATTTATTAAAGCGTAATAACATGATAGTACGAAGGCAAGAATAGTCAATCAAAGAGTAATGAGGAGCGTGTGAACATGCAGGAAATTCGAATCGGACTCGTGGGGGCAGGCTGGATGGGCAAGGACCATTCCGTCTCGATCGCCAATGCCCTGATGCTGTTTGGCCCGGACATGGGCAAGCCCGTTTATGAACTGGTTGCCGACGTCAATGAGACGAATGCCCGGCAGGCCTGCGAGAAACTCGGCTATCAGCGCTGGACCACCGACTGGATGGAGCTGGTCCAAGATCCGGCCATCGACCTGGTCGATATTTGCACCCCGAATCATCTGCACTATGTGGTCGCCAAAGCGGCTCTGGAGAACAACAAGCACATCTTCTGCGAAAAGCCGCTGAGCATCTCGGCCGCCGAGTCCAAGGAACTGGCCGAACTGGCTGCCGCACGCAACGTCGTCAACTATGTGGGATTCAACAACCTGCTCAACCCGGCCACCGCCTATATCCGCAGCCTGATCCAGTCGGGTCGCCTCGGCCAGATCGTCCGTTTTACCGGCACCTATGACCAGGACATGCTCCTGGACCCGCAGCTGCCGATCACCTGGCGCCACATCAACAAATTTTCCGGCAGTGGCGCGTTGGGCGACCTGGGATCGCACCTGTTCAGCATTTCCCAGGCCCTGATGGGGGACATTACTGCGGTCAATGCCGTGCAGCGCACTGTCATCAAGGAACGCCCGAAAATCGCAGGTTCAAGCGAAATGGCCACTGTCGAGAACGATGATGTCATCCAGATCCTGGCCGAATACAAAAATGGCGCGATCGGGACACTCGGGACAAGCCGCATCGCCACCGGGCGCAAGAACTACCTCCAGTTCGAAATACAGGGAACCCTGGGTTCGGTCCATTACAACCTCGAGAAAATGATGGAAGTCAATGTCTACTTCAAATCGGACGACCCGGCTGACCGGGGCTATCGCACGGTCCTTTTAAATCCGCACCACGGTGGCTATGGCACCTTTTTCGGTGCTGGTGGCATCGCGATCAGCTTCAACGACATGAAAGTGCTTGAATTCCAAGAACTGTTCGCAGCTGTGCTCAAGGGTGAACCCTACCTGAGCGATTTCGAATTTGGCTATCATGTTGACCGTACGATCAGCGCCTGCATCGCATCTGCCAAATCCGGCCAATGGGTCCGGATTGAAGACTGAGGAGAACTAAGCCATGGCAATCAAAATTGGCACTTGCCCTGACTCGTGGGGGATCTGGTTCCCCCAGGACGAGAAGCAAGTCAGCTGGCAGACCTGTCTCGATGAAATGGCCAAGGCTGGCTACAATGCTCTGGAACTGGGGCCCTGGGGCTATCTGCCCACCGATGCAGCGACGTTGCACCAGGAATTGGCCACGCGAGATCTGGAACTGGTTTCGACCACGATCATGAGCGACCTGACCTCGCAGCAAAACATCGACCAGGTGATTCTGCCAACAGTGGACCAGATGGCCCGGCTCCTGGCCGATTTCCCTGAAACGAGAACCATCATCCTGATGGACAACACCTATTCCGACCTCTGGACAGGCGAACTGACCAGTCCGAAGCAGCTTGATGATACTACCTGGAAAATCCTTTCGGATGGTGTGCGCCAGATCCGTGACTATGCCCGCGACCGGTATGGGTTGACGGTCTATTTCCATCCCCATGGTGAGACCCATGTAGAGACCGAAGCGCAGATCGAACGACTGCTGGATGAGGTCGACATCGACCTGTGCCTGGACACCGGCCACCATGCCTATGCCGGCGGTGATCCTGTCGAGTTTTTGCGCCGCCACATCGACCGCGTCAAATACCTGCATCTGAAAGATTGTGACAGCGCGATCCGGGAGCAGAAAGACCGCGAAGGATTAAGCTTCGCGGCTGCGATCGACCGCGGTATTATGGAGGAAGCAGGCCGTGGCAGCGTTGATTTTACAGCGATCCGTGACATCCTGGCCGAACACGCGTTTACAGGCTGGGCGATTGTTGAGCAGGACATGTATCCAGCTCCGGCAGACAAACCTTTCCCGATTGCGAAACGGACCTTGGACTATCTCAAGAGCATTCATTTCATGGATTGAATATCTAGAATGAGCCCCCAGCAGCAGGGGGCGAGGAGGTTACGAACATGGCAAAGATCAAATTTGGGGTCGTCGGCATCGGTGGCATGGGCCGGACTCATATCACCAATCTGCAGCAGCGGATACCCGGTTCGAAAGTCATCGCCGTCTGCGCCCGGCACGAAGACAAAATGAAGGCAATCCAGGCAGAATTCAACATTCCCTTTGGCTATACGAATTACGACGAGATGCTCGCCAATCCGGACATCGATGCCATCGTCATCGCGACCGGCGCCGATGCCCACAAAGAGCAAGCCATTAAAGCCTGTGCGGCACAAAAGCACATTTTCTGTGAAAAGCCACTGGCTAAAACCATCGCAGATTGCCTGGCTGTCGAACAGGCGGTCGCTCAGAATCCCGATAAAAAATTCACAGTTGGATTCATGCGTCGCTTCGATCCGTCCTATGCTGAGGCCAAGGCTCGGATCCGTGCCGGCCAGATCGGCAAACCAATTTTGTTCAAAGGGGTCAGCCTCGATCCGGCTTCGGTGCTCGATGCCCACCTCGACGGGGTCAAACGGGGCATCTATCTGCCGTGGTTCATCGAGATGGGCAGCCATGACACCGACCTGGCACGCTGGTTCCTCGAGGGTGAACCGGCGGAAAGCTTTGCCACCGGTGGCGCCTATGTCTGCACCGGCCTTGCCGATTACAGCGATTACGACAATGGTTTCTCCCTGACACAATTCGACAATCAGACGACCGCCTACATCCAGGTCGGCCGGACTCATACCTGCAGCCATGTCGAGTCCGAGATCGTCGGCACCAAGGGCACGTTGCGCGTCAATAACGTACCGCGCAAAAACTACGTCACCCAGTTCACGGAGGCCGGAATTCTCGAGGAAGCCCAGGAAAGCTTCCAGGCCCGCTGGGGCGACGCCTTTTACAACGAGATGGCCGATTTCGTCGATTGCATCCTGACCGGACGCGATCCGGAAACCACGGCTCATGACGGCACCAAGAGCCTCGAATTCTGCCTCCAGCTCCATGACGCCTACCTGAAACAAAACCAGACCAAGTAATTCAAACAGTCCGGGGCACCAGACCGGTGCCTCTCCACCAGAAAGGAACTCAAACCATGGACCAGCAAATGGACGCGGTTGTCTTCAGCGCGCTCGGCCAGTACGAAATCACCACACGCCCCACCCCCCAGATTGAGAATCCGCAGGACGTCCTGGTCAAAATCCTGGCCGCCAGCATCTGCGGCACCGATGTGCATATTTTGCACAATCCACCCGGAGTCATCGCCAATCCAGGTATCATCCTCGGCCATGAATGCGTGGCTGAAATCGTCGCGACCGGTCCAGCCGTCAAGGCATTCAGGGCTGGTGACCGGGTCGTCGCGGACAACAACCTGCCGTGCGGTACTTGTCCGGCCTGTCTCGGCGGCAATGCCAACCTTTGCCAGAATATGTCCTCCATGGGGGTCCATATCGACGGGGTCTTTGCCCAGTATGCAGTCTTCCCAGATACCGCCCTGGTCAAGATCAGCCCGGACGTCCCGCTCGAAAAGGCAATTTTTGCGGAACCGCTCAACTGCGTCATGGGCGCGATAAAAAAACTCAAGGTCATGCCGGGTGACACGGTCCTGGTTCTGGGCGGTGGCCCGATTGGCCAGTATTTCACCGGCCTGATGAAAGCATCCGGGGCGGGCAAAGTATTAGTTTCGGAAATCAGTGATTTTCGTGCAAATTTTGCGCTCAAGCAAGGCGCCACACGCGTCATCCGACCTGATCGCGAAGATTTGTTGGCAGTGGTTCTGGAGGAAACCAAGGGGGTAGGCGCTGATATTGTCATCGATGCCGTCGGTGTCCTGCTCAAAGATGCCCTCGCAACCGTCAAAAACGGCGGCTCGATCCTGCTGTTCGGCATGAATGCCAATGCCCGCCAGGAGATCTCTCAGAACACCATCACCGCCCGAGGCCTGACGATCTATGGCAATTTCATTGGACTCAACACGCTTTACAATACAGTCAACACATTGGAAAACGCTGTCGTTGATTTCGAGAACCTGGTGACCCATCAGCTGGCTCTGAAAGAGTTTGCGACCGGTCTGGAAGCCATGCAAAAAGGCCAGGCGATGGAGGTCGTCTTGTATCCGTTCCCGGAATTGAAGGGCAAATGATAAATCTCAGGATGTGGGGCTGCTTTTGCCAGGCATCTTGATCTCGCCTGCCTTGACCAAGGCATATTTTGCCGCACTGGGTCCAATCAGCGAGTAGATGAAGGTGGATGACAAAATCACGACATTGATCTGGGCGGCGTATTCGGGCACGGCTTTGGCTGCGACAATGACAAGACCCAGGGCGACACCTGCCTGCGGCATCAGGGTGAGGCCCAGATAGGTGCGGATCTTTTGCTCGGATCGCGTGATGGTGGCGCCAAACCAGGCGCCGAAATGCTTGCCCAGGACACGCACAACAATGTAGATGATCCCGACAACACCGATCCCGGATAAAGCTTTGAAATCAAGCCCGGCACCGGAAATCACGAAAAAAATCACGAACAACGGCGGGGTCACGCCCTGGGCAACTCGCGTCAGATCTTCAATGTCGTCCAGCCAGTTGACCAGCACCGTTCCCATGGCCATGCAGGCCAGCAAGGGTGAGCCGTGTAACCGGTCGGCAAGGTAGATAATCAGGAAAATGAAAGCCAGCAGAATGCTGATGCGATTGGATGGTTTTTTGAAATAGCGCAGGAAGATCATCATGACAAATGCGAGTGCTGCGCCGACCACCAGTGAGATGACCAGCTCGATGAATGGCTCGGCAATCGAGAACAGCATATTGGTGCCTGGGTGGTTCATGGAATTGACGATGGTTGTGGCAAAACCAAAAGCAATCAGGGCAACCGCATCATCCAGGGCAACAACGCTCATCAGTAAGGAGGTCATCGGACCTCTGGCCCGATATTGCTGAACAACCATGAGTGTCTGGGCCGGTGCTGTTGCAGAGGCAATTGCCCCAAAGAGTAAAGCGAGCCGCAGATCGGTACCAAACAGGAGCAATGTCAAGGTCACCAGAAGCATCGCCCCGCAGGCTTCCATGATGGCGACAATGACAGGCGTCGTCCCGACTTCCTTGAAATAGCTGAATTTGAATTCACTGCCGATGGAAAACGCGATAAATCCCAGGGTCATGTCCGAAACCAGCGAGAAATTCCTGACCATGTCGGCTGGGATGAAATTGGCCAGGCTGGGTCCCAGGATCAGGCCAGCAATCAGGTAGCCTGTCACATTGGGCAGATTGAAGAGTTTGACAAATCGGCCGACCAGCAGGCCGCCAAATAGAATCAGAGAGATGTAGAGCAGGATCTGGTCGTTCATAAGTTTGGAATCCCTTTGACAAAATCGATGGGCAGGGTGAAAACGACGCCAACATCCTGGCGCGACAAATCTCCGACCACTTTTTCGATGGCAGCGACAGCGACCGGGATCTGCTCTTCACGCATGGCGGCAAAAATGGTTTTGCTTTCCCGGTGTGCGGGATTCAAAAAGGACCGGATCGACCCGAACAAGGGGATCTCCTCGTTATCTTCGCGCCCCGAAAGGACACGGGCCATCCCCGTGCTGCTCAAGATGGTGGCACCACTGATCTCGGAATTGAGAAATTCACTGAGGATGTCTTCGAGTTTGTCGACTTTGTTCAGAACCAGGACTAATAAGCGCATGGCAAATACCTCGTACATATGCGATGAATCATATTCAGATGATACGAATCAAGCTCGCATGAAAAAAATGTCCTATAGCATTGTGCGCGTGTACCCGTGATTTTGCAACCAAGCTCAGACCGAGGCTCTTTACTTTTTACCGTGAAAAGCAATGAACGGATGCAACCTTGCATCCAACAAATAAGCCCCCCTGGAACCGGTGGTGGTTGTTGCAAGTTTTGATGTCAGATGATTGTGAGGGGTGCCCCGGTGCTGATTTGGGCAATTGCCGATTTCGGACGCACCCCTCACGCGACCCCTGGTGCTGATTTCGGCAATTGCCGATTTCGGGCGCACCCCTCGTGCGACCCCTGGTATTGATTTCAGCAATTGCCGATTTCGGACCCCGGCCTGAATACAGACCAGACCTGCAACCAACATCAGCATTGTGCGAATTTTCATACCCGCGTGACCACTCTTGGTGGTATCTACTACATTTTTTTACATGCTTTTCACGGTAATAGGCAAAGAGCTCAGACCGACCGCCAGCCTCGGTCCAGTGCCCGGACAACCTGGTCCAGGATCTGCTGATTAGTCGCAATCACCAGTCCTTTGCGACGAAAACCATAATCTTGGCCGTTAAGGCTGGCGGTCACACAACCGGCTTCTTCGACCATCAGGGTGCCTGGAACCACTTCCCACACGCTGCTGGAAAAGAGGATATGGCAGCTGTTTCGTCCTGCAGCCAGAAATGCGAAATCAACGGAAGAAGCCCCCTGGATACGCACCCGGAGCGCTTCTACCATCAGTTTTTGCATCGCCCGGATTTGAAACGGCCGGGATGTTGGATTGGATTTGGAGAAATCCCCGAACGTCACAATAGACCGCGCCAGCTGTCGGTCTGGATGAGAGACCAGCCTGGTGCCGTTGAGATAGGCGCCTTTGCCGCGCATGGCCATGTAAGTTTCATCCAGCTTTGGCAAATGAATCAGACTGAAGACCGGAACGGTATTTTCCAGCAAGGCCAAGGTCACGCCGAAGTATGGAAGTTCCATGACGAAATTGACCGTTCCGTCGATCGGGTCACAGACCCAGGTTCGCTCGGGACCTGGCGTGCCCTGGTTTTCTTCTTCGCCAATGAACCGGTCATTTGGGAACATCTCGTGCAGCTGGCGCTTGATTTCCCGCTCCATTGCATAGTCCAAGCCGGTCACAATATCCTGGCGACCCTTTCCCATAACGGTGAAATCCTGGCTCAAGATTCTGGCTGCCGTTTTCTTGACCATGGCCTCGACAGCAAGGACCCATTCAGGAAATTCTGGTGAAGCGACCATTCCCATTCAAATTGCTCCTGGCCTGTATGACTCGACATTTGATGCGGTATTGCGTATCAATAGCCCAGTTCAATGATGTTGGCGATCAGTCCTTTGCAGCGGCCACAATCCGTGCCGGCGCCAGTGAGCTCACCCACTTTTTCAACGGTGTCAGCTCCAGATTTGACAGCGTCGACCACGGCCTGCAAGGAGACTTTCATGCAGCCACAGACCGACAACAGGATCCCATCGAGTTCACTCTTACAACCCTCGCAAACACCACAGACCCCGGTGGCGGCCTGGGTTTCTTCAAATGTGCGTGCGCCGGCCACCATGGCCCTGCGGATTGTCAGGTATTCGACTTGGTTTGTTGTACAGATCATGCGGTTTCCAGCCATAACAATTCTCCTGATAGTATCCATTTTTTCGGATAGTCTTATAAATTCTGCGGCCTATTATACACAGGTTGATCCAGATTAGTCATGGTGCAGGGGTTGAAATTATTGCTATAATTTTGGCAAAACGTGCTCGTTTCCTTTGCGACACTGAGATTTGATCATCCTGAACGATCAGGGAGGACCTATGTGTTTTTCAGCTGCAGCAAGTTTCGTCAGTGGTGCTCTGTTGACCGGGGCCGGTCTTGCCACTTTATCCAGGAATTCCATCCCGGAGCATAAAATCTTTGCAGCCATGCCGCTGGTGTTTGGCCTGCAGCAGATCTCCGAAGGATTTGTCTGGTATTCTTTGCAGACGCCCGGTCATGAACAGATGCTTGCAGTCTCTTCCGGATTGTTCCTGTTTGCAGCTCTGATTCTCTGGCCGACCTATGTGCCACTTTCAGTCTACAAGATGGAACCTGCTGGACGGCGTAAAAAGTGGCTGAGAGGTTTGTATTACGTGGGGATATTGACCTCTCTGGCCTATCTTGCAGGTGT
>JAQUEY010000249.1 GCA_028684955.1 Eubacteriales bacterium
GGATCTGCATCGGCTTCTGATTGGATACACCAAAGTGGCGCACTTTGCCACTTTGGTGCAGGCGGTCAAATGCCTCTGCCACTTCCTCCGGCTCAACCAGGGCATCCGGCCGGTGCAGCAGCAAGACGTCGAGATAGTCTGTTTTCAGCCGTTTCAGGCTGCCGTCCACAGATTCAAGGATGTGCTCCCGGGAAAAATCGAACGCTCCCTTGCGGATGCCGCATTTGGACTGCAGGATCATCGACTCGCGGATTGTGCTGTTCATGTCGATGGCAGCGGCGAACTGGCTTTCGCATGCCCCACCACCATAGATATCGGCATGGTCAAAAAAATGGGCACCGGCCTCCAGGGCAGTCCGGATAAACGTCGCGGCGGTTTTCTGCTCCAGGCGGTTGATCCGCATGCAGCCGATCGCAACAGCAGGCACAGCCAGGCCACTTTTTCCGAGTTGAATGGTTTTCATGGCAAAAACCTCCAGTCAGTCGACTGCGAGTTTGACGATCACCTTGCGCACAGGGTTGCTCTGGCCGGTCTGGATGGCAGGCCAGTGGGCGTCGGTTGGCAGGGCGATCCAGAAATGGCCAGGTTCTACGGTCAACAGGTGCCCGTGTCCAGTCAGGAATTGGCAGTCGCTCTCTCTAGTATAGTCGATTTCCGGTGTCAGATCAGCCAGAGAAGCAAAGGCGACGGTCTCTACACCACTTAAAACAACATGGCAGTCGATGTAGGAGCGATGGACTTCGAAACGGGTGTCCGCCAGATTGACAGGATCGATCGTGGTGACTATGGCAAAGACCTGTTCACCATCGATTGGATATTTCCCATTCTCAACCGAGCTGAAATCCTGAGCCTTCAACCAGGACAGAGCCATGTCGAGATTTTTTACGAGCGGAAAATAATGCTGGAGCTGGTCCAGATGGTCGATGATCATATTGACTCCTTTTTCTGCGATTTGTCAGGGGCAAGCTTGATGACATGACCGCCGATCACGACTGCTTTGAGTTCCCATTCAGGTGTGATCACGAGCAGGTCAGCCTTTTTACCAATCTCCAGACTACCGACCTGATTGTCAATCCGGGCGACTCGGGCCGGATTGGCAGTCGCAGCCCTTACGGCAGCTTCTACAGGCACCCCAAATGCCACTGCATTGCGCAAGCACTGCATCAGGTCTGTGACCGAACCGGCGAGGGTGCCATCGCTCAGAGTTGCACGGCTGCCGTTGACCTGGACCGTCTGGCCACCCAGATCATAAGAGCCGTCGGCAAGGCCACAGGCGCGCATGGCATCACTGACCAGGACAACTTTGTCGCTGCCAAACCATTTGAAAACCGAACGGACGACGCTGGGGTGCAAATGGATACCATCGCAGATCAGTTCCACGGTTGCGCCAGCATCACTGGCTGCCCCGACCACACCCGGATCGCGGTGACTGAACGGCGGCATGGCATTGAAGAGATGGGTGACATGGCTGGCTCCGGCTGCAAAAGCAGTCGAGGCCTGTTCATAATTGGCCATGGTATGGGCAATCGAGACCGTTGTGTGCGACGCTGCGTACCGGGTCAGCTCGAGGGCCCCTGGTCGCTCCGGAGCAACATCGACAATCCGGATTTGCTGGCCCGCTGCCTGCTCGAGACGTTGGTAGAGCTCAACATCCGGATCGATGATGAATTCAGCCGCCTGGGCGCCTTTTTTTTCAACAGCAAAAAAAGGGCCTTCCATGTGGATGCCCCGCATCTGGGCTCCATCCGGAAGACCCGTCAAGATCACCTCCTGACCCACCTGGAAAATCCGGGCCAGTCGTTCTTCGCCTAAGGCCATCGATGTGCCCAGGAAAGAGGTCACGCCCTGGCGGGCAAGATGGCTGGCCATGACGGCAATGCCGTCAGCATCGGCATCACAGAAATCATGCCCCGCACAGGCATGAATATGGATATCCACCAGGCCAGGGATAACCAGGCAGCCGGTCGCATCGATGGTGTCTCCTGACAGGCCGGAGTGATCGATCTGAGCTCCAGTAACTGGCGCCGTCTTCTCCCCTGCCGTACGCTGGTCCAATCCTGAGATCCGGTCAGATGTGATGTCAACATCCAGTGGGACAAAGACAAAGTCCTGGTTCAAGACCTGTCCGTTGAGAATTTTCATAAAGAATCCACCTGGCCCAATTGTGCAAGGGCTGCTTCATCGGCCACAACGGTGACGTCCGGGTGCAGCTGCAGAATGGATCCTGGGACCGCAGGTGTCACGGGGCCGGTCAGGGCCTGTTTGAGGATCTCCGCTTTGTCAAAGCCATTGACAACCAGAAGAATTTTCCGGGCCTGCATGATCGCCCGGATGCCCATGGTAAAGGCAAATTTCGGGACTTCATCTGCATCTGTGAAAAAGCGGGCATTGGCCTCGACTGTCATCGCATTGAGCTGGACTTGGTGGGTCATTTTGCCAAATGCTTCATCAGGCTCGTTGAAACCGATGTGACCGTTGTGGCCGATGCCCAGCAGCTGCAGATCGATGCCACCGAGCGCACTGATCAGATGATCGTAACGGGCACATTCGGCTGCCGGATCCCCGGCCAGGCCATCGGGCAAATGGGTGTTTTCCGGCTGGATATTGACCTGGCTGAACAGGTTGGTCTCCATGTAGAAGCGGTAGCTCTGCGGATGGTCCGGCGCCAGGCCGCAGTATTCGTCGAGATTGACCGTGCGGACCTTGGCAAAATCGAGGTCCCCCTTGCGGTACCAGTCCGCCAGCTGGCGGTAGACACCGACGGGGGTCGAACCCGTGGCCAGGCCGAGCACACTGTCCGGTTTGAGGATCACCTGGGCCGAAATGATGTTGGCAGCTTTGCGGCTCATGGCGGCATAATCGG
>JAQUEY010000250.1 GCA_028684955.1 Eubacteriales bacterium
CGCTGCGATATCTTCCCTTCCTGAAAAGCAGGCCAAACGAATTGTTGCATACTTTTTTCTCGGTTTCAGTCAAATCGAAATCGCGGAACTGGAGGGAAACAGCAAGATGGCGGTCTGTTCATCGATCGCTCGCGGGCTGCGTGCGCTTGAAGACCAATTGAAATCTTTTTTTGCCTGACCGTTTACTTTAGCCTCGGAAATGTCATGGCTATTGAGAGGATCCTATTCTTCTCACCAGCAACTTGAAAATTGAATAAACGATGAACCGGTTACGTTAGATGCATGAGCCGGAAGGAAAAGCCAGGCGGCGGGTACGCGATGACCCTTGCTGTGTGAAACCCTCTCGATAGGCGGCCATACAACATGGAAAGCGATTCATACCACGTCGCAGGCAGGCCGTGGCTGGTCTGCTGGCGATGACCTGATGCATCTGATCATGATACTTCCGTTCAGTCACAGTCCGAGGCGAAGAAGCCCTTATTGCAAGGGTTTCCAGTCGCTCGCAGGCAATGAGGACGGCCCGTCATCAGAATGGCGGGAGGTGAAATCCCTATGGAACAGCTGCCACTGTTCGACTGCTTCATCACAATAAACTATTTAACTATATAAATCAGCCGCGTCGCGTCATTGGATCAGCTTTTTGACAAGATGAGTCACAGACTATCGGCGCGGCTGGTTCCTTCCCTATTAGTATTGGAGGTCAATCATGGCAATGGACAATACCTGTCCTCCAACCGAACTGGATCGCTATGAGATCGATGATCAAACCGTCCAGAGCCTTTACCAGTCAGGTTACAGCTATTACAAGGTGACGAGCATCTTCGGAACCGATCAATCATACCCGGATCTCCTGAGCCGGATCATTCAAATCAAACTCAATGCCGCAAATCATTCATGACAGCCTGATTTTTTGATGAATTGGCATTCCACCTCTATAATGAAGGCGGAACAATTCTATCCGCAATCATGCTGTTTTGTGATTTTGGGAGGATAAAATGAAATTGCAAAACACCCATGATGTGGGCATCTACTGCCGTCTCTCTCGAGACGACAACAACGGTTCATTGGAAAGCATGAGCATTGCCAACCAGAAGCAGTTGCTCATCGATTACGTCAAGGAAAAGGGGTGGAATCTGCGAGAAATCTATGTGGATGACGGCTTCTCTGGGACCAACTTCGATCGACCGGCCTTCAAGCGCATGCTGCGAGATGTCACCAGCGGTTTGATAAACTGCATTATCACCAAGGATTTGTCCCGACTGGGTCGTAACTATTCAAAGGTCGGCTACTACACGGAAGAATACTTCATGGAACAGGGTGTGCGATTTATCGCCATCAACGACAGCTTCGACTCCATGCGCGAAGAAGAAAATGAGATAGCCCCGTTCAAGAACGTGCTCAACGAGTGGTATCCCCGCGATATTTCGAAGAAAGTTCGGCAGGTCAAGAAAGCCTCGGCCCGCCAGGGCAAATTCATGGGAAGTCATTCACCCTACGGCTTCAGGAAATCGCCGGAAGACAAGCATGTCCTGATTATCGATGACGTTTCAGCAGACATTGTCAGGCGGATCTTCAATGAGTTTGTTGCCGGCGATAGCGCCCGGATGATTGGTGAACGGCTGAATCAGGAAGGCGTGGACAGCCCCCGCCATTACAGTGCCAAGTACAATGGCGGCCAGAAGCCTCTTCCTACAGAAAACAACTACTGGGGCAGTGCAAGCATCCTGGCGATGCTGAAAAACCAAGCTTATATCGGTAATTTGGCTCAGGGGAAGCGTCAAGTTGTGTCTTTCAAGTCAAAGAAGCGGCGCTGCATCGATCCGGAAGACTGGATTATCGTTGAAAACACCCATGAGCCGATCATTGACCGTGAAGTGTGGGACCGCGTGCAAACGCGAATTGGTAACAAAGCTTTCTACGTGAAGCGCCGAAAGTCCGATCATCAACTCAGCTTGTTCTCTGGTATCCTGAAATGCGCCGACTGTGGCGCTTGGCTTGTTTACCAGACCAAAAGCCGCAAAGTTGGACCACCGGCGAATGTTTACCGATGCAAACGCTATTGCAACAACGGAGAAACGGCCTGTACTCAGCATTACATCCAGGAAAACACGCTAAAAGCATTTATTCTGAATGACATTCGCCTCCACGCCAAGCTGGCTGTCGCAGAGCGGGAACGGATCACTGGCCAGCTCGTCAACACCTTGAACCAGTCCCAGAACAAGGCCACCTCCAGTCTGGAAACACAGATGCGAGAGTCAGAAAACAGACTAAAGTCTGTCGAGACCACGATCAAGAGTCTGTACGAAGACAAATGCCTGGGCAAGCTGCCAGAAAACATCTTTCAGAGCCTTCTCACAGGCTATGTGAAGGAGCAAAGTGAGCTTGAAGAAAGGTACCAGATGATCGAACAGCAATTGCACAAACAGAAATGCAGCGAAGCTGAGATCGATCGCTGGCTGCAGCTGATCGGGCAGTACATGGAAATCGAGGATCTGGACCGGCCAACCGTGATGGAGTTGATCGAGAGCATCACCATCAGCGAGGCCAGCAAAGCAACCGGTAAACGGACCCAAGAGATCACGATCAAGTACCGCTTCATCGGAAATCTCCTGGCAGAGACCAAAAAAGACATCGCTTGAGGGTTCAAGCAATGCCTTTCTTGGCAAAACAGCGTTAGTTTTGACATTTCAGAGCCTTTTGCAGAAAGGTTCTGACGTGTTGGCGGAGAAGGAGGGATTCGAACCCTCGCTAGAGTTACCCCTACTAACAGTTTAGCAAACTGCCCCCTTCGGCCTCTTGGGTACTTCTCCGTATGGCGATCGATCCTTGTGTCTGACTTTTGCCAG
>JAQUEY010000063.1 GCA_028684955.1 Eubacteriales bacterium
ATCTGCCCTGGGGCAAGATGGGCGTTGATTACGTTATCGAATCCACCGGCCTGTTCACCGATTCTGCCGCTGCCGCCGGTCACCTCGCAGCCGGTGCCAAGAAAGTCATCATCTCTGCTCCTGGCAAGGGCGATGTCAAGACCATTGTCATGGGCGTCAACGAGAACGAGTATGACTCTGCCAAGCACGCGATCGTTTCCAACGCTTCCTGCACCACCAACTGCCTCGCTCCGCTGGTCCATGTCATCCTCAAGGAAGGCATCGGCGTTGAGCAGGGCCTGATGACCACCATCCATTCCTATACCGCCACCCAGAAGGTTGTTGACGGCCCGTCCAAGAAAGACTGGCGCGGCGGCCGTGCTGCGGCGATCAATATCATCCCCTCCACCACCGGTGCGGCCAAGGCCGTCGGCGAGGTCCTGCCCCAGGTCAAAGGCAAGATGACCGGCATGTCCTTCCGTATCCCGACCCCGACCGTCTCGGTCGTCGACCTGACCTTCACCGCTGCCCGCGACACCTCCATCGAAGAGATCGATGCCAAGCTCAAGGAAGCCTCCAAGACCTACATGAAGGACATCCTCGGCTATACCGATGAAGAACTCGTCTCGTCTGACTTCATCCATGACAACCGTTCTTCGATCTATGACTCCCTGGCTACCCTGCAGAACAACCTCAAGGGCGAGAAGCGCTTCTTCAAGGTTGTCTCCTGGTACGACAACGAATGGGGCTACTCCAACCGTGTCGTCGACCTCGTCCGTTTCATGGCCGGCAAAGACGGCAGCCTGTAAGACTTTCATTTTCAAACCTGCCAAGGGGATGCAGCGATCTGTTGCATCCCCTTTTTTTCGTCCCTGGAAAGGGCTAAGATGGAATCAGGAACAGATTTCGCGATCCTTTAGTTTGCCAGAGACTCTGGATCGCAGCAAAGGAAGGCCCTTCGCATGGTTTCTGATCAGGATTTGATTGCCCTGGCCCGCCGAGCCCGCGACAACGCCTATGTTCCCTATTCGAATTTTCCTGTTGGTGCTGCTGTGGAAACCGCAGATGGCCAGATCTTCACCGGATGCAACATAGAAAACGCTTCCTATGGTGCGACAAACTGTGCCGAGAGGACCGCCATTTTCAAGGCAGTCAGCGAAGGCGCCAGACAAGTCCGGCGCCTGGCGGTGGCTTGTACAGAGGATGAGCCGTGCATGCCCTGTGGCATCTGCCGCCAAGTCATGGCCGAGTTTGCCAGTCCGGATTTCCACTGCCTGTGTGTGCCTGGACCTGCACCTGAGCCTGGGCAGGCTGATCGGATCCGCCTCCTTGGGCTGGAAGAACTGCTGCCAAACCGTTTTTCCCTCGAACCAGATAAGCGTTGAATATGGGCCAAGATCTTCCTGGCTCAAATCGATCGAATTTCTGCCAAATTCAACATCAATTCGCGGTGCCAATTGGTACAAAGGAGGTGCCTGATAGGGATATAATAGAACTAGGACAAAAGTTGTTTTCCACAGCAACAGCTGCTGACGGAAAAACATGAATCAGAAGGGAGCGGTCAACATGAAGGTAAACATCCATGGCAAAGGTATCAAAGTCGGTGACCAGCTGCAGCAACGGATCGAAGAGAAACTTGGCAAATTCAACCGTTTTTTCGGGGATGATGCTGTCGCCAATGTCAAGGTCCGGCCCGATGGTGATCTCAAAGTCATTGAGGTGACCTTGAAAATCCAGAAGCATTATTACCGTGCCGAGTGCGCGGCGGACGATATTTTTACTGCCCTCGATGAAGCAGTCGAAGTCCTCGAAGGACAGTTTCGCAAACACAAGACCCGGATGGAGAAGAAAATCCACGATTACGCCTACATGAAGGAATACTTGCTTGCAGAAGTGCCTCTGCCAGCTGAAACCGAAGATGAAATGCAGATCATCCGCCGGAAAACATTTGACCTCGCTCCGATGGACGCCGATGAAGCAGTCCTCCAGATGGAAATGCTGGGACATTCCTTCCTGCTGTTTTTGGACATGGAGACCGAGAAGGTCTGTGCGGTCTATAAGCGCAAGGATGGTCACTACGGTCTGATCGAACCCAACTATTAAACCACCACCTTCCGTCAACTGCCATTTGAAAATCCCAGTCCTTGCGCGAGGGCTGACCCAGGGGGTCGGCCCTTTTTTATGGTAGAATCGTAGAACACTCTTTTTCGGAGGCACTCTCATGGACCTTTTCGACCTGCTTCTGGACAACCAGGACGCTCCTGCCGAACAACCCACAGCACCTGCTGCCACAACCCGGCCCCAGGTGCGATCGACCCCGCCCAGTGCCAGCGACCCTGCGCGCCTGCTATCTGGACTCAATCCAGAGCAGGCCAGAGCTGTCCAGCATGTCAATGGGCCCCTGCTGATCTTGGCCGGGGCTGGATCAGGCAAGACCCGCGTGATCACTCACCGGATTGCTTATCTGGTGGAAGTTCACAAGATCAGCCCCGCTGCCATCCTGGCCATCACCTTCACCAACAAGGCTGCGGCCGAGATGAAAAGCCGGATCGAGGATCTGGTCGGGTCGGCCAGCTCCGCGATGTGGATCGGTACCTTCCACAGCATGCTGGCCCGCATTCTGCGCCGCTTTGCGGACCGCCTGGGCTATGAACGCAATTTTTCGATCATCGATTCGGATGACCAGCAGAAGGTCGTCAAGCAATGCCTGGCAGAACTCAAGCTGGACGAGAAAACTTTTGCCGTGCGTTCGGTTCACGCCCAGATCAGCTCGGCCAAAAATGCCTTGCAGACACCGGCTGATTTTGCCCGAGAGGCCGGCAGTGATTACCGGGCCAGCAAGGTTGCCGAGGTCTACCGCCTGTACCAGGACAAGCTCAAGCGGGCCAACAGCATGGACTTTGATGACATCCTGCTCGAGGCTGTCCGACTGCTGGAGAATCAACCAGATATCCTGGCCGAATACCAGAACCGTTTCCGCTACATCCTCGTCGACGAGTACCAGGACACCAACCATGCCCAGTACAAACTGGTCCAGATGCTGTCAGCTGGCCACCGCAACCTGTGTGTGGTCGGAGACGATGACCAGTCGATCTACAGTTTCCGGGGCGCCAATATCCAGAACATCCTCGATTTCGAGAAAGATTTCAAAGGCTGCACCGTGATCAAGCTGGAGCAGAACTACCGCTCGACGGGCAATGTCCTGGGAGCGGCCAACGAAGTCATCCGCAACAATGCCGGGCGCAAGAACAAGAAACTTTGGACCGAGGCCCATGCCGGGGAAAAAATCACCTTCCTGCGCGCGGAAAGCCACAGCGATGAGAGCCGGTACATCGCCAGCGAGATCAGTCGCCTGGCGACCGGCCAGCAGTACCGATATGGTGACATTGCGATTCTCTACCGTCTCAATGCGCTCTCGCGCAATCTTGAAGGGGCTTTGCGGGACGAAGGCGTGCCCTACCGGATTTTCGGTGGCATGCGCTTTTATGACCGCAAGGAGATCAAAGACGTCCTGGCCTATCTGCGCCTGATCGCCTTCCCGAAAGACGACCTTTCCCTGGGCCGGATCATTAATGTGCCGCGGCGCGGCATTGGCGATGCTACCCTCGAGACCCTCGCACAGCTGGCCGCTGCACACCAGGTCTCGCAACTGGAAATCTGTACCCGGGCGCAGGAGTTTCCGGAACTGGCCCGGACCTCAGGCCGCCTGCTTTTGTTTGCCTCTATGGTCGAGCGGCTGCGCCAAGGGTTGCTGTCTGACCAGATGAGTTTCCCGGAATACATCGAATGGGTCGAAAACGAATCGGGCCTCGTCCAGGATATCTTGGACCAGCAGGAAAAAAGCAAAGCTGACTCCGTGGACCGCATTGAAAACCTCAAGGAATTGCTGTCAGATGCTGTCGAATTCGACCAGAATCGGCGCAACCAGATCGACCAGATGGCCGGATCTGACCTGGCCCAGCAGACCGGAGTGGAGGAGGACCACCTGATCCTGGCGACGACCTTGCCGGATATCCTCAATGCCTTCCTCGAACGAGCCGCCTTGTATTCCGAAATGGACAACGATGCCGGTGAGCAAGATTATGTCCGCCTGATGACCATCCACAGTGCCAAAGGCCTCGAATTCAAGGCTGTATTCCTGGTCGGTGCCGAAGAAGGCCTGTTTCCGGGTTATCGCTCGATGGCCAGTGAGGCGGATATTGAAGAAGAACGGCGCCTGGCCTATGTTGCCATCACTCGGGCGCAAGAAAAGCTCTACGTGACAACAGCCAGGAGCCGCCTGGTCTTTGGCCAGACCCAGAGTCTCATGGTCTCCCGCTTCATCCGGGAGATTCCTGATGAATACATGGACGAACGGGGAGGATCCCGCCGGGGTGATCGCTCGGCTGAGTTTGGTGAGTCAGCTGGCTGGGGCAGGGGAGAAGGGTCAACCAGAAGTCAGGCCAGCCAATCCATTGCCGGGGGTTACCCGGATTTTCCTGCTGTATCGGGCAAAACGCCCAAGATCGAAAACCCCTTCGTCACAACCACCCCTGCCCGGCGTGGCCCGGCATCAAGTCCGGTGCAGCCTTCGACCGGACCTGCGATTGCGGCAGCCCCGGGTGCCACTGGACCGCATGCCGCTTCCCCCGCGAAAAAGGGGATCGAACCTGCTTCGGTTCAACCGGGCGACCGGGTACGCCACTCAAGCTTTGGTGAAGGCAAGGTCATCCGGGTCGATCCGGTTGCCGGCGACGCCATCTTGCTGATCGAATTCGGCAAAGTAGGCCAGAAACGGATGCTCGCTCGCCAAGCCTCACTGGAGAAGCTCTGACAACTCGCCTGAACTGGAACATTCAAAAAGAGGCTGTCTTAAGAAGTAGATTTTTTCTACTGACGAGACAGCCTCTTTCTGGTTAATGGCCAAGGGATCAGCCATTGCTCTCAGGCGCCGGCTTTTTCATGAATGATGTAGTCTTTTTTCTGACTGTTGGCAACGATATCAGCCAGGTTTCTGCAGTGATCGCTGATGCGTTCCATGGTATGGATCAGTTCGAGGAACAAGACAGTAGACTGGGGATCGCAATTGCCCTGGCCCAGCCGGGACAGATGGCTTTCGCGCAACCGTATCTCGAGTTCGTCGATTTCGTCCTCATGACTCATGATCCGGCCGGCGGCCACCAAGTCGTGGTTGCGCAATGCCCGGATGCTTTCATTGACAATGCTGCGGACCAGGGCGAACGCTTCGTCGAGATCCTTGAGGGCATCGACGCTAAAGGAGATGCCCTTGGAACGCATCAGAAGCGAGGTTTCGCAGATGTTGTTACAATAATCGCCGATCCGCTCAATGTCATTGGTGGCATGCATCAGGCCGGCGATGCGCACGGAGTCTTCGTCCGTCATCGAGGTGACCCGGAACAGGTGGGACAAGTAGCGTACGATTTCATTTTCCAGGTAGTCGAGGGACTCTTCGTTCATCTGGATGCGCTGGACCAGTTCATCGGTATGAGCCAGCATCAGGGAATGGGAATCCTCGGTCATCTGGGTTGCGATCTCAGTCATGCGGACCAGTTCCTTGTTGGCCAGATCGATGGCTACCGCAGGGGTGTGCATGACTTTGTAGTCGATGTAGGCCAAGCGGCGCTGGATAATGGGGTCTTCACCGCGGATAATCTGGCGCACAATCTTGACCATCAGCCAGACAAAAGGCAGCCAGAGCAAGGTGTTGGCAAAATTGAAAACCGTATGCGAAACGGCAATGGTCTCGCGCATCGAATCAGCAACCGGGGTCAGGGCTGTGCCGCCGTTGATCGGAACCAGGGTCGCACCGAGTAGCCCCATTATTTGAGTAACCAACCAAGTGTAGGGTTTGATTAAAAGCAGGAAGACTACAGAGCCAACGATGTTGAAAACGGAGTGGGCAGCAGCAGCCCGTTTAGCCTGCCGGCTGCCTCCAATGGCAGCCAGGATGGCAGTGATCGTGGTGCCGATATTGCTGCCGAGAAGAATTGGAATAGCCTGGTTGACTGAGATCAAGGGTGTTCCGATGGCATCGGTAGGGGTCGCAGCCAGAGTCTGTAAAACGCCGATGGCAGCTGAAGAACTCTGTACGATCATGGTCGTGATGGCACCAACGACAAGACCAAGCACCGGGATGTCCTTGATTTGCAGCAGAAGTTCGGCAAAAGCCGGGCTTTTAGCCAGTGGCTTCATGGCAGCACTCATGCCGTTCAAACCGACAAACAAGACGCCGAAGGCAAAAACGATCTGGCCGAGGGAACGCACTTTCTGGTTTTTGAAGGCAAACATCATGATGAAGCCGGCGGCGACAAAAAACCAGGCATATTCATCAATCTTGGCGGCTACGATCCAGGCAGTCATCGTCGTGCCAATGTTGGCACCCATGATGACCCCGATTGCCTGATTCAAGGTCATCAGGCCAGCACTGACAAATCCGACCACCATGACGGTTGTGGCCGACGAACTCTGGATAATCATGGTGACCAGGGCGCCGACGATGACACCGCGCAGAGGCGTGCCGGTCAGCATGGCCAGGATCGAGCGCATCTTCTCGCCGGCTGTTTTCTGCAGGCCCTCGCCCATTTGCTGCATGCCAAAAATGAACAGGGCCAGTCCACCAAACAGGGCGAAAATCGAGTGTACGTCCATGTCTTACTCCTGGTTTTGTCCTGACCTTGGCCGGACAACAATTCATAAATGTATGAGTCAGGTAAAATTTGTAAAATCCACGTCTATTCTAGATGAAATAAAGGTGTTGTACAATTAAATCTGTGTAAAATAGTTAAATCTATGTAAAATCACAAGCTGATTCTGCAGTGTGCTATACTGGTGGACAGGTTAGGCGCTGTCTTGCGAGGAGGCATGTTGTGTCCCAGGTAATCCTCTGCCGAGTGTTGGACTATGATTCCAATCTGATCGAATCAAGCCTGGCTGCGGCCTTTTTGAAGCTTGGTGTCAATCGCCATTTCCAGTCCGGAGAAAACATTCTGATCAAACCGAACCTGCTCTCAGCTGTGAGTCCGGAGAGGGCTGTGACCCCTCATCCGGTTGTCTTTGCCGCCTTGGCACAACAGCTCGCAGCCATGGACTTGACCCTTTCCTATGGCGATTCGCCCGCCATGAGTCTGCCTGCTGCCGCCGCCCACATGGCTGGCCTGGCCGGAGTGGCGGACCATTTGGGCGTTGTCCACGCTGATTTTTCCTCGGCGACGACTGTCCGCTTCAGCCAAGGCATCCATTTCAAAGAGGCTCCTATCGCCAACGGAGTTCTCGCAGCCGATGGTCTGGTCAATTTGTGCAAACTCAAGACGCACGCCTTGACCGGCATGACCGGAGCTGTGAAAAATTTGTTTGGCATCATCGTGGGCCCACGCAAAGCCCAGCTCCATGTCCAGTTTCCGGATCTCCAATCGTTTTCGAACATGCTCGCCGATCTGAACCGCGAATTTATGCCGCGTCTTGTTGTCATGGATGCGATTGTCGCCATGGAAGGCAATGGCCCGATGAATGGCAAGCCCCGAGCCTGTGGCTGGCTGATCACCGGCTTTGATCCTGTTGCTGTCGATGCTGCCGGCGCGGTGATCATGGGGTATGACCCTGATGACCTCATGGTCTTGAAGACTGCCCAGAAAGCTGGCTTAGGCAAGGCTAATCCCAGGGATATCGAGGTCACCCTCCTCGATGCAGGGACTGGTATGACAATAGGTGAAGGCAGCCTGGCTGACTTTTCCAGCCAGCTGGCGATTCCAGAATTTGTCCGGCCTGCTGTTTCGCGTTCAATCATGACTCTGGCCACCCAACTGGCAGGCCCTCTGATCAAACGTCACGTTATGGAACGGCCCGCTATCTTGCCAGACGTGTGCACCCGTTGTGGCCAATGTGTCAAAGCCTGCCCCGTAGACCCCAAGGCCTTGACACAGAATCAGCCCGCTGCGGTGCCACTCTACCGCTATGACCGTTGTATCCGCTGCTACTGTTGCCAGGAGATCTGCCCTGCCGGGGCCATTGTCGTTGAACCTGCCTGGCCCGGCCGGATGCTTGCCAGTGCCAAGGCTCACAGGACCCAAAGCACCCGCGACTAAGTCCGGCCGGCCGACTCTGGCTCTTGTCCGGGCTCTCATCGATGAAAGGTTGAACCTGCCATGCTTGTCCGTGAAATCAAGGAAAACCAGGAACAGTCCCTCAGCCCGTTCGCCCAGCGCAGCCAGGCTTCACGGGGCCGCCTGCAGCCAGAAGATGAATGTTCGGTGCGGACGATGTTCGAGCGCGACACGGGACGGATCATTTTCTCCATGGAATTCCGGCGCCTGCGCCACAAGACCCAGGTATTCTTCAATCCCCAGAACGACCACATCTGCACCCGGATGGAGCATGTCATCTACGTCCACTACATCGCCAACACCATCGGCCGTGCGCTCGGGCTCAATCTCGACCTGATCCAGGCCATTGCCCTGGGCCACGACCTGGGCCATGCACCCTTTGGCCACAGTGGCGAACGCATGCTCGACAGCTGCCTGAAAAAGTACGCACCGGACCGTTTTTTCAAACATGAGCTGCACAGCCTGCGTGTCGTCGATTTACTGGCCGAACACAAAGCGCAGCACGGCCTCAACCTGAGCTTCGAGGTGCGCGATGGCATTGCCAGCCATTGTGGCGAAACTTACAGCGAATATGAACTGACGCCAAATCGCAGCAAACCCGCAGAGGAGCTGGCTTTCGATGCCATCCACCATGGCATGCCGGCGACATTGGAGGGCTGTGTCGTCCGCATTGCCGACAAGATTGCCTACATCGGGCGTGATGTCGAGGATGCTGCCCGGGCAGGGATCATGGAATTCGAGGACATTCCGGCAGCCATCCGCAATACTCTCGGTGCGACCAACGGCCAGATCATCAATACCCTGGTGACCGATATCATTGAGCAGAGCGCAGGCCAGGACGCGATCATCCTCAGTCCGGAGCGCGGCCAGTCCATGGAAGAGCTGCTGCGGGAAAATGTGGCCCGCATCTACCGCTCGGACAAGATCAACCGCTATGAAACCATGGTCAAGAATGTCACCGAAGGGCTATTTGATGTCCTGATGGTTGCTGGCGCCGATGTCGAAAAACTGGCAGCCTCGGATCATCGCACCTTCCGGGCTTTTGCAGCCTACCTGGCCGCACACCCCTGTCCTTCGGATCCGCTGGTCCAGAAAGTCCTGGATTACATCGCGGGTATGAGCGATGGATTTGCCACCAAATCCTTCGAAGATATCTATTGGTTCTAGGAGAAATCGATGGGCAAACAGTTTTATGCCATGCTGCACCGGATGCGCTACATCAACCGCTGGGGCCTGATGCGCAACACCCAGTCCGAAAATATCACGGAGCACTCGCTGGAGGTCGCCGTCATCGCCCATGCGCTGGCTGAAATCCGCAAGACACACTTCTCGCCAGACCGCATTGCTGTCGATCCCGCCCAAGTCGCGTTACTGGCGATCTTCCACGATGCTTCAGAGATCCTGACGGGCGATTTACCAACTCCGGTCAAATATTACAATCCAGCGATCCAGGATGCATATAAAAAAGTCGAAGCAACTGCGTCCGAACAGCTGCTCAAGCTCGTGCCGGATGCCTTGCAGCCGGCCTACCGTGCTTTGCTGCTGCCAGACCGCTCGGACCCGGTCACCGATGAAGCCATGCGCCTGGTCAAGGCTGCCGACAGGATCAGCGCTTTGATCAAGTGCATCGATGAGGAAAAAGCCGGCAACCGTGAGTTCCGTCGTGCCCGGGACACTATTGAGGCCAGCATCGCCGGGATTGATCTGCCAGAGGTCAAGCATTTCATGGAGCAAGAGCTACCCTCCTTCTGGCAGTCCCTCGACGAACTCCAGAACAGCGCCCTGTCCTGATGTGCTATACTTGTGGCGATCAGCCGTACTTTTTGGAAATGAATCTGGTGTTCTATGACCATTGAATCCCGTCGCCGCTCGGCGGCAGCGCATTTGTTCAAGATTGTCTACATCCTGGGTGTAATTGCCTGTGTCAACCTGGCGATCATCATCGGATTTTATGTCATCTATGATCCATCGGTCCCGATGTTCTACGTCAGTTTCCGGGACTACACCCGAACGGTGCCACTCTTAACGGTGGGTGTCGTCCTGTTCATCGACCTTCTCGGCATGACCCATTTTTTCCGCAAAACGAAGACCGATCTGCTGAGGACTGCCACCCAGTTTTCACTTCTTGTTGTCCTCACCGCCTCGACTATTGCCTATTTCTTCCAATACAATGCCTTTCCCCGCTATGTCCTTGCTTTCAGCACCTTGTCGATGACCACGCTGGTAGCCTTATGGTCAATTCTCTCACTGGTGATCAGCCGCCTGATTTATTCACGCGGCCAGCTCTTGATCGTAGCCCGCACCCCGGCCGATGCAGACCGCTTGTTTATCAAAGCGGCCGGTGAATTGCGCCGCCTCAACCTCGTCTATCTGGGCTACGCCTTGTCTGGTGAAAAAGACAACCTGTTTCACCAGATCGACCAGAGTTCAGAAATCCTCGTTTCCCCCGACCTGGATGAGTCAGACAAAGAAACTATTTACCTCTACTGCATTGACCATGACAAAACGTTGTACATCGTCCCGGCTTATTCAGAACTTGTCTTATCCAAATTCCGCGTCATCCAGTTTTCCGACATGCCGACTTTCCTGGTCGATAACCTTGGCCTGAAATTCCAGCAGCGCGTGTTCAAACGAGTGTTCGACTTTTTCTTCTCCTTGCTGGTCCTCATCCTGGCAGCCCCCTTCATGCTGGTCATTGCGATCCTGATCCGCATCGACTCCAAAGGACCGGCGATCTATTCCCAGGAACGGATCACTTTGTCAGGCCGGGTGCACAAAATCTACAAGTTCCGGACCATGGTCGAAAATGCCGAGGAAAAATTCGGCTCCTTCCAGTCCAGCATGGATGACCCGCGGGTTACCCGGATCGGACGGATCTTGCGCCAGTCCCGCATGGACGAATTGCCCCAGTTTTTCAACATCCTGATCGGAGAGATGTCTGTTGTCGGGCCCCGGTCCGACCGTCCAATCACGATCGGAGCTTTCGAGGAACAGATCCCCGGCTACAACCAGCGCCTGAAAGTCAAATCCGGTCTGACCGGTCTGGCCCAGATCTCCGGCCATTACGACACCGCGCCCGAGGACAAGCTGCGCTATGATCTGATGTACATTAAAAACTACTCATTGCTTCTAGACCTTGCGATCATCATGAAAACGATCCAGGTCGTGTTTCGCGGCCTGACCAGCGGGGGCGGCATTTTTAAAAACCATGGGATGCCGACCCACAATTTTCCAGCCGGGAAAACCCCCGGGCCAGACCGATCTGATGAAAAAAACGCCAACATTTAACCGCAGTGCACCGGGACTGAAAGAAACCTGTAATAATCAGCCAAACAGGGCATGGTAAAATCCAAGTGGGTCTACATGCCCTACAGTAAACTGGCAAAGCAGGTGCACCATGATTTCCAGGATTCGCACAAAAGTCCGACAGTCGAAAATTGTTCCCCGGCTGGCTGTCCTGGCGCTGGCACTGGCGCTGGTCATCGGCCAGATCGGCCCTTTCCGTGGCCGTGACCTCGATGTAGAAGCCCTGACTTTTGTTCGCCAGTGGATGTACATCAGTGGAACCGATGTCCGGGTCCGAAGTGGCCCATCGACATCCCACACCATTCTCGACTACCTGAATACAGGACACCGCGTCTATGTCTGGACCACCGAGCGCGGCAGTGACTTGGACTGGTACCTGGTCACCTATGTCAGCGGCAATTATCCCCGCACCGGTTATGTGGCTGCCAAATATGTCAAACCTCTGGATACCGATACCAATTCGGCTTTTGAAGCGGCCTTG
>JAQUEY010000251.1 GCA_028684955.1 Eubacteriales bacterium
TCTTTCCTGGGCACATCGATGGCCCTGGGCGAAGAACGACTGGCCCGGATTTTCCAGGTCGGCCAAGAGATCATCCTGACGGGTCTGCCGGATGGAGCCCAGATGCGGGGCATCCACATGGAAGGTCCATTTTTTGCGGTTGAGAAAAAGGGCGCCCAGGCTGCTGAATTCATCATCGATCCGGATGTTGAGCTCTATCAGCGCCTCGAGCAGGCTGCGGGCCAGCAGATCCGGATTATCGATGTCGCACCGGATCGTCCGGGGGCTCTCGAGCTCACCCGGTACGCGGCACCGCACACCACCGTCTCGATTGCCCACACCATGGCCAATTATGAACAGGCCTCAGCTGCCTTTGCTGCCGGCGCCAGCCATGTCACCCACCTCTTCAATGCCATGCCGCCGTTTGGCCACCGCGATCCGGGTGTGGTCGGGGCAGCCAGTGATGCTGGCGCGACCGTGGAACTGATCTGCGATGGTGTCCATTTGCACCCCAGCGTCGTTCGTTCGGTGTTCAAATGGTTCGGCAGCGACAAGGTTGTCCTGGTCAGTGATGCCATGCGTGCCTGTGGTCTTGCCGACGGCTCTTATGATCTGGGTGGCCAGACCGTGCATGTCAACGGCAGCCATGCAACCCTGGCTGATGGCACCCTCGCAGGTTCGGTCACTGACCTGATGCAGTGCTTGCGCAATGCGGTGGCATTTGGGGTGCCAGTAGAAGCTGCCGTAAGAGCCGCAACTGCCAATCCAGCCCGAGTCGCCCGGATTGACGACCAGGTCGGTAGTCTGGAAATCGGCAAAAAAGCTGATCTGCTCGTGATCACACCCGAATGGGAACTCAAAGCAGTCGTGATCGGCGGCCAAGTCATCAAGCTTGCCCCTGACCAGTCGCAGAAAAAGGAGACACTATGATCATCGACCGTCTGGACCAGCTCCAGCACTATTTTCCGCTTGTGAAAAATCTCGACTTGGCGCTGGCCTGGCTAAGTGCTCAGGATTTTAGCTCGGTTGAGAATGGGAAATATCCAATCGATGGTGAACAGGTCTTTGCCATAGTCACCACGATCGATCCTGTCAATCTGGCGGACACCCGTTTCGAAGTCCATCGCTCCTATATCGACTGCCATGTGGTTTTAAGTGGTGTCGAGACCGTCGCTTATGCGCCTCTGGCTGATCTGGCACCGGAAATCGACTATACTAGAGAGAGCGACTGCCAATTCCTGACTGGACACGGCCAGCTTCTGACTGTGGAACCCGGTCATTTATGGATTGCCCTGCCAACTGATGCCCACTGGCCTGCCATCCAGACTGGCCAGAGCAACCCTGTGCGCAAGGTGATCGTCAAACTAGCAGTCGACTGACTGGAGGTTTTTACCATGAAAACCATTCACCTGGGAAAAAGTGGCCTTGCTGTCCCCGCCGTCGCAATCGGCTGCATGCGGATCAACCGTCTCGAGCAGAAAGACGCCGCAACATTCATCCGGACCGCTCTGGAAGCAGGAGCCAATTTCTTTGATCATGCAGATATCTATGGTGGCGGGGCTTGCGAGAGCCAGTTTGCCGCAGCCATCGACATGAACAGCACGATCCGCGAGTCAATGATTTTGCAGTCCAAATGTGGTATTCGCAAAGGTGAATTCGATTTTTCCCGTGAACACATTCTTGCCTCCGTCGATGGCAGCCTCAAGCGTCTGAAAACAGACTACCTCGATGTCTTGCTGCTGCACCGGCCGGATGCCCTGGTTGAGCCGGAGGAAGTGGCAGAGGCATTTGACCGCCTGCACCAAAGTGGCAAAGTGCGCCACTTTGGTGTATCCAATCAGAAGCCGATGCAGATCCGGCTGCTGCAAAAATATCTCCACCAGCCCATTGTCGCCAACCAGCTCCAGCTCAGCATCACGAATGCGACCATGATTTCCAACGGTGTCCATGTCAACATGCACGATGACACCGCCATCGATCGCGATGGCAGCATCCTCGACTTCTGCCGGCTGGAAGACATCACCATCCAGCCCTGGTCGCCGTTCCAATACGGCTATTTCGAAGGCGTTTTCCTGGGCAACGAGCAGTTCCCTGAACTCAACCAGGTGATCGATCGCATCGCCGAGACTTACGCCGTCCAGCCGGAAACCATTGCTATTGCCTGGCTGCTGCGCCATCCGGCCAACATGCAGCCGGTCATCGGCACCATGAACGTTGATCGCATGCGAGCCTGCGTCCGGGCAGCCGAAATCCGCCTGACCCGCACACAGTGGTACGACATCTACCGTGCTGCCGGCAATACTTTGCCATAAGCAGCATTTGCTTTTTTTCCGTGAAAAGCATGTAAAAAGATTTGCGAAGCACTCGGGTTGGCTGCAGGGGTGGCCCAGTTTCACGAAACTAGGCCACCCCTAACGCTAGGTCTGGCACCCTAGCTGGAAACTTCCACGATTGGTGTCGGTGCACCCAAACGGCAACAACTCCGAAAGGCGCGAAGACGGTTGCGGCTGTAGGCTTCGCGGGTCTGGGTCTCGGACTTTCCACAATGGGGTTCCGACATAGAAGTGGAAATTTCCCTCCCTATGTCGGAGCACTTAAGTGGAAGTTTTCCGGTGCGCCATGAAGACATTGCGGCTCTAAGGCCCGCGGGATCATCAGAAATTTTCCCTGCAATTGCCGATTTCGGGCTCACCCCTCGCGTGACACCCTTTTCTCTTAATAGATTTTTCACGGAAACAAGCAAAGAGCCAATAATCAGCATTGGGGCGCAGCAGGCTGGTTTTCCTTTATAATGGAACCAGATGCCGATTGACTTCCCGGGATGGAGGCAGCGCCCATGCTGACTTTGC
>JAQUEY010000064.1 GCA_028684955.1 Eubacteriales bacterium
TTGTGACTTATCGGGTGTAGACTCATCGGCGACAAAACCTCGACAATCAGATCAGAGGTGGTGGCGGCGATGAAAAGTCTACAACGGATCCTGGCGGACAATTTGAAACGGGTGCGGGCCGAACGTGGCTATTCACAGGAAAAATTGGCGGAGATTGTTGATTTGCACCGTACCTACATCAGCGGCATCGAACGGGGCACGCGCAATGTCTCGCTGCGCAACATCGAGAAAATCGCCCAGGCCCTGGATCTGCCCGTTGTGGAGCTGTTGACTGAACCAGAAGATTAATGTTTCACAACACGGTTGCAAGAGTCAATGGTAGAATGCTTTCATGAGAATGCAGTATGCCAAAAGCTATTTGATTTCGATCCTGTTGGCGGTTCTGATCGGCGCTTCGATCCTGCTGATCTTTGCCGGCTTGCAGCGTCGCCAGCAGGCCGCGCTGGCCAGCCAGAACAAACTCGTTGCTTCCCAGGAAGTCAGCACCGTTGCTTCCAATATTCAGACCCTGCTCAATGTCAGCATGCAGTATGCCGATTTTTATAATATGCTGATCGAAAATGATCCTGACTTGGACCAGCAAGAAATTGATACGTTCGCTCAAGCCATTCTGGAGCGCAATGCTCTGATTGACAACGTGTCCCTCGCTCCGAAGGGGATTGTCGAATATATCCACCCGCTCGAGGGTAATGAAGCCGCCATCGGGCATAATCTCCTGGCAGATCCACAGCGCCGCGAGCATATCCTGAAAACAATCGAAACGGAGGGTTCTGTCGCCCAAGGCCCTGTTCTAGCCGTCCAGGGCGGCTGGAAAATATTCAACCGGCGCGCTGTTTTTATTGGAGAAGGTGCCAACCGGGAATTCTGGGGCCTGTCCACCATCACGCTGGACTTTAATAAAATCTTGCAAGCTTTCGACTTGAAACCAGAAAATGAGGGTTACCTATACGCCATTCGTGTCAAAAAAGCCGACGGCCAAAACGACTTTTTCTGGGGCCACTCCGAACTGTTTGCCCGTGACAGGGATATCATCATAGAAACCATTGACTTGCCCGGCGAGCAGTGGGAACTGGCTATTTACCCAGCCGCCGGATGGAACACGGGTTATACTGACTTTCAAAAGACTAATTTTCTTTTTTATATCCTGACGGCACTCATCTTCCTGCTTGTCTTTAATACGGCCAAACATTATCAGGAGGTCCTCACAGCATCCAGAAAAGACCCCATGACCGGCGCACTCAATAAAAAATCATTTGAGCATTATGCCCGGGGGCATCTCAAGCAGGCCGGCAAACAACACGCCTTCCTGATGCTCGATATGAATCGTTTCAAGCAGATCAACGATACCCTCGGCCACCCTGCCGGCGATGCTGTGCTCAAGGTACCGCTGCCAGAATTGCCAGCCAGCTGCGCCGTGCGGATCGCCTGGCCCGCATCGGTGGCGACGAATTTATCGTGATGATCACCGACCTCAAGGACAAAGCCAAACTGGAGCAGATCGCCGAACGCATCCGGACCCTGCTCAACCAGTCGATCGACTGGGACGGCCAGACCATTCAAGCCGGTTGCTCGATCGGGGCCGCCCTGTCTGGTGAAGATGGCGAAATCTATGAAACACTCTATAAAATCGCCGACGAGAGGATGTACGAGGACAAAAAACACCAGCGTTCCAACAACCGCCAACGTCAGTTTCCAGAAGATGGCCAGCCCCTGAGCTCGTCCTGAGACCAGGTCTGGATTGCCTGTTCAGCGATCCAGATCCAGCTCAAACCGGATGCCTTCGAAATTCTCGACGTTCACCCGACTGCCCCTCTGGGCCAGTGCCAGATGACTGCTGTGCAAGGTGGTCTTGCCACCGCCACGCGGCAGGTCAATGATGTAGCTGGGTACCGCAAATCCGGAGGTATGCCCTTGGATTTGCCGCACCAGTTCGATCCCCTGGCGGATCGAGGTCCGGAAATGGCCGACGCCGCGGACAAAATCGCAATGATACAGATAATAGGGCCGCACCCGGTTCAAAACCAGAAGGTGTAGCAAGGACCGCATCACTGGCAGGGAATCATTGATGCCCTTGAGCAGGACGGTCTGATTACCCAGCGGAATACCGGCATCAGCCAGTCGCGCAAGCGCTGCTTCGGATGCCGGGGTGAATTCATGGGGATGGTTGAACTGTGTATTCAACCACAGTGGCCTGGCGGCCGCAAGAATTGAAACCAGCTCCGGTGTGATTCTCTGTGGCAAAACAACAGGCATACGAGTCCCGATCCGGATGACTTCAACATGTGCAATCGAGCGTAATTCCGCCAGGATCGAAGCGAGCGTACCATCCGGTAACATCAGCGGATCGCCACCAGATAAAAGGACATCACGGATCTCAATATGATTGCGGATATAGGCGATCCCATTTTGAATCGTTGCCTGGGTGATGGACATGTGTGAGCGGCCAACCTTGTGCTTGCGGGAACAATGACGGCAATAGACGGCACATTCCAGGGAAACCAGGAGCAGGACCCGGTCCGGGTATCGATGAATCAGGCCTGGAACCGGACTGTGACGCTCTTCTTCCAAAGGGTCATCCACCTCATCCTCAGCATGTTCAAGCTCTGCTGCCGCTGGCAGGAATTGGCGCCGGACCGGACAATCCGGATGACTGGCTTGAACGAGTCCGGCATAGTAGGTGGTAACTGCCATCGGGTAGACTGCTGCCACTTTTGCTGATTCGGCCTGTTCATCTGGATCAGCGTTATTCCCGGCAAAAGCGAAATACTTGACTGGATCGGTCAGTCTGGCCCCCAATTGAAACTGCCATTCGTCCGGCGAGACTCGTGGCAGCTCCCTGCAGTGCGTCGTCCACCTGGCATCGGCCTGCTTTGACAACGTGACACCGGCTTCGGCAGCAATCTGGATCAGCAGGGCCGTAAAATCAATCCCTGCCTGACTGGCGGCAGCGGCAATACCGTTGTCTGGCTCAAGACAGGGGTTGGTATTGATCTCGATGACCATGGGCTGATCCGAGTCATCGACCCGGAAATCGACTCGAGCATATCCGCGCAAGCCGAAAAGCGTCCAGCAAGCCTTGGCAATCCGTACCAATTCGTCGCGCAGGGGACCATCGCCAGGCAGAGGAAGAAAGGTGCGCTGGATATGCTCATATTCATAAGACCCTTCGGTCCATTTGGCATCGAAATTCATCACGGTTGCCAGCCCATTTTCAGTGAAGCCGATAAACTCCATTTCAGCCAGCGGCAGAACCTGCGGCTCACCCGCCTGCCCTAATAGGGAGACGTTGAATTCACGCCCATCGATGAACTGTTCTGCAAAACATAAAAGCCCCGTTTTTGCTGAGCGCTCCTCAATCAAAGACCGAAGCTGAGCTGCATCGGGGCAACTAACCAGCGAACTGCGCTCGATTGCGACCGAACCATCCTCGAAAACCGGCTTGATGAGGTATCGTGATCCGGGATTCCAAGCTCCGGTGCCATCCGCCTCCAGCCAGGCCGGGGTTCGCAAACCAGCTCCGGCCAACATCCGCTTGGTGGCCAGTTTATGAACCGTAGTCTGCATGCTCCAGGCATCAGCTCCAGTAAACGGTATACCTAGCAGCTGCAGGAAACTGCAAGCCAGATGCGCCAGCTGACCGGAACCGGCGACCGTTTCCACCAGATTGAATGCGAGAGCAGGCTGCCAGATCCTGATCTGGGCTGCCAGAAACTCTGTCACTTGTGGATCAAAAGCCATCGACCTGACCCGGTAGCCAAGGCTCACCAAGGCCTGGTCCAAGCTGGTGACCTCCTGCTGGTTGTCAACCAGATCCTCGCGCCGGGTCTCACAGGCAACATCATGCAAGATCAAAATCCGGTCTGAAGTCACGGTGCTTCTCCTTTGCTGGCCAGCTCGGCATAGAGCTGCTCCACCAGATTCAGGGCAATCTCCTTTGAGTCACCGATTTTCTGGACCAGATCCATTTCGTCGGCATAGATTACATGAGGACAATAGGGGGCATGAATCCACAGTAATCGCTGGTCATTCCAGTCATAAGGGTAGAGCCTGCAAAGCAAGGGCCGGGCCTCGACCGGCAAAACACAGCCCTGTCCAGCTACAAACAGACAGCGCCCGTCGGCTTGCTTGTCGAGGACGGGCCGCCGGCCCTGAGCATCGAACAAACCAGCCACATACAGGGATACGGTTGCATCGTGATGATCCGGATTTTCGTAGGTGGCAGCCAGCTCTGGCGGGACAGGGATCCGGCGGTAAAAATCGTTCGCCTTGTAAAACCGGCGAATCCGGATGATGTCGCCTTCCGTCAAAGCCACCTCGACATCGCTTCTTTCACAACAGGTCTTCTGCAGACGGGCACACTGTTCACACACTGACATGACGATCCTCCAGCCGTTCCATGGCACTGGTCAGGATGGCTCCGACCAGCGCATCATAATCCTGACCTGCCAGTTTGCTCAGGATCGGGAGATCTCCATAGTCCGGATTCAGGCCGGAGAGCGGATTGATTTCAAGAAAATGGATTTTCCCCTGTGCATCCTCGCGGAAGTCAATCCGGCCGCCATCGCGGCAACCCAGACCGCGCCAGATTTTCAAGGCAGCCTCGGAGAGGGATGGGTAAAGCTCAGGTTCAGGAACACGGTAGCGGATCCAGCTGCTGTTAGCGACGAATTTGGCAGCATATGAATAGACTGAGGCGGTGTCGGCATGAGCAAAGACAATTTCCATAGCGCCTACGACCCGGGCCCGGTCCCCAGTTCCCACAATGCCAACCGTGAATTCGCGCCCAGGCAGATAGCGCTCGACCAGCACTGGTTGCCGGAATTGTTCCAGCAATGCCCGGCAGCGCTGGAACAGGTTGTCACACGAGTCGATCCGGGAAAAGCCGTCGACCCCCTTGCTGGTGCCTTCAGCTACGGGCTTGGCAAATACAGGAAAGGGCATGGGGGGATCTCCTGCTTTAAAATCGAGCAGCAGCTGGTCCAGCGCCGCCAGGGAATCCACCTGACAGAAGTCTGCAGTTGCAATGCCTAAGCCACGAACCGCCAGCTTGCAGAGCCCCTTGTGCAGGGCCAGGGTCAGGACGGCAACGTCAGAGAAGGCAAAGGGAATCTGGGCGGTTTCCAGCAAGGTCGGAACACGGGCTTCCCGCCCCAGGCCCCGTTCACCCTCGCAAATGTTGAACACCAGGTCCGGCCGTTGACCTGTTGCCAGCCAGGCAGCCAGGGCGTCATGATTACCAACCCGGGTGACATCATGTCCGTGGCGCGCGATCGCAGAGGCTAGGGCATCAACAGTTTCCTGACTGTCGAATTCGGCAGCCATTTCCGGTGAGTAGCCACAGGCCAGATAATCCTCCTGGAGGTCATAGCTCAGGGCGATGTGCATCACAGTACCACCAGTGATTTGTAAAAATAGAGCAAGTCATCGCCCTGGCGAAAATAGTTAGGCAGACATCCGGCCAGCTCATAGCCGCAGGCCGTATATAGCCTGCGGGCTGGCTCGTATTCTGGCCGGGCTGATGTGCTGATGTAAATCCGCAGGCCCTGGGCAGCATTGACCTGCCGTTCCAGCTCTTCCATCAACTGGCGTCCGACTCCCATGCCCTGGCAGACTGGATCGACAGCCAGCCAATACAATTCAAAGGTGCCCAGCGTACCAGCTGCCTCGACATAGAGCGCATAGCCGAGGATTTCATCGCCGCGCTGGGTCAGGAAACCACGATAATAGCCAGAAGCCGCTTGGGCCAGACAATCGTCCAGCAGCTCCCGGGCGACAGGAATTTCCTCAGGGTAGAAGACGCCTGTGTGACATATAATTTCCTCCAGCCTGGCCACATCAGCAAGGCTTTCCAGGCCACGGAAAACAAGATTGTCCATCGTAGCAGCACTCATCAAAACACCTCGAAAGCCATTGGCGTGTAGTCGCCCGGGTAGTAATTGTAATTGATCGTGATCTCTTCGCCAGCCGCGATAGGTTTGACTGCAATGAAATTCATAATATGCCGAATATAATCGCGGACAAACTGCGTATTGGGCTCGAAGGAATGGTTGTACAAAGATCCATATCCGAGAACGATGGCCTCAAAGTCGTCATCCCATTCATAATAAAAATAACCAAGACCCGACAGGCTGAGTATCTCCTTTTCCAGATGGAACAGGATGACCGGACAGCATTCAATCAGTTCTCCGGTTTCAATCGTTGTTGTTGCCACAACCCCGCGGCCTTTATTGTAAATCGTTTCAAGCTTAATTTTCACAGGATCGCCCCGTTTCTGCCGCACATACGATCCGGCGAATCACTTCCTTCATCGGTAGCAAACCGGCCTGGTGATGTGGCCAGAACAGATACAAGCTGGGATTGCAATTGATCTCGAGAATATGAGGGCATCCTTGGGCATCGAGGCGGAAATCGACTTTGCCGTAGCCACGAAGATCGAACAGGTCCCAGGCCTGCCGGGCCATGGACTGCAACTGTTCATTGAGTGCCGGATCAAAAGACAGCTGCAATTGAACCCCGTCATATTCCAAGGAATTGCCGCCCCACTTGGCGTCATAGGAATAAACCGGATACAATCCGGCTGCCAAAAATCCGTGAAAGACCAGCTCGACTGGGGTCAGAGTCTCTACCTCAGTTTTTGTTGCCAGCAACGGGACATCGAATTCCCGCCCCGGCAGATAGTGCTCAGCGAAACAGGGCAGGCCCAGAGCGGCTTCTTGTTGTGCCAAAGCGGTCAGTAAGTCCGTCAGTGATTCCGGCCGGATGACCGAAGCCTGGCTGACTCCGATCGACGCATCCTCGCGGATCGGCTTGATCAGGTAGGGGATCTGAGGCCGGAATGCTCTGGTGTCACGGGTAGATACCCAGTCCGCTGTAGCCAGGCCGGCCTGACGCAGCTTGGCCTTAGTCTGGATCTTGTCAGTCGTCAGGACCATTGGTTCGATGGGTGAGCCTGTAAAAGGAATATTCAAGCGTTCGAGACAGGTGACAGCCCAGTAGGCGATGGCTGGCTCGGCACGATTGGAATCCACCAGATTGAACACAACATCGACCGAGTCCGTCAGCTTATGCACCAGATTCGGATCAGCTGGATCCAATATGATATTTTTCACCTGATAGCCCAGGTTGCACAAGAGCTGGCCGATCCACTCGGCTTGGATCAGAACGTCCTTCATGTCCTCTGGGGAATTCTCGGCTATGATGTTGTGTAAAACTACTGCCGTAGGGATTTCAAGATCATGATGAGTCCGGATATTGTCTTTTTTGCGTCTGTTATTTGTCATAATATCCACTTTTTCCACAAGAAATAATTGGAAAATATTATATGATCAGATTAACATAGATCATTGACAAATTGAAGTTAAATTCTGCTAAAATAACACTAAATTGACCTGCTGGCTTTTTCTTCACCTTTCATCCCAATTGCCATTCCTGTGGCAAAAGGAGCGTAGCCCGTGATATTTGGATATCTGACACTACACCGGACCCTGGCCAAGTACATGGCTCTGCCTCTCCTGGTCCTGTTTCTCGCCGCCTGCCAGAGTGCAGCTGTACCTGCAGCTGAGGCACGCCACAGCATCCATATCCGGGGTTCAGGAGCCCTGATGCCTCTGGCGCAGCTGACGGCTGAGAACCTGATGCAGGAGCAGCCTGAGGCGATCGTAACGGTTTCGGGTGGGGGTAGTGGCCGCGGGATTTTGTCCCTGATCGACGGGACCTGTGACATCGCGCTCGCCTCCGCCCAGATCATTCCCGAACTGGAAGCCCTGGCAGCTGATCGCGACGTCCAGCTCGAATCAGCGATTGTGGCATACGATGCCATCGTGCCGTTTGTGCATCCCGCTAATCCGGTCCGGAATTTGACGCTGGAGCAGTTGCGCAGCCTGTATGATGGTACGCTGACCAGCTGGTCTGAAGTCGGTGGCCCGAACCTTCCAGTGGTGCTCATTTCGCGCAATGCCAGTTCCGGAACCTACGAGGCCTGGAAGCAACTGGTGCTCGGACCCAAGTCCATCCTTTCCGGACAGGCTTTGCTCATGGAATCCCAGCCCATGAAAACCTATGTCTCGACTCATCCGGAGGCAATCGGCTTCAGTGCGTTCAGCTATCTGGATGACAGTATCGCCCCACTGGCCGTCGATGGGGCTGCGCCCACCCGGTCTGCCATTGAGCAGGGCCAGTACCCCCTGCGTCGGCCCCTGTATGTCTATTTCCGCGCGGATGCACCTGAACCGATCCGGACATTTATCCGGTCGATCCAGCAGACGGCCAGTGAGCATTCCGAGAGCCTGGGCTTGTTTGCCGGGGAGGGCTGAGCATGAAGAAGCAGTGGCGAATTGTCCTGATGGCCGGCGTGACGGTCTTAATCCTACTCGGCTGGGCTATCTGGAGCCAATTGAAACCTCAGACGTCATACCATACGCTCCTGATCGGCGGATCTTCGACCGTTCACCCCTATGCCGAAGCCCTGGCCCAGGCTTACACCGAGGCTCACCCTGACTTCAAAATCCACTGTGTCACCGGTGGTTCGACCCCAGGCTTGCTGGCGGTCGCCAATGATGCGATTGACCTCGCCACCATGTCCCGGGACTTGACCGAAGACGAAGATGGGGCGAACTTGAAAAACTACCTGATCGGCCGGGATGGACTCGGCTTCATTGTCCATCCGGACAATCCAGTGCAAAACTTGTCCCTGGCCCAGCTTGAGGCCATCCTGGCTGGTGAAATCACCGATTGGTCAGCCCTGGCGGGAATCAGTAGCACCTCGATGGAAAACACCGGGGCGATCCCTGAACCGATCCAGATAATCAGTAGTCCTGTGGATTCAAACACCTTCACGATCGCCAGCGACCTGCTCCTCCTTGGTGAAGAGCTGCCCGCTTCGACCGTTTACGCCGCTGATGCAGCAGATGTGCAGGCTAAGGTAGCCGCCGACCCCAATGCCATCGGCCTGGTCTGCTTGCATGAGGCCAATGCGTCCTCCCGGTTCTTGACCATCAACCAGGTCCGCATCAGCCGGGAAACCCTGTTGACCCTGCGCTACCCCCTGACCCATTCCTTCTACCTGGTGCTCAACCTTCAGCATGACCGGCTCAGTCCGGATCCCGCGACCAGCAACTTGGGCGAGTGGCTGCTCCGTTTTTTCAAGCTGGACTCTGAGCAATTGGTCCAGATACGCTCAGAGGCTATTCTCGATTTCGTTGATTTTGTTTGCAGCCGGGATGGGCAACAAGTGATTGAGTCGCTCGGAGCCGTCTCCGTCTATTAAAACAGCCAGGCTTGCCTGACAGCCAGCCCAAGGGGATTTCCAATGCCAGATTCCAATGAAGCTTATGACATCCTGTACAACTTGCTGGACAAGGCGCAGCGCAGCCGTAAAATCCGCCGGACCATTGCGATCCTCCTGATCTTCGGCCTGCTGGGGGGCCTGGTTTATTTCATCACCGGACTACTGCCCAAGCATTACCGGTTGTCGATCAGCGGTGGTGATATCCTCGCCAAACGCCATTACCTGGTCAAGGTGTTGCAGCAAGAAGGTCTCAGGAATGGCTTGGAACTGGATGTCCAACCTGTTGTAAGCCATTCGGAAGCCCTCTTGGCCGTCAGCTCGGGCCAACTCGACCTGGCTCTGATCCCGAGCGGCTCGACCAGCCGCCTGCCGGATGTCGATCATGTTGCCGCCTTACCTGCTGAAACGGTACATCTGCTTGTCCAGCCTGATATCACAGACCTGGCAAGCCTCAAGGGCAGAGTGGTCAATACGGGCGCACTGGGCGAGTATAAGCGAGATCTGGCGACAGGCCTTTTGGGGTATGCTGGACTCTTTCCCGATATCGACTATGTAGAAACCCAGTACACCGATGAAGAGCTGATGGGCATTAGGACGGACCGCCTGCCGGATGCCCTGTTTTCCATTTCATATATGCCGTCCTACCTGACGGACTATTTTGTCCAAGTCCATGGCTACCAGCTGATTGCCTTGCCTTTTGCTGATTCGATCAGCTATCGCAACTACTGGGCTTCTGTAACAGAAATTCCAGCCGGCATCTATAGAGTAGACCCGGCTGTTCCCGCTGATACCCTGACCACACTGGGGGTGGACATTGAAATCATTGCCCATGCCGGCACCGATCCCCAAGCCATCGCAGCCTTTCTCGAAACCCTCTATCAATCGTCAGCCGAAACCGTCATCCATCAACCACTTGTGGAAGAGGATGGCAACAGCGCTTCAGTTTTCCCGCTCTCTGCCGGGACAGTGCAATACCTGAAACGAGACCAGTCCATTTTCACCATGGAATTTGTCGATTCCATCAAAAACGTCGCCGGTTCCTTCATGGCCTTACTATCCACCCTGATTGTCATCATCCGCTGGTTCAAAGGCAAAAAGAAGGAGGAAGATGAAAACGGCTGACCGGCAAATCGCCAGAAGCGGATTGCCAGATCGGAGTATGACCATGAGCGTTGGCTACTATGTTCAAACAAGCCTGAGTGGCCTGATCATCATTGTCCTGATTGTATCCGATATGCGTCGCCAGACCGTCAACTGATACCAGAACCAGCATTTGTTCAATTCCCTCCTGGCTGCAAATGCCATCCTGCTTGCTCTTGAAGGGTTGCTGAACGTCTTGAATGGCCAGGCTTCGCAGCTGGCCAGAGTGCTTTTACCCATTGCTGCCCTGATCCTGACGTTGATGCAATACCAGAACATCCGTCGCCGGGAAATCGCCTCCCTGCAGCTTTTTCCGAGCCTGCCGATCATAGCTAGCAACCTTCAGATCCTGTTTTTTGGCATCTCTATTGTCTGGCTGGCCCTGTCACTGGCCCTGCTGCTCGTCTACTTCGAAGTCCAGAATAACCAGATCGATACCGATCATCTGACGGGCTTGTCCAACCGGCGGTATTTCGACCAGCATCTGTTGCAGCTGATTGCAGACAATCGAATTAGGGAAATTGGTTGTATCATGATTGATGTCAATGATTTTAAGAAGATCAATGACCGCTATGGCCATGCGAGTGGCGATGAGGCGCTGGAGGCCATTGGCGGCATCCTGAAGCGGGCCTTACGCAAAAGCGATGTCATCACCCGGCTGGGCGGCGATGAGTTCGCCATTCTGATGGAGATCAGCAAAGTGGACGATTTGACTCTGGCGCCTGAGCGCATTCGAAGCCAGGTTGAGTCTTTCAATCAAGCAAACCGTGAGCCCTTTACATTGAGCCTGAGCATCGGCTACTCTTTGTATGATCGATCCAGTGGCCTGTCGAGTGATGATTTTATCAGGATCGTTGATCAGAAAATGCTTGAAGACAAGATGACTTCAAAAAGCGTTCCAGCATAGGGCTGGGTAATAATCGACTGACATCATCTTAACTCTGGCAGTTCGTCTTGCGATATTCGGCTGGTGACAGTCCCGTGAGCTTTTTAAAGGATTTGCTGAAATGGAAGGGATCGTCAAATCCGACCAGGGTGGCGATTTCTTTGCTAGTGAGGTGAGGTGAATCGCAAAACAAGGTCTTGGCCCGGTTGATTCGCTGCAGGGCGATGTATTCGATCGGGGACACGCCCTTTTTGTTCCGGAAGATAACACTCAGGTAGGAAGGGGCCAGGCCAAACGTTTTGCCCAGGATGCTGTTGTTCAAGGGTTCCGCCAGGTGCTCTTCGATATAGCTGGCGATTTGGCACGCCAGGTTTTCGTGCCGGTCCATGGAGCTGACCCGGGTGGTGTCCTGGTCCAGTCCGTCAAAAATTGCGGCCAGATTTTCCCA
>JAQUEY010000252.1 GCA_028684955.1 Eubacteriales bacterium
TGCCGGATGAAAACATCTGGGTCTCCTACGAACGCAAGATGTGCTGTGGCATCGGCAAATGCGGCCACTGCAAGATGGACGACACCTACATCTGCCTCGACGGCCCGGTGTTCAACTACACCAAAGCTAAAAATCTGCGCGATTGAGGGGAGGAACAACGCTATGGATATCAATGTCAAGAAAGTCAAGAAAAATGCCTGGCGCATCACGAAAAAGCGTGGGCTGACTGCGATCCGCATCCGCATCCCCGGTGGCTACCTCAAGGTCGAGTCCCTGGACCTGATCAAGCAGATTGCCCAGGAGTATGGCAATGGCACGGCTCACATGACGACCCGCCAGGGCTTCGAGATCCCGGACATCAAGTTCGAAGACATGCCCAAAGTCAACGCTCTGATCCAGCCCCTGATCAGTGGCTATGACATCAACCAGGACGATGAAGGCGCTGGCTATCCGGCGGCTGGCACGCGCAACATCAGTGCCTGTATCGGCAACAAAGTCTGTCCCTTTGCCAATTACGACACAACGCGCTTTGCCCGCCGGATCGAGAAGTCGATTTTCCCGCATGACCTGCATTTCAAGGTCGCCCTGACCGGCTGCCCCAATGATTGCATGAAAGTGCGCATGCACGATTTTGGCATCATGGGCATGACGGAGCCCCAGTACCATCCGGAGCGCTGTGTCGCCTGCGAAGCCTGCGTCAAGGCCTGCAAGAAAAAAGCCACCGGCGTGCTGCGTATGGAGAACTACAAGATCGTCCGCGAGGCCGAGCACTGCATTGGTTGCGGTGAATGTGTCCTGAACTGTCCGACCGGTGCCTGGACACGCAGCCAGAAAAAATACTACCGCCTGACCTTGATGGGCCGCACGGGCAAGAAAAACCCCCGCCTGGGCGAGGACTTCATCCGCTGGGTCGATGAAGACAGCATCATCAAGATCATCAAGAACACCTATGCCTATGTCGAAAAGTACATCGATCCGGAATCTCCAGGCGGCAAGGAGCATATTGGCTACATTGTCGACCGCACCGGTTTCACAGAATACAAGAAATGGGCCCTTGAAGGTGTTACACTGGATGACAAAGCCATCATGAATGAGGTCATCTACTGGAGCGGCGTCAAGTACTAGGACTTGATTTTCGTCTTGAGATTCTGACCACACAGGAGCAGTCGTGGATTTCCTGGCCATCAGTTACACCTTCAGGCTTGCCGGCGACGAGCTGCGCAGCCAGTTATCGTTTACCCCCGAACAGAAGGCCGGCTTCGAGCAGCAGATGATCGCAGCCGGCCTCTGCCGTGAATGCCTGATCCTATCGACCTGCAACCGGGTCGAATTCTACCTGGTCGGAGGACTGTCTGACCATCACCAGCTGATTCCGCGCATCTATCAAGTTCTGGCTGAAAACAAGGCTCTGGCAACGAGCCAGCTGTCTGCCCAGGCTAATTTCTACACCGATGCTCTGGCCGTACGCCATTTGATGCGCGTGGCCTGTGGCCTCGATTCGATGCTCCTGTGTGAAGACCAGATTCTCGGCCAGATCCGTGAGGCAGACCAGTTGTCGCGCCAGTCAGGAACGGCTGCCAATCTCCTGGCCGACCTGCTACAGGCGGTGTATCGCTGTGCCAGCCGCTTTCGCCACCGCTCCGGGTTGCAGGGTCGTCCGCTCTCAATCCCCAGCCTTGGCGTCCAGCAGGCTTTGCTGCTTCTGGACCGGCAAGGACCCGTGACTGCGCTGGTCCTGGGTGCCAGTGGCCGGACCGGCCTGCTGGTCATCCGGGAGCTACTGGCGCGCTGTGGCCATCGGATCCGCATCCTTGCGACTTACCGGACGTTGTCTCAGTCCCTGAAAGCGCTTGGCCAGCAATACCCGAACCTGACGCTGGTCGAATACAGCCAGCGCCTCCACCATCTGGAGGAGGCCGATTTGGTGTTCAGCGCCACCCTGAGCCCGCATTTGACAGTAACTGCGCAGCAGTTCGGCCAGTATATAAAGACTCTCAAGCGGCGGATCCTGGTCGACCTGGCTATGCCGATGGACCTGGATCCTGCTTTGGGCCAGATTCCGGAAACCACATTGCTGCGGCTCGACCAGCTGCAGGACTTGGCAACACAAAACAGCCAGCATCGGCAGGCTGCAGCCTGCCAGGGTGAAGACTTAGTCGAAATGGAGGCAGACGCCTATGCATCGCGCCTGGCGTTTCGCGCTCAATTGCCCCGGGTTCGCGAGGTGATCCAAAAGGCCAGCAACCTGGTCCCCTATTACAGCACACAAGAACTGCTCACTCAGCTTGCCTACAATGTCCGTGACCTGGCCAGTGCTGAAGAACTTGAGATTTTCCTCAAATACCTGGAAAAGGGTCTATCCAGCAAAGCGCTGGTGATGCAGCGGCGATTTCCGCCCCGGATCGTACCATCAGATGAAAAGAGACTGTTGCCAGAAACCAGGGAGGGGCAGGCATGAGCTTTTTTCCATTATTTGTTGAATTGTCCAATGCCTCCTGCCTGGTCATGGGAGGTGGAGCAGTGGCCCTGCGCCGTTGCCGGGTCCTGCGCGATTTCGGCGCCAAGGTGGTCATCCTGGCACCAGACCTGTGTCCTGAGCTGACCAGGCGTCTGGCAGAGGATGATGCCATTTCCTGGATCCAGCATTCCTTGCGGCTTGGCGACGAACCTTTATTGGCGGACTGGCTGGCAGATGCAGCGCTGGTCGTGGCAGCCAGTGACGATTCGGACATGAACCGCATGCTGGCTGCAGCGGCCTCTGCGCGGCACATCCCGGTCTCGATCGCGGATGATCCGGCAGCATC
>JAQUEY010000065.1 GCA_028684955.1 Eubacteriales bacterium
TGGCCCTGAAACCGGCAATTGCCACGCAGGTAGCCAGGCTTGGCGCGAAGGGTGGCCCTGAAACCGGCAATTGCCACGCAGGTAGCCAGGCTTGGCGCGAAGGGTGGCCCTGAAACCGGCAATTGCCGGGAAAGGCACCAGAGGTCGCGCCAAATCGCCAAACCCAAATCGCCAAACAAGGTTCGCTGTCATGTTGGCAGATAGACATCTCAGACTCAGCCAGACACCGCTTTGAAAAATCCGCTTTGAAAAATCCTCCCGCCAGACCACAATCGAGCTTTTCTGGTGGCCAGTTCCACATCAATCATCGTCCAGCGAAGATATCTGAACAAGCCGGAATGTCCTCCCTGCCCATTCTGCCCACCCATCCTGCCCCTCCGGGACTTAAACTTTTCAAATAACCCCTGCCTGGCCCCCCTGCCTCACCCCATGACAAAGCAGCAGTCAGGCGCTATAATAATACGGTCCGATCCCACGGAAATGGGATCCGTATGCAAAACTATGAATATTTATGCACATTTCTGGAGGTACCCCAATGGCCAAAGAAAGAATTCTCCTCGCATATTCCGGCGGACTTGATACATCGATCATCATCCCCTGGCTGCTCGAGCATTATGACTGTGAAGTCGTCGCCATGGCGGGCGAGGTTGGCCTCGGCCTCGACCACGAAGCGCTCAAGGCCAAGGCCATGAAGTGCGGTGCGGTCGCTTGCTACATTGAGGACATCGCCGAGGAGTTCATCACCGACTATGTCTATCCGACACTCAAGGCCGGTGCTGTCTACGAAGGCAAATACCTGCTCGGCACGTCTTTTGCCCGCCCGGTCATTGCCAAGCGCATGGTCGAGATCGCCCGCCGCGAAAATTGCACGGCGATCGCCCATGGTGCCACTGGCAAGGGCAACGACCAGGTCCGTTTCGAACTGACCGTCAAAGCGCTGGCCCCTGATCTCAAGATCATCGCACCCTGGCGCATCTGGGACATCAAATCACGCGATGAAGAAATCGATTACGCCAACGAACGCGGCATTCCAGTCCCGGTCACCAAGGCCAATAACTACTCGATGGACCAGAACCTCTGGCACCTGAGCCATGAGGGCATGGACCTCGAGAGCCCGGCCAACGAACCCCAGTACGAGAAGATCCTCGAGATGTGCGTCACCCCGGAAAATGCCCCGGATAAACCGGCTTATGTTGAGATCGAATTTGAAAAAGGCATCCCGGTCAAAGTGGATGGAAAAGCCTTGGCTCCGGTCGACCTTCTGAAACGCCTGAACGAAATCGGCGGCGCCAACGGCATCGGCATTGTCGACTTGGTCGAAAACCGCCTGGTTGGCATGAAGTCACGCGGCGTCTATGAGACTCCCGGCGGCACCCTGATGTATGCCGCACATCGCGAACTCGAACTGCTCTGCATCGACCGCGACACCCTCCATTACAAGGATGTCCAGTCCCAGCGCTATGCCGAGCTGGTCTATTTCGGCCAGTGGTTCCATCCGCTGCGCGAAGCCATGGATGCCTTCTTTGACAAGACCCAGGAGACCGTCACCGGCAAGGTCCGCCTCAAACTCTACAAAGGTAATGTCTTCCCCGCTGGCACCACCTCCCCCTTCTCCCTCTACCAGGAAGAACTCTCGACCTTTGCCGAGGACGAGGTCTACAACCAGGCCGATGCGACCGGTTTCATCAACCTGTTTGGCCTGCCGATGAAAGTCGTTGCCCAGATGAAGCAGCGCAACGGATTGCTCTGATATGAACAAAAAAATGTGGGACGGCCGCTTCGCCAAAGCGACAGACCTGGCCGTCAATGCCTACAATTCATCGATCGCCTTTGACGCCCGGATGTTCCGCCAGGACATCCGGGGCAGTCAGGCCCATGCTCGCATGCTCGGTTCTATCGGCATCCTCTCCGCACAGGATGTCGAGTCGATCGTGACCGGGCTGGGCCAGATCGGTGCGGATATCGAGGCTGGTCGCCTGGCCTTCGATCCCAATGCCGAAGACATCCACATGTTTATCGAAGCGGAGCTGACAGCCCGGATCGGTGATGCTGGCAAGCGTTTGCACACAGGTCGCAGCCGCAACGACCAGGTTGCCCTCGACTTGCGGCTCTATCTGCGTGATGAAGCCCAGGTCATCCGGGAAGGTATGCTCCAGCTTTATGACGTGTTGCTCGATTTGGCCGAGCAGAACACCGAGACGATCCTGCCGGGCTACACCCATTTGCAGCGGGCCCAGCCGATCACTTTTGGCCACCACCTGATGGCCTACGTCGAGATGCTGGCACGAGACATCAGCAGGCTCGATGACTGTGTCCGGCGCATGGATGTCCTGCCGCTCGGCTCTGGCGCTTTGGCTGGCACGACTTATCCGCTCGACCGGGCGATGGTCGCGCGCGAACTCGGTTTTGCTGCCATCACCCAGAACAGTCTCGATGGCGTGTCTGACCGTGACTTTGCGCTCGAGCTGGCCGGGGTGCTGTCTATTTTCATGATGCACCTGTCGCGCCTGAGTGAAGAAGTCATCCTCTGGTCGAGTCAGGAATTCGCCTTCATCGAGCTCGACGATGCCTTCAGCACCGGGTCTTCGATCATGCCACAGAAGAAAAACCCGGACGTGGCTGAGCTGACCCGCGGTAAATCCGGTCGTGTCTTTGGCTCGCTGATAACCTTGCTGACCATGATGAAAGGGCTGCCGCTGGCCTATAACAAGGACATGCAGGAAGACAAGGAAGCCATTTTCGACGCGATCGACACGGTCCTTTTGTGCCTGCCGGCCTTTACCGGCATGATGGCCACGCTGACCGTGCGCCCGGATCGCATGCGCCTGGCTGCTGCCGGTGGTTTTACCAATGCGACGGACTTGGCCGATTACCTGGTCAAAAAGGGGCTTCCCTTCCGCGAGGCTCACGAGGTGTCCGGCAAGCTGGTCAAACTCTGTGTTGCCAGGGGCTGTGCCCTCGAGGACCTGACGCTCGACGAATTCAAACAGTATTCCGACCTGATCGAGATCGACATTTATGAAGCGATCAGCCTCGAGACTTGTGTCTCTCAGCGCCAGATCACCGGTGCCCCTAATGCGGACACCGTCCGGGCAGCGATCGCCCATGCCCGTCAGCGGTTTGCTGACTAAACGATAGAAAGACAGTCATGCGCAATCAAGCATTCGTCATTGTTTTTATTTCACTTGCCCTGGTCTTGGGCGGATTTATCCTTGGTTTCCGCAACCAGGAAGAATTTTCGGTCTTGGAAAACCGAGATCTGGCGGCTTCGGAGCCACTGACGATCGCCAATTGGCTTTCGACCGATTTCCAGCTGAGCATCGAAAGTGTCCTGGCTGACCATTTCCCCAAGCGCAACGTATGGGTTAAATCCTATACCCGGATGCAGTACCAACTAACTTTGCTGACGCGCCAGGCCTTGGGCAAGGTCGCTTCGAGCCAGATCGTCGTGGTGCCCGATCCGACCACGCCATCGACCGCACCGTCCGGAACGTCCGACCCCTCCGGCGAACCGGTCGCAACGCCGACCCCGGCTGTGACGATCAAGCCGGTCGAGACGAAGCCGGTCGAGGTCGAGAGCCCCTATGATTTCAACAGCGAATACGTCGATTTCATCGGTGTCGAGGAAAAGCAGCTGGCACCGAACACACCGATCACAGTGACGCCGGTCAATGCCGAAGTCAGCCTGATGCAGATCGCCGACGATCTGCGTCTGGCCCGGGCCGCAGTTGACTTTAACCCCGACCAGCTCTATGTCGTGAACAAGAATGTCGAATTTTTCAACGACTTTGCCAACTCGATCGCGCCCCGGCAGGAAATGGTCTTCCTGATCGAAACGCCGCGGCTGAGCCATCTGGTCTACCCGCAGAGTAATCTGGGCACGATCCAGGCGACACTGGACAATCTCCAGGTGCCGCACGACATTTTCCGGATCGAGTCACCCACCGACCTGGTTAACAACTTCTACCGGACAGACCATCACTGGACCGATCTGGGTGCCTACAAAGGCTATGTCAGCCTGATCCGCTTCCTTTACGGGCCAGACGAGCCCGTGCTGGAACCAGTCAACCGGGTCAGCTTCAACCGTGTGTCCCTCGAGGGCTCCCTGGCCCGCATGGCGGCCTTGTCGCTTGACATCCAGCCCGATCCGATGAATCTGCTGCTGTTTGACTATCCGCAGATGGAGATCCTGGTCAACGGCTCAGAGCCAGAGGAGTATGGCAACATCTCCCTCTACCTGGCGGATGACCAGCCTAAGGAACGGGGCTACGACCACTACAACCACCTGCTCCAGAAAAGAGAACCGTTCATCGAATTCAACACCGGGCGCGAAGACCGCGGCGACATCCTGATCATTTCCGATTCGATGAGCAATCCGATCCGCCAGCTCGTGGCCAGCCATTTCCGGAAGACTGTTTTTGTCAACCTGGAAAAAATGACGCAGTCGGATGTGGACTATGACTTTGGCATCAGTAGCTACATGAACGAAAATGACATTGACCAAGTGCTCTTTCTGCTGTCCAGTGAAAATATCCTGCTCGGCGCTGAGATGAAGTACGTCTGGGAAAAGCCCTGACCAACACAGGTCCTGTTGGAATCGGGGCTGAATCAGGATCCGATCTGCTTTAAAAAGAAGAGGCTGGCGATCAATCGCCAGCCTCTTCTTCTTCTTCGAGTTCTTCAAGTTTGCCGGCTCTGTCCTGCCAGTAGCGGACCTCGTCGTCGAGGCCGAGCATGCGGTAGAGCATGATCTTGCCGTGGCAGGCGTCGAGATTGTCCGGGTCGAGGATGAGGGCGGCATCGTACAGGCGGTTGGCTTCGTCGAATTCGCTGAGTTGGACCAGGGTATTGGCTTTGCCGACCAGGGCGCCGACATGGTCGGGCATCAGGCGCAGGGTCTGTTCGAAGACTTGGTTGGCCTGGTCAAACTCGCTGCGGAAATAGTGGATGATCCCTTTGTTGCAGAGGGCATCAGCGTAATCCGGGGATTCGGCGATGGCCCGGTTGACCAGCTCGATCGCCCGTTCTTCGTCACCGTCGAGGTGGCTCAGGTAGGAGAGTTCATTCAGGGCAAAGGGGTTGTCCGGCTCCATGGCAACCGCTTTGTTCAGCAGACGGCGTGCCTTGTCGTCATCATTGCGGCGCATGGCGATCATGCCCAGGATCACGTAGGCACTGACAAAGCTGCTGTCGAGGCGCAGGCACTCGCGGCAGGCTTTTTCACAGTCATCGAGGTATCCTGCGGCAAACAGGACATCGGCGATTTCGTAGTAGACCTCTGGATCGTCAGGATAGGTCCGGCGCAGGCGCTGAAAGCTCTCGAGGGCAGCAAAATCCTCACCCAGCATGGAGAGGCACTTGCCCTGGCCACGCATGGCATCGTAGCGCAAAGGGTCCAGTTCGAGCGTTTTTTCGAAATCGACCAGGGCATCCTTGTAATTGCCGATCTGGAGCAGGACAAAGGCCCGGGCCAGATAGCTGTTGGGATTGTCCGGGTCCATGATCACAGCCAGCTGGGCGTCAGCCATGGCCTTCTCGTTGTCCCCCAGCAGGAAATGGGCGTTGGAACGCAATGTGTAACCAGCAAAATCATGCGGATAACGCTCGATCAGGCGTTCACTGACCAGAAGGCTCTCTTCGATCCGGCCAATCCGCTTGAGAATCCGGGCTTTGACGGCCAGGATTTCATAGGACTCTTCGATCAGGGGCAAGCATTCCTCGATCCAGTCGAGGGCTTCAGTGAAGCGATTATCAAACTCCAGGGCCAGGATAGCCTCCAGATGATACTCGAAACCCAAGCCGTATTCAGGATGCTCCTGGCAAAGCTCCTGCCAGTCCCGGGCGGCAACCAGAACCTGGTCGACTGAGCGCAGCTGGCGGGCCAGGCTGATCCGGATCAAAAAATCCATCCGCAACAAGGTCGATTCTGCGCTACCGGCCTCTCGGGCGGCAGCCAGGTCATGGCGGCAACGGGTGATGTGTTCCGGGGTGATCTCCGGCAGACGGGCGGTCAGGAACAGGCGCAGGACATAGGCCCAGCGCCGGGTCAGGCGAAAATCATAGACATAAGCGGCTTTGGGCCGCAGATCCAGGGGCAACGACTGTCCTGATTCGAAGCCTTCGATCATCAGGTCGAGTTGCTCCATGGCAAATTCGAGACTGCCGGTCTCGGCAGAAAGCAGAAGCTCCACCAACCCTTCGATCTGCATCGGCGGGTCAGCCAGATCGACCTGGGCCAGCAGATCACGGGCCGCCTCTGGCTCCTCGTTCAGCAGCGAAATGGCGGCCTGAAGGATGAGATACAGCCGGTACCAGGGGCCTGATTTCTTGCCCGGGAAAGGTGGCAGTTCCTGCGCGCCAATCAGGACCGACCGTAAATCGATCGTTTCCTCATAAAAACGCTCATAGGCTTGCGAACTCATGATCGGCATGTACGTGTGTTCCTGTGCTCAGTTTTTCATACTGTGGATGGGAGCTGGAATCCGGCCGCCTCGTTCGATGAAAGCGGCTGAGGACGCCGTGTTGACGGCCATGATCGGGGCTGAGCCGAGAAGACCGCCATAGTGGACCTTGTCGCCAACAGTCTTGCCAGGGACAGGGATGATCCGCACAGCGGTGGTCTTGTTGTTGAACGTGCCAATGGCCATTTCATCGGCGATGATGGCAGATATCGTGGTCGCGGGTACGTCACCGGGGATGGCGACCATGTCGATGCCAACCGAGCAAACCGAGGTCATGGCTTCGAGCTTCTCGAGGCTCAGGGCGCCCAGTTCGACAGCGGCGATCATGCCTTCGTCTTCGCTGACCGGGATGAAGGCACCAGACAGGCCACCGACATAGGAAGAGGCCATGGTGCCACCCTTTTTCACGGCGTCATTGAGCATGGCCAAGGCGGCTGTCGTGCCCCAGGCTCCAACGGTCTCGAGGCCGAATTCCTCGAGGATGCGAGCGATCGAGTCACCAACCACCGGCGTCGGGGCCAAAGACAAGTCGATGATGCCAAATGGCACACCGAGTCGCTTGCTGGCTTCGCGGGCGACCAGCTGGCCAACGCGGGTGATTTTGAATGCAGAACGCTTGATCGTCTCGGCGACATGCTCGAGATCCTGGCCGCGGGTGGACTCGAGAGCGGTCTTGACCACACCGGGGCCGCTGACACCGACATTGATCACGCATTCCGGTTCACCGGGGCCGGTGAAAGCGCCTGCCATGAAGGGATTGTCCTCCGGAGCATTGGCAAAGACGACGAGCTTGGCACAGCCAAAAGCATCCTGGGCGGCCGTTTTTTCTGCCAGATCCTTGATGATGGTACCCATCAGGCGCACGGCGTCCATGTTGATGCCTGTGCGCGTGGTGGCCAGATTGACCGAGGAGCAGACGAGGTTGGTTGTCGACAGGGCTTCAGGAATCGAGGCGATCAAGCGGCGGTCGGCATCGGTAAAGCCTTTATGGACAAGGGCTGAGTAGCCGCCGATGAAATTGACCCCGATCGACTCAGCGGCACGGTCGAGCGCCCGGGCATACATCGTATAATCGGTGGAGTCACCGGATGCGGCCACCATCGAGATCGGCGTGACAGAAACACGCTTGTTGATGATCGGGATGCCGAACTCGTGGCTGATGTCTTCGCCCGTTTTGACGAGGTGCTCAGCCTTGCGGCAGATTTTGTCATAAATGCGCTGGCAGGCCTTTTCAGATGAATCCGATGCGCAATCGAGCAAGTTGATCCCCATCGTGATCGTGCGCACATCGAGGTGTTGCTCACGAAACATGCTGAGGGTTTCCAGAATTTCAAAATCGTTAAACATGGTGTATCCCCATAACTATCAAAGATAGGCTCAGACTCGGTGCATGGCCTTGAAAATGTCAGAATGCTGGACGCGGATAGAAAGGTCCATCTCGTCTCCGAGTGCTTCCATCCGGCTGGCCAGCTCTTTGATGTCGATCGGCATCGTGCCGTAGTCGACGAGCATGATCATGGTGAAGACGTCCTGGAGGATGGTCTGGGAGATGTCATTGATGTTGACCGACAAGGCTGCCAGTTCGGTGGCCACGCGGGCGATGATGCCAACCCGGTCCTGGCCGACGACTGTGATCACGGCAGTCTGCTTGTTTGAATCCGACATGGGGTGTACCTCGTTCTCTATTTAATATCCCTCTATTGTAACCATAATGGACCCGGGTGCAAAGCATCCGCGAGCTGACGGTTTTCACAAATCAAATCCCGATTGTCAGGTGTTTTCTTATCAGATGGCATAGGTTTGGCCTGGATGGGCAATTTCAGCTGCGGGAAAGTGGCGTCTGGCTTCCGCGAGGGATTCCTCTGGATCAAAGAAGGGCAGCAGGTGGATCAGGAGCAGCCGATGGACCTGGCTGTCCGCGGCAATCTGGCCACACTCGGCTGCGGTCAGGTGGACCATGACCGGAGCACGCAGCCGCTCGAGCGAGCCGGCATCCATCAAAGCCAAGTCAGCCTTGCGCAGCAGGGGCGCCAGATTGGTGCAAGGGATCGTATCTGACGTGGTTGCCAGAACTTTGCCGTCTTTTTCGATCCGCAGACCATAGGTTTCAAATGGATGCTCTGTGGCAAAGCAACGAATGGTCGCCCCAAACAAGTCAAACGACTGGTCGTCCTTGAGTGTCTGTTGTTCAAAATTATCCGGGCTTTCCAGAGCGATGACCAGGGGCTGGGGTGTTGCGGGTGACCAGAGCGGGATTTTGCCGATCGGCTGGCCAAATTTTCGTCCCAGGTCCATGGCATACTTGAGTACGCCGATGTCGCTGGTATGGTCGGAATGGAGATGAGTCAGGATGATCGCCTCGAGCTGGTCGAGCCGGATGTGCTCTTGCAGGCGAGACAAGACACCGCTGCCGCAATCGATCAGGACATGGTGGCCGTCGATCTCCAGCAGGTAGCCGGACGTGGCCGTCCCGGGAGCAGGGAATGCGCCTGAAGCGCCGAGAATGGTCAGTTTCATCAAAAACACCTCTCTGGGTTTGCATGAAAACAAGTCAATGGCAACACGCTGGCAGCTATCCTATGGGCGTTCTGTTTTAAACAGTCCACTGGGGCTGAGCAGGTAGTCAACCGGAATGTCGTGGCTATCCGCCGGAATCTGGTCCTGGATCTGGAACGGATAAGCGACTCCGACCAGGATTGGCCGGTCTGTCCCGGATTGCGCCAGACGTCGGGAGAGGTAATGGTCATAGTAGCCCTGGCCCCAGCCGAGGCGGTTGCCAGCGCGGTCGAAACCCAGTCCGGGCAGCAGAACCAGGACCGGATCACAAGCGACAAGACCGTTCTGGGGGGTTGCGCTGGCCGGTTCACGGACACCAAAGCGGCTCTGGACAAGCAAGCTGGCCGGATCCTCCTGGTCTGGCATGGCCAGGAACTCGAGATCGGTGCGTCCCCCAGACCGGATCATGCGGGGAAAACACAACCGAAACCCTCGTGTGCGCAACAGTTGCCAGACCGGCTGGAAATCAACCTCCTGGCGCATGGCGACGAACAAGCCAATACCAGGAGCCGGTTGGGGGTCCTGTGCCGCTTGATCGTGCCGGCCGGGTGTTGACAGTAAAAGCAATTGGCTGGTGAGTAGCTGGTGGCCGATGGCTTCAGACCAGATAGCGGCTTGCATGGGATCGATCTGTTCGCGCTTCGATGCCAGTTGCTGGCGCAGGGCTTGTTTTTTTGCAAGCAGGAGGTCCTCACGTCCTGTTGAAAACGGCCTGTCTGGACCGGTTTGATCTGGGGCTGATCTGGATTGAACGTTCATGGTTAACCTCCTTCCGGCCTGGCTGATGGCTGTCATCACCGTATCATATTCTGGCTCAAGATGCGAAAACACCGGTTACCACTCTTTCCCCACAGGGACAGGAAAGCTAGAATGAGAGGTGATCAATAACAAGAAAAGCAGGTACCCTCATGCGCACCACTCATGTCCAGATTGTCATGCATTCTCACGTCAATAACACCAACCGGCTGTTTGGCGGCCGTCTGATGGAATGGATCGATGTCACGGCAGCCTCTGCCGCCCGGCGTCACGCAGCCGGCGAAGTGACGACCGCGACGGTAGACGCCCTGGAATTCATCGCCCCCGTCTACCTCAATGATTTGCTGATCCTGGAAGCCGAGGTGACCTGGACCGGCCGGACCTCGATCGAAGTTCGCGTGCAGACCTATAGCGAGGCGCTCAATGGTGACCAGAAACTGGTCAACCGGGCCTATCTGTTGTTTGTTGCGGTCGATGAAGAAGGCAAGCCCAAGCCGGTTCCGCCGTTTATTCCAAACGGGATTGTCCAGCAAAAAGAATGGGAAAACGCCCTGCTGCGTCGTGAATACCGCCTCAAGCTGCGGGAAGAATGCAACCAGCTGGCTGAGCTGCAAAAGGAACATGGTTGCCGCGTCAGGCTCTGAACGAAGTGCCGATCACCAGGGCTCGCCGGCCCCCAGACGTTCGATCATGTCGTAGGACAGGTTGATCGCAGCTGCCCCCACCGCGTCGTGCAGCTGGTCGCTGCGCCGGAACGCTGCAACGGGATACACGGGCAGCGGCTGGTGCATCAGCCAAGCCAGGACCAGCTGGCTGATGCTGTAGCCGGTCTCTTTATGCATTTGGCGCAACACCTCGGCCCGTTTCTTGTTGAGGTCATTTTCGTAGTATCGCCGCAGTTTTTCGGTCAGTTCGCAGGTGTTTTGCAGATATTTGCTGAAATAGCCTTTGCCCAGGGACGAATAGGGCATCACCGTCAACTGCTCCTGGCGGAACAGGTCCCACGCCTGCCAGTCCATGGCTACCAGATGTGGATCACTGGCGGCTTCATCGTTGTAGCGGACCAGGCTCCAGCGGTTCTGGACAGCCACCAGGCCTCGATCACTGACTTGTTTTTCCAGGGTGATGGCTTCACGGATCCGGTCGGATGACCAGTTGGATAAACCGAAAAAGCGGATCTTGCCTTTGCGGCGAAAGTCACGCAGAATTTCGAGCAAGGCTTCGACCGGTTGGCTGGGATCGTCACGATGCAGGTAATACAGATCGATGGTCTCGCGACCAAGTGTGGCAAGGCTGTGGTCGAGTTCCGCTTCGATCTCGGACAAGCTGATGCTGGCCGGAGCGAAGTCATCGCTTAGTTTGTGTCCACCTTTGGTGCTGACCATCATGTCATTCGCTTGTGAGGATTCTCTGAGCCAGCGACCGACGATCTGTTCAGCGACATTCTGGTCTTCTGGCCGCAGTTTGCAATACGTGTTTGCCGTGTCGAGCAGATTGCCATCATGCTCGGCAAAATGGTCCATCAAGCGGAGTGATTCTGCTTCGGTATTGCGGCAAAAATTTCCGGTGCCCATGACAATCCCGGAGATCCACCAGTCGGTGCCGGGCATTTTCCATTTGCGCATGTCGTGTCCTCCTCAGGGTCAAGGGGATTGTCTGTTTCACCCCTGCTTTTAATCGCTTTTTGCCAACGCTTCCAGTTCTAATAAGTATCTATCATAGTCAGATATGAAGCAGCGGTCCTGGATGATGCGGTATTTTTCGAATTCACTTTCAGCATGCAGTTTTGCAATTTCTGCTGAGACTTGACCAGCATCTTTAAGTAAACCATATTCGAACATTTCGATAAATGAATTCAGTCGAATTTCCCAGTCTTGCATCGTCAATGGAATTTTCCGCTGCGCCATATTTTCTGCAAAATC
>JAQUEY010000253.1 GCA_028684955.1 Eubacteriales bacterium
CCGAGGGCGAGGGCGAGCTGGCGTTTGATGTGGAAGGGGACCTGGGTCGAGGAAATGACGACGAGCCGGTTCCACTGGTCAAGATAGGAGTAGCTGCGGAAGGTCTCCATCATCGACTGGGCTTGGGCCTGAGTCTGGTAGGTCCGCTCCAGCACGACGTCGCAATCATCAAATACAGATGCGTCGCGCGCACCAAAGGTGTAATCGTGAGCGCCCATGATATTGTGGCTGATGTCGGGTTTGCCGACCGTGTCCGGCAAATGGAACACCATGTGGTCCGGCTCGTGGACGAGTGTTTCGCCTTTGAGAGCATCCTCTATGGTCAGGACAGCGGGCAAGATCTCATAGTCGACCTTGATCAGGCGCATCGCTTTGAGGGCGGTCCGTTCCGAATCAGCAGCGATGATCGCGACCTCGTCTCCGGCATAGCGCACCTCGCGATCGAGGATCAGGCGATCATAGGGGGATGGTTCGGGGTAGGACTGGCCGGCCAGCGTGAAACGGGTCTGGGGCACGTCCTCCCAGGTCAGGATCAGTTCGACTCCTGGTACCTTGTGCGCCTTGCTGGTGTCGATGCTGCGAATGCGGGCATGGGCATGGGGTGAACGCAGGATCTTGATCACCAGGGCATCCGGAGCAGCGAGGTCGTCGGTGTAGACGGCTTTGCCATGCAGGATCGAGCGGCTGTCGAGCTTTTCGACCGCTTTGCCGACTGAGGTCCCCCTGAGCTTGCCATGCAGATCTGCTGCATGGGCCAGGCTTTTGTGTGGAGCAGGGTTGATGGCGACCGTGTCGGCTGGCTGGGCATCCCGACCAGCCAGATAGCGGCGAATCGCACGCAACTGGCCGACATAACCGGTACAGCGGCAGAGGTTGCCTAAAAGAAATGAGTTGATCTCGTCATCGCTGACCGTCTGGACAGCATCGGCGGAACGCGTCAGGAGCTTGTTTTTCAGGGCGATGGTGGACAGGATCAGGCCGGGACTGCAGTAGCCGCACTGGTCGGATCCTTCGCCAGCCAGGCAGCTGGCTACCTGTTCGACCTCGTCGTGCAAGCCCTCGATCGTCTGGATGCGCTTGCCTTCGGCTTGCCAGGCCAGGGTGGAGCAGGACAGGATCGGCTCGCCGTCGGCAAGGACGGAACAGAGGCCGCAATTGCTGGTGTCGCAGCCACGCTGGACAGATTTATAGCCCAGATTGCGCAGAACGTCGAGCAGGACGTCAGCGGGGTCCACTTCGACCGCGTGCTTTTTCTGGTTGACGGTTAGTTGGATCAGCATGATGCCACCTCCTGAATTGCTCGCTGGGCCAGGACTTTGGCCATGGCCTGGCGGTAGTCTGCACTGGCCCGGGCATTGCTGCCAAAAGTCAATAGGGCGATGGCTTCTAAAACGTGCTGGATCGCTGCTTCAGAGAGGGCTTTTCCAGTCAGCAGGCTGCTGGCCGCCGGGACCAGTTGGGCGCGACCCGGCCTGGCGCCGATGGCAATACGCCAGCTTCTGCTCACCTCATCGCGGGCCACAGCACAATTGACGACCGGCAAATCGCTGGCCGTATAGCGAAGGCTCTGGCAGGCTGCCGTCTGCGGACGATCCGGCAGGTGGACGGCGAGCAAAACATCGCGTGTCAGAGGTTGCTCCAGAAAGGTTTCAAGAGGCATCCGGCCACCCTGGTGCAAGGTCACCTCAGCGCCGAGTGCCAGAAGGACCGGGAGAAAATCGGAAAAGCCATAGCGGGAAAAAACAGAAGCACCCACCTGGACCCGGTTCCGCAGCTGGACGCCGACGATGGGTTGCAGCGCTTTGACGATGACACCATCCGCATAGGCCTGGATCAGGGCGTTGTCTGACAGCTGGCCATAGGTGCAGGCTGCTCCGATGTCGATCCAGCCATCTTGCTGCCGGATAAAATCCAACTCCAGTTTTTCCAGGCTGATCCCCTGGTTGATCAGCTTCTGGCCCATTTTCAGAAAGGCACAGCCACCCAGAATTCGATTGTTGCGATTGGCCATCAGGGCAGAAAAAGCATCCTCTACGGACTCAGGTGTCACCACCTGGCGAATTTCAAACATCCCAAAACACCTCATTTGTAACTTGGTACACAAAGACCCTGGCAAGAATATACATCTTTACTTTATCATAGCGCGGCCTATAAAATCAGTAGGATGGTGATGCTAAACCGTCACCTGACTGATTGAAGGAGATCTTGTCCGCGTGCAAAAATTTTCATCTGTACTTCTATCCCTGATCTTGATCTTGGCCTTGATGACAGCTTGTACTGCTGCACCCACCCGTTCGACTGATCCAACGAGTGCTGCATCCACCACGATTGCTGCCAAGACACCTGCAGAAACAGCCATTGCACCTGGATCATCCCAGCCAGCTGCCTTCCCCGTCACCGTGACGGACCAGCTTGGCCGCAGCGTGACTTTGGAACAAAAGCCGCAGCGCCTGGTCAGCGGATACTACATCTCATCCTCGCTCCTGATCGCCCTCGGCCTCGAAGATCAGTTGGTTGGCATCGAAGCCAAGGCCAGCCAACGCCCAATCTATGCCAAGAGCGCACCGGAGCTTTTGGATCTGCCCACTGTTGGTACGGCGAAGGACTTTTCGATTGAAGGTACGCTAGCTCTTGAGCCTGATCTGGTTATCCTGCCAGCCCGGCTCAAAGACGCAATTGAGACGTTGTCCGGTATGGGGCTGACTGTCCTGGCGGTTAACCCGGAAAATGGCGACCTGCTCGCTGAAACCATCCGCCTGGTTGGCCATGCGACCGGTACCACTGAACGTGCAGA
>JAQUEY010000254.1 GCA_028684955.1 Eubacteriales bacterium
GAAGACGAACTGGTGGTCCTGACCAACATCAGGCAGGAAGCCCAGGTCCGGCATCGTCTTGAACAGCTGGCAGAATATGATCCGGACGGGCATGGGTAAAATATATTCATGCCATCTCTCAGGTTTCCTGTAACAAATCCGGGGAAAAGACACTCTAAACAGATAAGGTGATGAATCCATGCTGAGGATGACACAGGCCACTGGAAAAGAAAACGCCTACACGATCGAAGCGTCCCTCGTAGAACTGGCAGGCCTATCCTGCTCAGGTCCTGCCATCGATCGGCTGGCCAGATTTGAAAACGCCTATGATTCCTTGCGGGCCCGCCAGGAAACGATAGCCACTGACCTGGAGCAACTGAGAAGCCAGGGCCGGACACATTCAGTCTCGTTCAAGCAATTGTTGGCCGAGAAGCTGATGAATCAATCGATTCTGGTTCTTTTCAGATCACACGGCCTGGAGTGAACGGGCTTCATGGTCGAATCTCAGACAGACAGGATGTGATTCCCTTGAATCAGTCAAGAGAGAATAATACATACAAGATCCTGTTTGTGCTGGCCACAGGCATCGGTCTCTATCTGATCAGCCTGGTCAATTACCTGCTGTTCCACAGTCTGGCAGAATTGTTCAGTGTCATGATCGGTGCGACCATGTTCATCATCACCTGGTATGCCCGCGAATATACCCGGGAACACTTTGATTTTCTGGCCTTTGTCAGTGTCTCCTACTTGTTTGTTGCCTTGATGGATGTGCTGCACACCTTGGCTTACCAAGGCATGGCAGTTTTTCCAGACGCCGATTTCTTTGCCAACCAGCTCTGGGTTGCAGCCCGCTACATGGAATCCCTGTCGATCTTGGTGGGCCTCCTGTTGATGAGAAAACCACGAAAAACCAATCTGGTCCTGGTGTTCATGTTCTATGCAGGACTGACGCTGGCTATTTCCCTGTCCGTTTTTGTTTTCAAGATTTTCCCCGTCTGCTATGTCGCGGGTAAGGGGCAGACATCCTTTAAGATCATCAGCGAATTCATCATCATTGGCATATTGCTGGTGGACGTCTATTTGTTGAATCGGTCTGGCGACCAGTTCGACGCTACAGTCAGCCGAAACCTGAATATCTCTTTGATGGCAGCGATTGGGACTGAACTTTGCTTCACCCTCTATTTGAGTAATTACGACTGGGTCAATCTGGCCGGTCATTACCTGAAAATCATCTCCTTCTATTTCCTCAGTCGTGCTGTCGTCTATACCAGCATTCAGAAGCCCTATGCGACAATTTTCCGACGTCTTACAGAAAAGGAAGCTGCTCTGGAGCAGGTGTCCCTGACCGACGAGCTGACCGGTCTGTACAATCGGCGCGCTGCTCTCACCTTTCTCGGCAAAACCCTGAACCAGATCCAGCACAGCGGGGGTGAATTGACCATCTGCTTCATCGATGTGGATGGATTGAAACGGACCAATGACCGGCTTGGCCATCTGGCTGGAGATGATTTGCTGGTGACCGTCGCCCGGTTGCTGGACCAAACGGTGCGAGAATCCGACTATGCCTGCCGGATCGGCGGCGATGAATTCCTGCTCTTGCTGCCACAGACCACGGAGACAGAAGCCCAGGCGTTGTTGCGCCGGGTCCATGATGCACGCGACCAGATCAATCGGCGAAACGAAAAGCCTTTTCCAGTGGATTTCAGCATGGGACTGGCGTACGCCAGCCAGGAACGGCTTGCCCATGCCAGCCTCGAACAGGTGATGGACCAGCTCCTCGAAGAAGCTGACGACAGGATGTATGCGGATAAAAAGAGCAAACAGGCAGCCGATCTGTCAAAGGCGTGAGCCTGCTGTGACAAAGATCTGTGTTTCAACCATCTCTGGCTGGTAAAGGCTCCAGCCATTTTTCCCCCGGCGTTTGACTGTGAACATCGCCCGGTCAGACAGGCGCAGCAAGTCATTGAAATGGATAGCCGCATCAGGGAAAACAGCTGCCCCGATGCTGATGGTTGCCCGGAGCTGCAAGGCATTGATTTCAAACGGTTCGTGGTAGAGTTCGACGATCCGTTTCAGGGCTTCGGCGACAGCGTCTTCGTCCGGGACATCTGTCAGCAACAGGACAAATTCATCGCCGCCAAACCGGGCGACTGTGTCGGACAGGCGGATGTACCGGCTGATGCGTTCGGCTGCAGCCATCAAGAGCAAGTCGCCAACATCATGTCCATAGGTGTCATTGATGTATTTGAAATCATCCAAGTCAAAGATGGCAACGGCAAATTTCCGGCCGGAACGCAGGGCGCTGGCACTGGCCATCGCAAACCGGTCAGCAAAAAGGACCCGGTTGGGCAGATGAGTCAGGGCGTCGTAGGCTGTCCCTCTTGGATCAGGAGCTTGTTTTTCTGCAGGAACACACCCTGGACGACCAGCAGGATTCCTGTGACGACCAGTTGCCATTCGATGGAGATTCGGTCCGCCAAGGGTCCGAAGACCAGGATGGCCAGCGGCATGAAACCGCTGGAGATCATCGACAGGACGCCAAAAACTCGGCCCAGGTAGGCTTCATCGACCTTTTCCTGCAGCAGCGTCATGGCAGGCGTATTGAAGATGGGCAAAGTGATGCCTACAACCACCATGACGGCCACATAGATCCAGAACCAGGGGACGACACCGAGCAGGATCTGGTTGATCCCGATCAGGTAGATGGACAAGATCATGCTGTGAATCCGGTTTTTAAAGCCACCCCAGACGGACATGACTAGTCCACCGAAAAGCATACCGCTGGAAAAGGCCACTTCGATGGCGGTC
>JAQUEY010000006.1:0-42123 GCA_028684955.1 Eubacteriales bacterium
TCGTTAAGGACAGGGATGACTTGAAGTTCACCAGCCTCGTTTTTGGCCATGACGCCCTCGACATCGGTCAGGGTCATCAGCTTTTCCGCCTGCAGCGCAGCGGCGATTTCGCTGGCTACGGTGTCAGCATTGATGTTGTAGGTTTGCCCGTCGGCACCGATCCCGATGGGAGCGACAACAGGAATGTATTCGTCATTGGCCAAGGTTTCGAGAACCTTGGTGTTGATGTGTGTGATTTTGCCGACATAACCGATATCGAGCGGTTCGCCAGCATCGTCGGTTGTGATTTTTTCACATTCGATCAGGCCGCCGTCAATGCCACTGATGCCGATTGCCTTGGCCCCCAGCTGGCCGAGCCGTGAAACGATTTCCTTGTTGGTCTTGCCAATCAGGACCATCTGGGCCACCGACATGGTTTCGCTATCCGTGACTCGCAGGCCCTTGCGGAACTCTGAAGGAATGTCGAGGCGTTTGAGCATCGCACTGATGTCCGGGCCGCCGCCATGGACGAGCACCGGGTTGATCCCGATGTATTTGAGCAAAGTGACATCTTCCATGACGTCTGTCTTGAGATCCTCATTGATCATGGCGTTGCCGCCATACTTGATGACGACGGTCTTGCCAGCCAGGCGCTGGATGTAGGGCAGGGCTTCGATCAGGATCTCGGCTTTGTTGATGATGGACTGGATATCTTTCATGGATTATGTCTCTCCATTCGATTCTTTCTCAGTGGTGGGCGGACCTTGGAATTGAATATCAGATCGAGCCGCCGGCGGCGATGAGTCCTTCACGTTCATCGAGGCCAGCCATGAGGTTGATCGCCTGCAAAGCCTGGGCGGCAGCACCCTTGCCCAGGTTGTCAATGGCGGAAAAGACTTTGACTTTGCCCGTGCGACTATCAGCTGTGACGGCAATGTCACAGAAATTGGTATAGGCAACATGGCGCGTCTCGGGCAGCTGCCCGGCCGGCAGGACGCGGACAAAATACTCATGGCTGTAGAATCGTTCGTAAAGCTCGTGCAGACCTTGTGGATCGACGGAAGGCATCAGATCGGCGTAAATGGTGGCCAGCATGCCGCGCTTCATCGGGGCCAGGTGGGGTGTAAAGGTCAGAGCCAAAGGTTCCGTCTGGCCACTCAGAAAGGCAGCTTCCTGTTCGATTTCACTGGTGTGACGGTGGCCAACAGCCCCATACGCCTTGTAGCTTGATTCGGTTTCGCAGAAGGAAAAGGCGAGGTCGGCTTTGCGCCCGGCCCCGCTGACTCCAGACGTGGCATCGATGATCAGCCCGCCTGTATAGACGAGGCCAGCCTTGAGCAGGGGCGCCAAGCCGAGCAAGGAACAGGTCGGGTAACAGCCTGGGTTGGCCACCAGCCGTGCTGTGGCGATTTCGTCGCGATAGAATTCCGGCAGTCCATAGACTGCCTCGGCCAGGAGGTCCGGCCGGGGATGTTCCAGCTTGTAAGCTTTTTCGTAAACAGAGACATTCTTGTACCGGAAGTCGCCACTGTGGTCAAGCACGCGCACGCCGCGGTCGAGCAATTCCGGAACCACAACGGAGGAGACCCCGTGGGGCAGTGCGGTCACGACAATGTCGCAGTCAGTGGCCAGCTGGTCGAGGTCGAGGTCTGAAAGTTTGAGGTCAGTCAAATGGCGGAATGCTGGGTAGACGTCAGCATACGTTTTGCCAGCGTAACTTTGGGAGACCAGGGTTGTCATTTCCAGGCCCCGGTGGGGTGCCAGCAGCCGGACCAGCTCCATGCCTACATAACCGGTCGCGCCGACAATCCCGATGCGTGTCTTGGTATGACCCATGTCACTCTCTCCTTTGTTCCCTGAAATCTAATAAATATGCATAATAGTGCATAAAAAACCAAAACGCAAGTCGTTGCACAAATTCTCAGGGCAAATTTGTGCCATTGGCTGATTTTTCATGCTTCGACCCTATTATACCGCCCTTTCCAACCGGCTTGAAAGTCAATCTTATCAAAAGAAAGGCCCAGAAACTGGGCAAATAACAAGTAAAAAGTCAAACTGTCTAAAGATGGTGGTGAAACCTTGTTGCGAATGCCAGAACCCTGCCGGAAATAGCCAAATCTGGCCGGAAAGTTTTGGTGATTTTCGCGACTGGAGAATGCATAAAGTCAATGGTATAGTCGGGCATAGGGTCGGTTAACGGCCCACTACAGCAAGTGACCCGACAGGGTGGAGGTAAGATCAATGGCCAGTGTTGCTCTGAAAAATGTCTACAAACGTTACGAAGGTAATGTGATCGCCGTTAGCGATTTCAACATCGAAATCGCTGATAAAGAATTCATCATCCTGGTCGGACCATCCGGCTGCGGCAAGTCGACCACCCTGCGCATGATCGCCGGTCTCGAAGAGATCAGCGATGGTGAATGCTACATCGGTGACCGTCTGGTCAATGATGTCCAGCCCAAAGACCGCGACATCGCGATGGTTTTCCAGAACTACGCTTTGTATCCTCACATGTCTGTCTATGACAACATGGCTTTCGGTCTCAAACTCCGTAAATTCCCGAAAGACGAAATCAAGCGCCGCGTGACCGAGGCTGCCAAGATCCTCGACATCACCCACCTGCTCGAAAGAAAACCCAAGGCCCTCTCCGGTGGCCAGCGCCAGCGCGTTGCCCTCGGCCGTGCCATCGTCCGTGACCCGAAGGTCTTCCTGATGGACGAGCCGTTGTCCAACCTCGACGCCAAGCTCCGCGTCCAGATGCGTGTTGAGATCTCCAAGCTGCACCAGCGCCTGAACACGACCTTCATCTATGTTACCCACGACCAGACGGAAGCCATGACCATGGGTACCCGCATCGTCGTCATGAAGGACGGCTTCATCCAGCAGGTTAACAGCCCGACCGAGCTGTACATGCACCCGGTCAACACCTTTGTCGCCGGCTTCATCGGCATGCCCCCGATGAACTTCATCCCGGCCAAACTCACCGTTGCAGGTGATGCAGTCAGCCTCGCCTTCTATGGATTCACCATCACCCTGCCGGAGAAATATTCCGTACCGGAAGTCAAGGCTTACGACGGCAAAGACGTCATCATGGGTGTTCGTTCCGAAGCCATTTCGGACGAGGCCAGCTTCGTCGAGGCCAACAAATCCTGCTCTTTCAAAGCCCATGTCGATGTTGTCGAAATGCTCGGCGCAGAAACCTACCTGTATGTCACCCTCGGTGACATGAGCATCACGGCCCGTGTCGACCCGACCGAGAAGCATTCCCATGTCGGCGACAATGCCACCTTTGCCATCGACGGCAAGCGCATCCACCTCTTCGACAAGGAAACCGAGCGCGCCATACTCAACTGATCCTGCACGTCACACGCAAAAGCAAGGGCTGCACCAGGACGTATCTGTCCTGGGCAGCCCTTTGATCGTGGCTTGTTTGCGAACTGCCAGGCGGACATTTGTTAAAAAAGTTGTCATCAGGCAGAAACATGCATTCGACTTTCCTGAGTTATGATAAAATAAGGCGTAATAATCGGGATCGATTCATCATTCCCGCAGTAAAGAGGGGTTCATAAAAATGGAAGAGCTGAAACGAGTCATGCGCGAAGCCGCGGCGATCCTTGACAAGACTTCCGGCGTCCTGAATGCAGACGGCACGATCCTGGCCTGCACGGACGAAAGATTGGAAGGCACCGAGGACCTCGCAGCACGTGCGGTTGTCCTGTCCGATGAAACCACGGTCCTGTCTGCTGGCAAGATCTACCAGAAACTGGTCACTACCGAGAAGCCAGACCTGATCACCTTCATCGAGGGCACAGATACAATCGCCCGGAGCTATCTTGATTTGCTCAGTCACTGGATCCTGTCCGAACTCCGCGAGCCAGATACAGATGTCGAGCGCGATGCCTTCCTGAAAAATGTCCTGCTGGAAAATGAGCTGCCCGGCGATGTTCCACTCAAGGCACGCGAATACAAGATCCAGTACACGACTCCGCGCCTGGCATTCCTGATCAAGATCGACCAGGCTGAAGAGGTTGATTGCCTTGAGATCATCCAGAATCTGTTCCCTGACAAGCGAACCAGTTTTGTCCTGGCCATGGACGAGGAAACCATCGTCCTCCTGACGGATTTCCCACGAGATGACAGTGAATTCATCGACCGTACAGCTGCTATCATCATGGACACCATCAACGCCGAGTCTCTGGCCAAGGTCCGGATCGGCATCGGCATGGTCGCCGAGTCTTTGAAAGATGCAGCCAAGTCCTACCGCGAAGCCTCGCTGGCCTTGACTGTCGGCAATATTTTCGAGACGGAAACCTACATCATGCGTTATGACAAGCTCGGTCTCGGTCGTCTGATCTACCAGCTCCCGCCGACACTGTGCCACATGTTCCTGGATGAGGTTTTCCCCAAAGGGGCTTATGAGTCGCTCGACAGTGAAACCCTGCTGACGATCCAGAAATTTTTTGAAAACAACCTCAATGGTTCCGAGACCAGCCGCCAGTTGTTTGTCCACCGCAACACCCTCGTCTACCGCCTGGACAAGGTCCAGAAAATCACAGGTCTGGATTTGCGCAGCTTTGACGATGCAGTTTTATTCAAGCTGGCTTCGATGGTCAGGAAATACCTGGAGAAGCAGGAAAAAGGCTCACTCAAGACCGCTGCGAACAAATGGTGGCACAGCTGAGGCGAGACGATAGCAACGAGGAGGGCTCGTCTTGATCGAATTCAGACGTGTGACCAAGACTTATTCGACCGGCACGACGGCCCTTCGTGACGTCTCCTTTACGATCGAGAACGGAGAATTTGTCTTCATCATCGGCCGCAGCGGCGCCGGCAAATCCACCTTGATCAAGCTTTTGACCTGTGAAGAGAGACCTTCGACAGGCCAAGTCCTGATTGACAGATTTGACGTATCCAAAATCAAGCGCCGCTATGTTCCCTACCTGCGGCGCAACATTGGCATGGTGTTCCAGGATTTCCGCCTGATCCATACCAAATCAGTGTTCCAGAATGTGGCGTTTGCGATGGAGATCGTCGGTTCATCCATGAAGGCGATCAAGCGACGCGTGCCCATCGTCTTGTCCATTGTCGGCTTGCGTGACAAAGCACTGGTCAGGCCCCGGATGCTGTCTGGCGGTGAACAACAGCGCGTTGCCATTGCCCGGGCCATGGTCAACAATCCGATGTTGCTTCTGGCCGACGAACCGACCGGCAATTTGGACCCAACCAATTCCGAAGCGATCATGGCTCTGCTCGAACAGATCAATCGCAGCGGCACAACGATCATCATTTGCACCCATGACCGCGATCTGGTCGACCGGATGAAAAAGCGTGTCATCGAAATCGATGATGGCAACCTGGTCCGCGACGACTGCCAGGGCGGCTATGCCCAGACCAATCCAGCCTGCCCTGCTCATCAAAGTCAAACGGAAAGGCCGGCCGATGACCTGTTCCGGCCGGAAGCTGTTTCATGAGGACAACCCTGTTGCGCCACTCCCTGTCAGAGGGATTCAATAATCTGGTCCGCCATCCCCTGGTGACCCTGGCTTCCATCACAACGATTGCCCTGATGCTTTTCCTGCTTGGAGCTTTCACCCTGTTTTCGGTCAATGCCCGCCAGATGATGGCCCGGGCCGGCGAACAACCGCCGGTTGAAATCACCCTCGAGATTGGTGTGACCGCTGAGGAAATCTCAGCCATCGAAGCGGACCTTGCCAGTAACCCGAACATCCGCGAGTATACATTGTTCACACCGGAACAGAACTTCGAGACTTTCAAGGCGAACTTGGGCAAAGATGAGTTGTTCGCCGATTTTTCAGCAGACTACATCCCGCATACGTATGCGATCCGCCTGCATGATCCTGCCGGCAGCGAAGACTTCAAGTCTCATATGGAGGGGCTGCCCGGGGTCCGAAAAGTGGACCTGGAGCTCAAGGTGATGGAGTTTTTGAGCAAGGCCATCGTCTGGGTCAATTATGCCACCCTGACCGCTTTCGCAGTTCTTGGTGTCGTGGCATTTTTCATCATTTCCAATATGGTCCGGGTGGCAGTTTTTGCCCGCGGTGATGAAATCAACATCATGAAATATGTCGGTGCCACCAACTGGTACATCCGGATTCCCTACATCCTGGAGGGGGCAGTGACGGGTCTTCTGGGCGGTGGCCTGGCCTGGCTGACGGCTTATGTCATCTATACACGGTTGTATGAGACCGTTGCAGCCAACACCGTGCCCACGGATGTCCTGGCCATGATTGCCCCGTCTGAACTGGCATCCACGGTGTTGCTCCTGAATGTCGGACTGGGAATCGGTATCGGTGCCCTGGGCAGTGCTGTTTCGGTTCGCCGCTACATCAAGGTTTAGAGGAGTCCAGGTATGCGATTGAATGGAAAAACTTCAAGAGAAGAGGCTGTGCGTAGCCGAGCCATCAGCCTGATTGTGATCCTGGCCCTGATCCTGGCCTTGCTCCCCTGGCAGCCGGATTCCACCATTCTGGCCGCCTCGACCAAAGAACAGCTCGATGCTGCCGTTGCCCAGCAAAGCTCGATTGCTAAAAAGCTGGACCAGATCGAAAAGCAGCGTGACAAGCTGAACAAAGAGAAACTGAATTTGACGGGTGATCTGGCCTGGCTCAAAACTCGTTCCAGCCAGCAGCAGGACTTGTATGAAGAAAAGACCAACCAGCTGCATGCGGCCCTGGAGGCTCTTAATGAGGCCTATCAGGAATACATTGCTGCAGAACAGCGTCTGACCGACAAGCGTGCCCAGTATGTTGAACGTTTGCAGGTCATGTATGAGCACCAGCAGCATTCCATGCTGGAACTTTTCCTCGAATCCGGCAGCATCCAGGGTTTCTTCACGACCTTGCAGTTCATGTCGATTGTCGAAGACACCGACGAGCAGATGATCGAAGACCTGCAGAATGCCAAAGATGAAGCGACGCTGGCCAGGGATCATGCCGACCAGAAAGCTCAGGAAATGAAAGCTGTGGTTGAGCAGGTCGAAGCAGACTTGGCCAAGATCAAGGCCGATGCAGCTGCCTTGGCAACCGATCTTAAGGAAGTCCAGGCCGATCTGGCCGCCCAGGAAAAAGCCGAAGATGAACTGAACAAAGAGGCCGAGCGGATCAGTTCTACCATCTACCAGCTGCAATTGAAACTGGCTGCTGAAAATGCAGCTCGCAAGACAGGCGGCAGCTGGACGTGGCCCGTGCCAGGCTATACCAAAATCACTTCAGCTTTTGGCTGGCGCATCCATCCGGTGTACCGGTACAAAAAGTTCCACTCCGGGATCGATATCGCTGCCCCGCTCGGGGCCAAGGTGGTCGCGGCCCGCTCAGGCACAGTCATCCTCGTCAGTGCCCCGGTCCAAGGCCGCAACTATGGTGGCTCAGGCTATGGCAACTACATCGTCATCGACCATGGTGACGGCAAAGCGACTTTGTATGGGCATCTCAAGCAGACCGAGGTCAAGGTTGGCGAGGAGGTCAATGCGGGAGACCGCATCGGTCTGATCGGCAGCACGGGCACATCGACCGGGCCACATCTCCATTTCGAGGTCCGGGTCAAAGGCGCGACGGTCAATCCCTCCGACTACGTCGGTTGATACACTCGTTGCAGGCTGCCAGATCGAACCCTGGCAGCCTGATACTTTTTTGACAAGGAGACTGACATGAACGAACCCAATCAAACAACCGGCTTGCCGGACCTGTCCCATCAGCCAACCAAAGCAGACACAGGCAGGCCGCATAGCCATCTGGGCCGGACCATCCTGGTGGTCTTGATCACCATGGCCTTGACATTCACCCTGACAGTCAGTGGCGGTGTCTTTGTCCTGTTGCAAGCAGGCGTGTCGCTGTTGCCTGGCCAAAATGACCAATCCCTTGGTATCCAGTTTGGCGGGGACGAGGAAACCCGGACCGCGTTGAACAAGCTCCGCTCTGTTTACGACACCTTGGACAAGAACTACTACAAAGACCTGACCGATGCCGAGATGCTGGCGGCCATGACCAGTGGCCTGGTCAACGAAATGGACAGTCCCTACACGATGTACCTTGATGCTGAGCAGACACAGCAAATAGCTGAGTCCATGAGTGGCAATTATGTCGGCATCGGTGCCATTGTGGCCTTCAACACCGCTATGCAGGTGGAAATCACCGAGGTGATCGAAGACAGCCCAGCCGAAGAGGCTGATTTGCGCGCCGGTGATATTTTTATTGCAGTGGACGGTGAGTCCGTCGAGATGATCCAGGACATCACTCAGCTGGCCATTCTGGTCCGCGGTACAGAAGGGACTCTGGTGGAACTGGAAATGTATCGCCCTTCAGCAAACAGGCAGTTCAAGATCCAGGTGGAACGCCGCTCGATCACTTCGGCCAGCGTCAGCCACCGCATGCTCGATCCCGAGATCGGTTATGTCCGGATATCGGAGTTTTCGACCGGGGTGGCTGACCTTTTCATCCGTGCAGTTGAGGACCTGAAGTCTCAGGGCGCTCGCCACATTGTGTTTGATTTGCGCAACAACAGTGGTGGCCTCGCCAATGAAGTCATTGCAATGCTCGATTACGTGCTGCCCAAGACCGAAATCGCCCGGATAGAAGGGCGCCAGGACGGGAAGCTTTTCACTCAGGAATGGACATCTGATGCCAGCATGGGTGTGCCAGCCGACATGCGGTATGCCATCCTGATCAATGAGTTTTCGGCCAGTGCTTCGGAACTGTTCACCGGGTGCCTGCGCGACCTTGACCTCGCGGAGGTCATTGGCATCCAGTCATTTGGCAAAGGATCTGGCACACTGACCTTCAACCTGGCCGATGGGTCTTCGGTCAATGTCACCAATTTCCTGTATTATCTGCCAGGTGGCTCCAGCATCGAAGGCGTCGGCCTCGAGCCAGACCGGATCGTCGAACTGCCGGAACAGGCAGCGGGAAAATCGATTCCCCAGCTGACTGCTGAGGAAGACACCCAGCTGGCGGCAGCAGTCACCTATCTTGAATCCCTGCCCGGCGACGCATCCTGAGAGGACTTCTTCACCATCATGTCTGACGGATATGAACTGCTGGCCAGTCATTATGACGATTTGCAGCAGGCAGTGGATTACCCTGCCTGGGCTGATTTCGTCTTCCAGCTCGACCGGCACTACAATCAGAGGAAAAGATCAGGTGATGGTCACGAAGGACGTCCGATTTTATTGGACCTTGGCTGTGGCACCGGAACGTTTGCCCTGGAGATGGAACAGCACGGCTTTGACGTGATCGGGATCGATAATTCCGCCGCCATGCTGCAAGCTGCGCGGGAAAAAGCGCAGGACAGCGGCAGTGCAGCCTTGTTTTTGCAACAAGACATCAGCCGTTTTGAGTTGTATGGCACGGTCGACCTTGCGACATGTCTCCTTGACACCCTGAACCACTTGGTCCAGCCAGAAGCCGTGCGGCGACTGTTTCGCCTCCTTGCCAATTACCTCAACCCGGGAGCCCTGTTTGTTGCCGATGTCGGAACCCGGCGCCATTTTTCCAAGACCCGCGGCAATCGAACCATTATCCAAGACCATGAAAACCTGACGCTGGTCTGGCAAAACCATTACCGGCCGCAAAGCCAGATCTCGCGGGCCAGCCTGACTTGGTTTACCCGTACAGATGAAGGTTGCTACGAACGATTTGACGAAGAAGTGGTTGAGCGGTATTATGACCACACTTTTTTACAGAAATCGGCCCAGAGTGCCGGTCTGGAATTTGTTGCCCGGACAGGTGAATTAACCTTGGCCCCTGCCTGCGGCTCAAGCGAACGCCAATTCTATATTTTCCGCCGGAGGATCTCCTGATGAACGACTCAGCCCATGCAATTCCTTCCCAGCCTGATGCGACTGCTGGTGATTACATGGTCAGCGCCCTTGCCCTGAATGGCCAGGTGCGCGCCTTTGCCTGCCGGACGACTCGTCTGTGCCAGGAAGCCCAGAACATCCACCAGATGTCGCCGGTTGCTGCGGTTGCACTGGGGCGATTGATGACAGGGGTATTGCTGATGGCCGAACAGGGATTGAAGAACACCACTGACACAATCAGCATGATCATCCGCAGTAATGGCCCTCTCCAGGGCATGACTGTCGTCGGATCTGGTCACCAGACGGTGCGCGGCTATTGTTACCAGCCTGTGGTCGAGACGTTGTACAAGCGGCCTGGAAAACTCGACATCGGCCAGGCCGTCGGGGAAGGGACCCTGACCGTCATCAAGGATCTCGGCCTCAAAGAACCCTACATGGGCAAAGTCGAACTGGTTTCCGGTGAAATTGCCGAAGACATCACCTATTACCTGGCCTCCTCAGAACAGACTCCCTCTGCTGTCGGCCTCGGGGTGCTTGTCGATGCCAACGGCATCAGCCATGCAGGTGGCTTCATGGTCCAGATGCTGCCAGATGCGACGGAAGAAACAATCCAGTACCTGGAAACACGGTTGAGTGGATTTCCGGAAGTCACCTACTGGATGCAGGAGGGGTTTAATCCGGACCAGATCCTCGATTTGCTGTTTGGCGATCCACAGATCCGGTATTTTCCCCACAAGCCTCTGGCTTACACCTGTACGTGTTCGCGCGAACGGATGGAGCAGAATTTGATCGCTCTGGGCGCACGTGAGATCTCCGAGCTGGCCCAAGACCCGGAAGGCATCAACTTGGAATGCCATTTTTGTGCCAAGCATTACCGTTTCAGCCAGCAACAGTTGCAAAACTTGCTCGCTGAAATGGTCAAACCAAGGCCCGACTAAGGTGGCAGACCGGCCCCTGTCGTCATGGCTGCAAAGCTTGAAAAAAATTGTTGAAAATTGCTTGAAAAAGCTTGCATTCCCATAAAGATTATACTATATTAGTTGTTGCGCGACTTTGCCGGGCGTATTCTACGTTGGCAAAGCTCGACAGACGATGATATCGGAGATTGCCGTCACGGCCGCTGCGGCCGCTAAACGGGTAACTTCGGAGGAGTCAGTCCGATTCATGAGAAATTGGGCGGCAGTTCATTGACGATCGCAGCGTATGCCTCACCGGCATGGGCCCAGCGCGACAGCCTCCACAGATTCGAGGCGTTTAGACTGGGTTTTCTGTTGGAAGAGAATGAAACGCCCGGCAAGGTTGATGACTGACCAGCAGCAAACCAAGGAGGAACCACAGACCATGGCCGCAAACCAGAAAATCCGTATCCGACTCAAGGCATTTGATCACCAGATCCTCGACGAGAGCGCCGAGCGCATCGTTGATACCGCCAAGCGCACCGGCGCCAGCGTATCCGGCCCGATCCCGCTGCCGACTGAAAAGGAAATTGTCACCATCCTGCGCTCTCCGCACAAGTACAAAGACTCCCGTGAGCAGTTCGAGATCCGCACCCACAAGCGCTTGATCGACATCCTTGCTCCCAATGCCAAGACGGTCGAAGCTCTGATGAAGCTCGAAATGCCGGCTGGCGTCAACATTGAGATCAAGCTGTAAGGCTTGTCATAGACGACAACACGACAGACCAAGCCGTGTTGTCGTTCTGGTCATGTTCACCCGGGACACGGGCGAACCAATAACCAAGGAGGTTTAGAGAATGGAAAAGTACATGCTTGGCAAAAAAGCAGGGATGACCCAGCTTTTTGACGACAAAGGCAATTCAATTCCGGTCACGGTCATTGATTGCGGTCCCCTCTTCGTCGTCCAGAACAAGACAGCTGAAAATGACGGCTACAAGGCAGTCAAGGTCGGCTACGGCGCAGTCAAGAATGCCAATCGCCCCCACAAAGGCCAGTTTGCCAAAGCGGGAGTCGAGACCAAGAAGGTCTTGCGCGAATTCAAGTCCGAAGCTGACTACACCCTCGGTCAGGAAATCCGGGTCTCCGACATGTTCGCCGTTGGCGATGCAGTCGATATCAGCGGTGTCTCCAAGGGCAAAGGCTTTGCTGGCAACATCAAGCGTCACGGCCAGTCCGGTGGACCGGAATCCCACGGTTCCATGTACCACCGTCGCGTTGGCTCGATGGGCCCGAACACCGACCCTGCCCGTGTTTTCAAAGGCAAGAAGCTGCCTGGTCACATGGGTGCAGTGAATGTAACCGTACAGAACCTCGATGTCATGATGGTTGACGGCGAACGCAACATTATCGTCATCAAGGGCGCTGTCCCCGGACCCAAAGGCGGCCTGGTCGAGATCAAGTCGTCTGTCAAGTCCAAGTGAGATGGCGTAAAGGAGGAGCATAACAATGGCACAAGTTGATGTATACAACATGGATGGCGTCAAGACGGGCAGTCTTGAACTATCCGACGCCATCTTCGGCATCGAGCCGAACCAGGACGTGCTGCATCGCGCCGTTCTCAATTACCTGGCCAATCGTCGCCAGGGTACCCATTCCACCAAGACCCGGAGTGAAGTCACCGGTGGTGGTAAAAAGCCCTATCGTCAGAAGGGTACCGGCCGCGCCCGCCAGGGTTCGTCCCGTTCTGCCCAGCATGTCGGCGGCGGCATCATCTTTGGTCCCAAACCGCGTGATTACAGCTACAGCCTGCCCAAGAAGGTCCGTCGTCTGGCCATGAAATCGGCTTTGTCGTCCAAGGTTGCCGCCGGCAGCGTGGTGGTCATTGACAAGCTGGAAATGGCTGAGATCAAGACCAAGCGCATGACTGAAGTCCTCGGCAAGCTCGGCGTCGACAAATCCGCCCTGCTCGTCACCCTGACCCGCGATGAGAAGATCGAGAAATCGGCCAGAAACATCGTTGGCATCAAGACCGCCCTGGTCAACACGATCAATGTCTTTGACATTCTCAAGTTCGACAAATTCGTTGTGACCCAGGAAGCGATCCTCAAAGTCCAGGAGGTGTACGTATAATGAGCACCGCACACGAGATCATCAAACGTCCGGTCATCACTGAGAAGAGCACCACCGACGCCGCTTTGGGCAAGTACACCTTTGAAGTAGCTGTCGGCGCGACCAAGACTGAGGTCCGCAAGGCTGTTGAGCAGCTGTTCGATGTCAAGGTCCTCAAAGTCAACACCGCCAACTATGACGGCAAGACCAAACGCCAGGGTGTCCACGTCGGCCAGACCGCCAGCTGGAAAAAAGCTGTCGTGACGATCGACACCGATCCAAAAGCTGAGTCCTACCTGCAGAAGGGCGGCAAATCCGCCACAGCCAGCAAGAAGTACAAAAATACCATCGAGGAATTCGGGTTCGGCCAGTAATGCCGGGCGCCCTAGAAGAAGGAGTGAAACAAGATGGCAGTCAAAAGCTATAATCCGACTTCTCCCGCCAGAAGGCAGATGACCGTGGCTGATTTCTCGCAAATCACCGCCAAAGCGCCTGAAAAATCTCTTCTGGCTCCAAGAAGCAACACCGGTGGCCGTAACGCCTATGGCCGCATCACCGTCCGCCACCATGGTGGTGGTAACCGCCGCAAGATCCGGATCATCGACTGGAAGCGCAACAAGACCGGTATGAAGGCCGAAGTCGTTGCGATCGAGTATGATCCGAACCGCACCGCCAATCTCGCACTGATCCAGTATCTCGATGGTGCCAAGGCTTATATCCTGGCTCCTGAAGGTCTGAAGGTCGGCGATCATGTCGAAAGCGGTCCGCAGTCTGATATCGTCGTGGGCAACGCCCTCCCGATCGATGCCATTCCGGTTGGTACCGTGATCCATAACATCGAGCTCAAGCCTGGCAAAGGCGCCCAGATGGTCCGCACCGCTGGTGCGGGTGCCCAGCTGATGGCCAAAGACAGTGCTTATGCCCAGGTCCGCCTGCCCTCTGGTGAAGTCCGCATGGTCTCGATCCTCTGCAAAGCCACCATTGGTTCTGTCGGCAACAGCGAGCACGAGAACATCAACATCGGCAAGGCTGGCCGCAAACGCCACATGGGTGTCCGCCCGACCGTTCGCGGTGTCGTCATGAATCCTTGCGACCATCCGCACGGTGGTGGTGAAGGCAAGTCGCCGATCGGCCGTCCCGGCCCGGTCACGCCCTGGGGTGTTCCGACCCTTGGCAAGAAGACCCGTGACCGCAAGAAGCCTTCTGACAAGTTCATTGTCAAGAGAAGGAACCAGAAGTAAGCGACAGGAGGCTTAAAAGATGAGTCGGTCTACCAAAAAAGGCTTTTTCGTTGCCGAACCGCTGATGAAGAAAATCACAGCGATGAACGAAAAGAATGAAAAGAAAGTCATCAAGTCCTGGTCTCGCGCCTCGACCATTTTCCCGGAAATGGTCGGACACACGATTGCTGTCTATGATGGCCGCAAACACGTGCCGGTCTATGTCACAGAAGAAATGGTCGGCCACAAGCTGGGCGAGTTCGCTCCCACCCGGACCTTCAAGGGCCATGCCGGATCCGAGAAATCCTCGGGTTCGCGCTAATGACGGTCGATAGCGAAGGGAGGAAATAAGAGTGGAAAAGAAGGTTATGAGCAAGGAATACTTGCTGGAAAACCGTGAGGAAATCCTCGCAACCTACAATCAGGAATCACGCCGTTTCCAGAAGTCAGCGCTGCTGACCAAAAAGGAAAAGAAAGTTCTCGGCATCGGCAAGGACGAAGGTCGTGCCATCGCCAAGAATGTCCGGGTGACACCGCGCAAAGTCAACATCGTGGTCGACCTGATCAAGGGCAAATCCCTTGATGAAGTTTATGCGATCCTGCGCTACACCCCCAAGGCGGCCTCACCGGTTCTCGAGAAACTCGTGAAATCGGCCGAAGCCAATGCCGTCAACAACAACAGCCTGTCCCGCGACGCACTCTACGTTGCTGACTGCTATGCCAACCAGGGGCCGGTGCTCAAACGCATCATCCCGAAGGCTCGTGGCAGTGCGGCACGTATCCACAAGAGAACCAGCCACATCACGGTCGTTCTCAAGGAAAGAAATTAAGGAGGGCAGCGAATGGGCCAGAAAGTCAATCCCCATGGCTTGCGCGTTGGTGTCATCAAAGATTGGGACACCCGCTGGTACGCCGACAAGAAAGATTTCAGCAAATTCCTCGTTGAAGACAAGAAGATCCGCGATTTCGTGAAGGCCGAGTGCTTCAAAGCTGGCGTTTCCCGCATCGAGATCGAGCGCAAGGGTGAAGAAAAGACCCTCGTCCAGATCTCTGCTGGCAAACCTGGCATCATCATCGGCCGCCAGGGTGCCGGGATCGAAGATCTCAAGAAGAAACTTGTCGCCAAATTTGGCCGCCAGTTCTTCATCAACATCAACGAAATCAAATCGGTTGACACCGAAGCTCAGCTGATCGCTGAAAACATCGCCAAGCAGCTCGAGGAACGCGTTTCCTTCCGCCGCGCCATGAAACAGGCGATGGGCCGCGCCATGAAAGGCGGAGCCAAAGGTATCAAGACTGCGGTGAGTGGCCGTCTCGGCGGCGCCGAAATCGCCCGCAGCGAACACTACCACGATGGCACGATCCCGCTGCAGACCCTGCGCGCCAACATCGAGTATGGTTTTGCCGAAGCCAAGACCACCTATGGCCGCATCGGTGTCAAAGTCTGGATCTACAAGGGTGCAATCTACAAGGCACCCCGCAAAGTGAAAGTATCGGAAGGAGGCGAAGCCTGATGCTGCTTCCCAAACGTGTCAAACGCAGAAAACAGCACCGCGGTCGCATGACCGGCAAAGCCACCCGTGGCAACGTCGTCGTCTACGGCGAATACGGCCTGCAGGCGATGGAACCTGTCTGGATCACCAGCAACCAGATCGAAGCTGCCCGTATCGCGATCAACCGTTTTATCAAGCGTGGCGGTCAGGTCTGGATCAAGATCTTCCCGGACAAGCCCGTCACCTCCAAGCCTGCTGAAACCCGAATGGGTTCCGGTAAAGGCTCACCCGAGTATTGGGTAGCTGTCGTCAAGCCCGGCCGTGTCCTCTTTGAGATCGCCGGCGTCAGTGAAGAAGTCGCCCGTGAAGCCCTGCGCCTGGCCGCACACAAACTGCCGTGCCAGACCAAGTTCATCGCCCGTGAAAAGGAAGGTGACGTCAATGAAGTCCAGTGAAATCCGTGACAAATCCTTTGACGAGCTGAACAAGGAACTCGCTTCCCTGCGCGAAGAACTGTTCAAGCTCCGTTTTGCCCATGCCACCAATCAGCTCGAAAACCCCTTAAAGCTCAAAAGCGTCAAGCGGGACATCGCGCGTGTCATGACCATCCTGCGTGAGCGTGAGCTCCAGGGAATGAAGAAGTAAGGGGGATTATCCATGAGTGAACGTAATCTCAGAAAAACCCGTGTTGGCCTGGTCGCCAGCGACAAAATGGATAAGACCATCGTCGTAGCTGTCACCGAGCATGTCCGCCATCCGCTATACAAGAAAATTGTCAAGCGGACCTACAAGCTCAAAGCCCACGATGAAAACAATGAATGCCACATCGGAGACAAGGTCAAAGTGATGGAGACCCGCCCCTTGAGCCGCGACAAGCGCTGGAGACTGGTCGAGGTCATTGAGAAGGCCAAGTGATCCTTAACCGGTTACTGGAAGGAGGAAGACAATGATCCAGGTACAATCTAGACTCAAATCCGCCGACAACACCGGTGCCAAAGAACTGATGTGCATCAAGGTTCTCGGAGGATCCTGGCGCAAGTACGCCAATATCGGAGACATCATCGTTTGTTCGGTCAAAGAAGCAACACCCGGTGGTGTTGTAAAAAAAGGTGAGGTCGTCAAGGCTGTTATCGTCCGCTCCAAGCGTGGCGTGCGCCGTTCAGATGGCTCCTACATCAAATTTGACGAAAATGCAGCTGTCATCATCAAGGAAGACAAGAATCCACGCGGTACGCGTATCTTTGGGCCCATCGCCAGGGAACTTCGTGACAGGGACTACATGAAAATCCTGTCTCTGGCTCCCGAAGTCCTGTAAGGAGGCACACGTAACATGAAAGTACATGTGAAAAAAGATGATTCCGTTTACGTGCTGTCGGGCAAAGACGCTGGCAAGACCGGCAAAGTCCTGAAAGTTTTCCCGGTCACTGGCCGGGTCATCGTCGAAGGCGTCAACATGTCCGTCAAGCACCAGAAACCGCGTGGCCGCTACCAGCAAGGTGGCATCATCCACCAGGAAGCCCCGGTTTCCAGCTCCAACGTCATGGTCGTCTGCAGCAAATGCAAGCGCCCGAGCAAGATGGGGCACAAGGTCATGGCCAATGGTGACAAAGTCCGCGTCTGCAAGGCCTGCGGTGCCGAAATCGATACCATCGCAGCAGCCAAGAAGTAATCGGCGAGGAGGATTTTAGATATGGCCAGACTGAAAGACAAATACCAGAAGGAAGTCGCACCAGCCATGATGTCGACTTTCAAGTACAGTTCGTCGATGCAGGTCCCGAAGCTTGAGAAGATTGTTCTCAACATGGGTGTCGGTGAAGTCAAGGACAACCCTAAAGCGATTGAAAATGCTGCCCGTGACATGGGTCTGATCGCCGGCCAGAGACCGGTCATCACCAAGGCCAAGAAGTCCGTTTCAGCATTCAAGCTTCGCGAAGGCATGAACATCGGCTGCAAAGTGACCCTGCGCGGCGAAAAGATGTACGAATTCCTCGATAAGCTGATCAGCGTGGCCCTGCCGCGTGTGCGCGACTTCCGCGGGATCAACCCCAACTCCTTTGACGGCCATGGCAACTATGCTTTTGGTGCCAGGGAGCAGCTGATTTTCCCGGAAATCGACTATGACAAAATCGACAAGATCCGCGGCATGGACATCATCATTGTCACGACCGCAAACACCGACGAAGAAGCACGCGAGCTTTTGAAACAGCTCGGCATGCCGTTTTCCAAGTAAGCGGGAGGTACGTTAAATGGCTAAGAAGTCAATGATCCTGAAACAGCAGGCAGAGCCGAAATTCTCGACACGTGCCTACAATCGCTGCAAACTCTGTGGCCGTCCGCATGCTTACATCCGCAAGTATGGCATCTGCCGTCTGTGCTTCCGTGAACTGGCCTACAAGGGACAGATTCCCGGCATTCGCAAGGCCAGCTGGTAAGCGTACCAGAGGAAGGAGGAAGTTTCATGCAGATTACAGATACCATCGCCGATATGCTCACCCGCATCCGCAATGCCGGCACCGCCGGACACGCGACCTGTGAAATCCCGGCGTCCAATGTCAAGAAAGCCATCGCCCAGATTCTTCTCGACGAAGGCTATATCAGCAAAGTTGACCTGATCAACGACGACATGCAGGGCAAGATCAAGGTCACCCTCAAGTATGCCGCCAAGAAACCGGTCATCTCAGGCATCAAGCGCATTTCCAGACCCGGTTTGCGTGTCTATGCCAACACCGAGAACTTGCCAAAAGTGCTCGGCGGCCTTGGCATCGCAATCATTTCTACCTCAAAAGGCATCATGACCGACAAAGTAGCCCGCAAAGAGGGTGTCGGCGGCGAAGTTCTCGCCTATGTCTGGTAAATCAAACTAAACTCTGAAACGGAGCAGCATCCCGGAATTGACACCCAGTCACATCACAGAGGGATGCCATCCTTAATCTCAAGAGCAGGAGGTCCACAACCATGTCCCGAATTGGCAGAATGCCGATCATTGTTCCGGCCAACGTCGATGTCAAAGTTGAAAACAACGTTGTCACCGTTAAATCCGGTTCCACGATCCTGACCCAGGTGATCCATCCGGATATCACCGTCACGGTCGAAGACAAGACCATCACGGTCACTCGTCCGAGTGACAACAAAGAACATCGCGCCCTGCACGGCCTCTCCCGGTCCCTGGTCAACAACATGATCGTTGGCGTTTCCCAGGGCTTTGCCAAGAACCTCGACATCAATGGTGTCGGTTTCAAGGCCCAGAAGCAAGGCAAGAAGCTCGTCCTGAACCTGGGTTTCTCCCATCCGATCGAGCTCGAAGAACCCGCAGGCATCACTATCGAAGTCCCCGCCCCGAACAAGATCATTGTCAAGGGCGCTGACAAGCAGATGGTCGGTGAAACCGCGGCCAAAATCCGTGCCTTCCGTCTGCCGGATCCTTACAAGGGCAAGGGCGTCAAGTATGACTTTGAAGTCTTGCATCTCAAAGAAGGTAAGACAGGCGCCAAGGGCGGCAAAAAAGGCAAATAAGAAAGGGTGAGATGACATGATTAGCAAAACTCGCAGGAACGAGATTCGCAAGCGGAAACACGAGCGGGTGCGCAGCAAAGTCTCCGGCACGGCAGAACGTCCGAGACTGTGTGTCTTCCGCAGCCTTTCCCAGATCTATGCCCAGGTGATCGATGACACCACCGGCCGCACGCTGGTGAGCGCTTCGTCCCTGGAAAAGGAAATCAAAGACACGCTTGCCTTCGCTGGCAACGTCGAGGGCGCCAAAGTCGTCGGTACGCTGGTCGCACAGCGCGCCCTGGCCAACGGCATTGAAACGGTCGTGTTCGACCGCGGTGGCTATATCTACCATGGCCGTGTCGCGGCTCTGGCAGAATCGGCTCGTGAAGCCGGACTGAAGTTCTAAGCAGGAGGAATAGCCATGCGCATTGATGCAAGCAAACTGGATCTGAAAGAAAAAGTCATCCATATCGGCCGCGTCTCCAAGACCGTCAAAGGTGGCCGCAACTTCCGTTTCGCCGCCCTCGTCATCGTGGGTGACGAGAATGGCCACGTTGGCAAAGGTCTCGGTAAAGCTGCCGAAATTCCGGATGCCATCCGCAAAGGCATTGAAGATGCCAAGAAGAACCTGATCGAAGTCCCGCTCAAGGACTCCACGATCCCGCATGAAACCATCGGCCTGTTTGGTGCCGGTAAAGTCCTTCTGAAGCCAGCCGTTGGCGGTACCGGTGTCATCGCTGGTGGTCCTGTCCGTGCCGTTCTCGAACTGGCCGGCATCAAGGACATCCGCACCAAGTCCCTGGGTACCAACAATCCGAATAACATGGTCAATGCGACCATCGCCGGTCTTGCCAGCCTCAAGTCACTGGAACAAGTGGCTCGTCTACGCGGCAAATCCGTCGAAGACATTCTTTAAGGAGGAGCGCGACGATGTCTAAAGTCAAGATCACGCTCACCAAGAGCACCAACAATGCAACCCATAAGCACAAGGCAACCATCCAGGCCTTGGGTCTGCGCAAGATCGGACAGACTGTCGAACTGGAATCCAATCCGGCTCTCCAGGGCATGCTCCGTCTCGTTGCTTACCTGGTCAAGGTTGAAGAAGCTTGAGGAAGGTGTAAGACTATGAAAATCAACGAATTGAAAGCCTCCCCCGGCGCTCGCCAGACCCCTTTCCGCAAAGGCCGCGGTGTTGGTACCGGCAATGGCAAGACGTCAGGCCGTGGCCACAAAGGCCAGAACGCCCGTGCCGGCGGCGGTGTCCGTCCCGGTTTTGAAGGTGGCCAGATGCCCCTTTACCGTCGTCTGCCCAAGCGCGGATTCAACAACAAGCGCTTCGCACTGGCCTACATCGAAGTCAGCCTGTCATCCCTGAACAAGTTTGACGATGGAACCGTGGTCGATGTTGCAGCCATCAATGCTGCCGGCATTGCCAATGTTCCGAAAGTCAACGACGGCATCAAAATCCTCGGCAATGGTGAACTGACCAAGAAGCTGACTGTCAAGGCCAGCGCTTTCACCGCCAGCGCCAAAGAGAAGATCGAAAAAGCTGGAGGCAGCGTCGAGGAGGTCTAAAGCATGGGCAGCATGATCGAAACCCTGAAAAATGCCTTCAAGATCCCGGACCTGCGTAAAAAACTGCTGTTCACGATCGGTATCCTGATCGTGTACCGTCTCGGCATCCGTGTCCCCGTCCCAGGCATCGATCAGGAGGCTTTCACTGCCCTGATCGAACGTTTTGGCCAGCTGGGCAGTTTCCTGGACATCATTTCAGGCGGTGCTTTCAAGCAAGTCTCGATCTTCGCCATGGGCATCACCCCTTATGTCAACGCTTCCATCATCATGCAGCTGCTCACGGTGGCCATTCCGGCCCTCGAGCGTCTGCAGAAGGAAGGCGAAACCGGCCGCAAGAAAATCCAGCAGATGGTCCGTTATTTGACGGTTGGCCTGGCCATGATCCAGGCGATCGCCTACTGGTACGCCACCCGCATGGCATCGTCTTCGACCTTGCCGGGATTCCTCAATGCCATTCTGGTTGTCGTCAGTTTCACAGCCGGCACCGCCTTCATCATGTGGCTGGGTGAACAGATCAATGAAAAGGGTATCGGCAACGGTATTTCACTGATCATTTTCGCCGGCATCATCACCGGTGGCCCGAATGCTCTGAAAATGCTCTTCGGTTACTTCCAGAACTGGTCTGTGACCGCAAACATTTTTGTCTCCATCTTCGCAACGGTTGCTGTCGTAGCTGTTTTTGTGGTGATCATTGCCCTGGTCGTCTTTGTCCAGAGTGCTGAGCGTCGCATTCCAGTCCAGTACGCCAAGAAAGTGGTCGGTCGCAAGATGTATGGTGGCCAGAACACCTACCTGCCAATCAAAGTCAACCAGGCAGGTGTCATCCCGGTCATCTTCGCGATCTCGATCGTCTCATTGCCGTCCACACTGGTTTCCCTGTTTGGCGGTACAGGACCGGTCGCCGAGTGGTTCATGAACTTCTCGGGTAACCCGTTCTACTACATTTTCTACGCTTTGCTGATTCTGGGCTTTACCTTTTTCTACTCGATGGTTCAATTCAATCCTATTGAAATTGCCAACAATCTGCAGAAAAACGGTGGTTTCATCCCTGGCATCCGTCCCGGCCGGCCGACATCGGACTTCATCTCCCGTACCGCTCGCCGCCTGAACTGGATCGATGGCCTTTTCTTGATCGTCATTGTCCTGTTCCCGGTTCTTCTGTCAGGAGTGACCAAAGCACAAGGTATCTGGTTTGGCGGTACGGCGGTCTTGATCGTCGTCGGTGTTGCCATTGACCTTGTCAACCAGCTCGAATCCCAAATGGTCATGCGCCATTACAAAGGATTCCTTGACTGATCACAAGCGATGTTAGCTTGCAAAAGGGTGTCCGGCTTAGCCCGGATGCCCTTGTTGCAAGTCACGCAGGAGGACTAGAAGACATGAGACTGATTTTACTGGGGGCGCCAGGGTCCGGCAAAGGGACAATGGCGGCCGACCTCGCGCGGGAATACCAGATTCCCCACATATCGACCGGTGATATCTTTCGCCAGAACATCAAGGCCAACACACCACTGGGTCAAGAAGCCAACCAATACATCCAGAATGGCGCCCTCGTCCCTGATTCCCTGACCATCGCCATGGTGGCAGACCGCCTGGAGCAGGCAGATTGCCAGCGTGGATTCCTGCTCGATGGTTTTCCGCGCACAGTCGCCCAGGCTGAAGCGTTGGCTGAGCTCCTGGAGAAGCGCCAGTTGAGACTCAATGCAGTGATCGAACTCGAACTTTCTGATGAATCCATCTTATCGCGTCTCTCAGGCCGCCGTGTTTGTGCCACATGCGGCCGGACCTACAACATCGACTCCTGTCGTCCCAAGCAGGATGGCATTTGTGATATCTGTGGTGGAACCTTGTATCAGAGAGATGATGACAAACCAGAAACCATCCGGCAGCGCCTGGCGAATTATTACCGCCAGACACTTCCATTGTCAGATTATTACGAACAGAAAAATATACTGGTACGGATCAACAACGAAGGTGAAGTGGGCTCATCGTTGCCTGCTGTACTTTCAGCTCTCAAAGAACGGTCCTGATATCCATGGTCTACTTGAAAACAAAAGAAGAAATCGCACGCATCCGCAATGCAGGCCGAATCGTCGCCCAAGTTCTGGAAGCGATGGCACAGATGGTCCGGCCAGGCATTTCAACCCTCGACTTGGACAGGGAAGCGGAAACGATCATCCGCCAGGCTGGTGCTGTCCCATCTTTCAAAGGTTATGGTGAACCACCGTTTCCAGCCACTATCTGTGCATCCATTGATGCTGAAGTTGTCCATGGCATTCCGCTGGCAACAAGGATCCTCAAGTCCGGTGAAATCATCTCTGTAGATGTGGGTGCTTATCTGGACGGCTATCATGCCGATGCTGCCCGGACTTTTGCTGTTGGTGAAATTTCAGCTGAAAAGGCAGAGTTGGTGCGCGTCACAGAAGCCGCCTTCTGGGCTGGGCTTGACAAAGCAGTGATCGGGAACCGGTTGGGAGACGTTTCGGCCGCCGTCCAGAAAACGGCGGAAACCCATGGCTACGGGGTTGTCCGCGAACTGACTGGTCACGGTGTAGGCCGCCGGTTGCATGAAGATCCGGACTTGCCCAATTATGGCCACGCCGGGCGAGGCATGCGTCTGGAAGAAGGACTCGTCCTGGCCATGGAACCCATGATTACCCTGGGCAGCCGTCACATCGCCATTCTTGAAGATGGCTGGACGATCGTCACCACAGACCGCAAACCGGCCGCCCATTACGAAAACACCTTCGCCATCACAGCGCAGGGCCCGGTCATCCTGACTGCATTATGAACCAGGCTGTGACTGCGTTCCAGGCCATGCAGAACCGGGGCCTGGCCAAGGGACAGCTTGTTGTTTCAAAAGCTGGACACGACACGGGCAGAGTCTACCTGATCGTTGATGTCATGGAGCACTTTGTATCGTGTGTCGATGGCGATCTACGTGGCCTTGACAAGCCCAAGCGCAAGCGCTGGCGCCACGTGAAGCCACTGGGCGAGCTGGAACCAGGCTGGGATGACCGGCTGGCAGCGCTCAAGGACCTCGGGCAGAAAAATGCGCTGGTCCGTAAACTGATTGCTGATCATTCAGGCTGGATTTCAAAAATGAACGCCAGCTGAGCCGTAACCACTCACCACACTGGCCTTGCGAGCACACACAGGCCGACCCTACAGGAGGAAAACCATGAGTAAGGAAGAAGCCATTGAAGTTGAGGGCATCGTCGTAGATGTTTTGCCGAATGCAGTCTTCAAAGTCCGTCTTGAAAACGGACATGAAGTGACGGCACACATATCCGGCAAACTGCGCCAGCACTATATCAAGATCCTGACCGGCGACCGTGTCACCGTCGAACTGTCCCCTTATGATGTCACGCGCGGCCGGATCACCTGGCGCGCCAAATAAACTTTGTAAAATCACCGCCAGACCCTTGATTTATAAAATCAATCTGGTAAACTACTTTAGCATGCGCCCTTATGACGTCTATTTATGATGTGTCCAGTGGGCAAGATCCAGGAGGAAACCACCATGAAAGTCAGACCGTCCGTCAAACCGATCTGCGAAAAGTGCAAAGTCATCAAACGCAAAGGCCGTGTCATGGTCATCTGCGAAGATCCCAAGCACAAGCAGAAACAGGGCTGATCCGGTTCACGGATTAGCCAGAAGTCAACCGCACGTGTTAAGGGATGCGGCTGCCGACTGAACCCATCAGGGTCTTTCGGTCATCCTGATCGTGTTTACTAGATAGAGATTCTTTGAGAGCCTTTCACTTTACGGAGGTAAGAAAATGGCACGTATTGCCGGAGTCGATCTGCCGAACGATAAGCGCGTTGAAATTGCGCTTTGCTATATTTTTGGTGTCGGCAGAACACTTTCGAACAAGATTCTTGCAACATGCGGCATCGATCCCGATACCCGTGTCAAGAATCTGACAGAAACAGAAGTATCCAAAATCAGGGACACCATTGAAAACGGCTATACCGTTGAGGGTGACCTGCGGCGTGAAATCGCCATGAATATCAAGCGCCTGACGGAAATTGGCTGCTATCGCGGCCGTCGCCACAGGATGGGCCTGCCGGTCCGCGGACAGCGCACAAAAACCAATGCCCGCACCCGCAAGGGACCGAAGCGCACCATGGCTAACAAGAAAAAGTAAGGAGGACAGAACATGGCTAAAGCGTCTGCTAAGAAAACGGCTGTTCGGCCGAAAAAAAGAGAACGCAAGAACATTGACCGTGGCTCTGCCCACATCCACTCTTCGTTCAACAACACGATTGTCACCATCACCGACCCCAATGGCAACGCCATTTCCTGGGCCAGTGCAGGTGGCATGGGCATGAAAGGTTCCCGCAAAGGTACGCCCTTTGCCGCTCAGATGGCAGCTGAATCCGCTGCCAAGACCGCTGTCGACCATGGCATGCGTACCGTGGAAGTCTTTGTCAAAGGTCCGGGTGCCGGCCGCGAAGCTGCGATCCGTTCGCTGCAGGCCGCCGGTCTTGATGTCACGATGATCAAAGACGTCACACCGATCCCGCACAATGGTTGCAGACCGCCCAAAAGAAGAAGAGTCTGATCCCGGAGGAATAGAGAATGGCTAGATATACAGAAGCAGCCTGCCGGCTCTGCCGCCGCGAAGGCGAAAAGCTTTTCCTTAAAGGGCAGCGTTGCTACACCGGCAAATGTGCCATCGCCCGTCGGAGCTTTGCTCCCGGCCAGCATGGTCAAGGCCGCAAGAAAATTTCCGAATATGGTTCCCAGCTGCGTGAGAAGCAGAAGGCCAAGCGTTTCTATGGCGTTCTTGAAGGCCAGTTCCGCAAGACTTTCGATTCCGCCAGCCGCATGAAGGGCAAATCCGGTGAGAACCTGCTGCAACTCCTTGAACTGCGTTTTGACAATGTTGTCTACCGCATGGGCTTTGCAGCCTCTCGCGCCCAGGCCCGCCAGCTGGTTACCCATGGCCACTTCACCATCAATGGCAAGAAGGCCAATATCCCCTCGATGACACTCCATGCCGGCGACGCCGTCGCTGTCTGCGAAGCATCCCGCAAATCACCGAAATTCCAGGATCTTGCGACCCGTCCTGTTCCGTCCTGGCTGACGTTCAATCCGGAACAGCTCAGCGGTACAGTTGCCCAGATTCCGGCCCGCGCCGATGTCGACATCGATGTCCGCGAGACGCTCATCGTCGAACTTTATTCGAAGTAATCCTCACCAGGCTGCCTTCATAACTCGCAGCCTATGTGAATGAGCGTTGAGTCGTAATTAGGAGGAACAGAATGATTGAGATCAAAAAGCCAGTGATCGAATGTCTGGAACAAAATGAAGAACGTTCCTATGGCAAATTCGTGATCGAACCGCTCGAGCGGGGCTATGGCATCACACTGGGCAATTCGCTGCGCCGTGTGCTGCTTTCCTCACTGCCTGGTGCGGCGGTGACGGCGATTCGCGTGGAGGGTGTCTTCCATGAGTTTTCAACGGTCAAGGGTGTCGTTGAAGACATGACCGAAATCATCCTCAATGTCAAAGGCATCCGGGCTGATCTGCATGTGGATGGACCGAAAACGGTCTACATCAGCACAGAAGAAGGCCGGACCGGTGTCGTGACGGCGGGTGATATCGTCCGTGACGATGAAGTCGAAGTGATGAATCCGGATCATCCGATCGCTACACTGAATGGCGAGGGCCGCCTCTTCATGGAACTGACCTTCAACGGCGGACGAGGATACAACACCGCTGACCGCAACAAATGGGTCAGCCAGCCGATTGGTGTCATTCCGATTGATTCGATTTTCACTCCAGTCAAAAAGGTCAACTATTCGGTCGAAAACACTCGTGTCGGACAGTTTACAGATTATGACAAGCTGACCATAGAGGTCTGGACCGATGCAACCATCGGGGCATCCGAGGCGCTGAGCGTCGGTGCCAGCATCCTGACTGAACATCTCAACTTGTTTGTTGCGTTGACCAGCAGTGTGACCAGCACGAATTTTTCCAATCAGGAATTTGATGGGAAAGCTCCGACCGTCCTGGGTACCGCGATCGAAGACCTTGACTTCTCTGTCCGCACCTACAACTGCCTCAAGCGCGCCGGCATCAATTCGATCGGCGACCTCGTGGCCCGTTCAGAAGAAGACATGATGAAAGTCAGAAACCTCGGCAAGAAATCGCTTGAGGAAGTCATCCAGAAACTTGAAGAAATGGGACTGTCACTCGCGGCACTTGACGAGTGAGGGGACCGTTCCCGATCATTAGGAGGGTATTAACATGCCTGCACGTAGAAAACTCGGACGCGCCTATGACATGCGTCTGTCGATGCTGCGGGGGATGGTCACCACGCTGATCCTCACCGGCAAAATCGAAACCACCGAGGCTCGCGCCAAGGAAGTCAAACGGATCGCTGAACAGCTGATCACCATGGCCATCAAGGAGAAGGACAACTTCACCACCAAGGAAGTGACCGTTTCTGCCGCCAAACTCGACGGCAAGGGCAAAAAGGTCCTCAAATCCGCCACTTCCAAAAATGGCAACAAGTATGACGTTGTCGAACGCGAGATGAAAAAGGAAATGGTCCAGGTTGACAGCCCGGCCCGCCTGGCCGTCCGTCGCCAGCTGATGCTGTGGCTGAACAAGAGCCATGACGAAAAAGGCAACACCGTCAATCCGGTCAATATCCTGTTCGATACGGTTGCTCCGAAATATGTCGGACGCACCGGTGGCTATGCTCGCATCATCAAGCTCGGCGCGCGCCGTGGTGATGCTTCAGAAATGGCACTCCTCGAGCTTCTCTGAGTCAGCTTCGCGGAAGACCTGCCACCCTATCCAAAACCATGTGCCATCACGGGGACAGGACCATCCTGTTCCCGTTTTCTTTTGAAGGGGATTATTTGACCATGGACCTGGAAAACCACGCCGGACGTCCGCCATTCGCCAACATTGATAATGTCAGTTTCTTGTACCAGCAGCATGGCCATGATCCGATCCAGGCGTTGTCACACGTTACGCTGGATTTGAAAAAGGGTAGCCACACGGCCATCCTGGGCCGCAATGGGTCGGGGAAGTCTACCCTGGCCCGACTGATCAATGCGCTCGAATTGCCTTCAGAAGGAACCATCATCGTCGCTGGATATGATACTCAGGATGACCAGAATATCTGGGAAGTCCGGCGTCAGTGTGGCATGGTGTTCCAGAATCCGGACAATCAGATCGTCGGCACCACCGTCGAGGAAGATGTGGCTTTCGGTCCGGAGAACCTGGGATTTCCCCAGCCAGAGATCCGCCTGTCTGTCGACAAAGCGCTGGTCCGGGTCAATATGCTCGCCCTGGCCGAGCGTCCGCCTCATCTACTATCGGGTGGTCAGAAGCAGAAGCTGGCGATCGCCGGGATTCTGGCCATGCAGCCATCCTGCCTGATCCTTGATGAAGCAACGTCCATGCTGGATCCAGCGACTCGGACTGATTTTATGGCTCTGGTCGCAGAACTGATCCAGGAACAAGGCTTGACGGTCATCAACATTACCCACCATATGGAAGAGGCTTTGCTGGCAGACCGTGTGGTGATCATGAACGATGGTCATGTCATTCTGTCTGGTTCTCCATCAGAGGTCTTCGACCGTGTCCAGTTGGTTAAAAGTCAGGGATTGGATGTGCCTGTCCATGGTGAAATCCTCAACCGGATTGCGGAATTGACGGCGCAAAAACCTCAACCATTTGAAAGCTCTGAATGGGAATCAGCCAGGAAAGCCGTGGTCAGGCTGCTCAAATCCGCTGCTCCTGAAAAGCTTCTTTCAGTACTCCGGGAACATCAGCGCCGCCAAGCCTCTGCCCATACCTTAGCGTCCTTGGGTGAACCCGTGATCCGGGTCGAAAACCTGTCCTTTACTTATTCTTCTGGTACGACGCTGGAATCCAAAGCCTTGCAGAACGTCAGTTTTGATGTCCGTAAAGGGGAGTTGCTCGGGATCATAGGCCATAGTGGTTCTGGTAAATCAACGTTGATCCAGCATCTGAATGGCTTGTTGCGCACTCAGTCGGGCAAGGTAACCGTGCTTGGCCATGACGCATCGGAAAACCAGGCGATCCGGCGTATCCGCCGCCATGTCGGTCTCCTGTTCCAATATCCGGAACACCAGCTTTTTGAAGAAACCGTCTTCCAGGATATCGCTTTCGGTCCACGCAGGCTTGGTCTCGACGCGGCAGAAGTGGAGAAAAGAGTCCTCTGGGCGGCCCGGATTGTCGGTTTGACGGATGAGGAACTCGAACGTTCACCCTTTGAATTGTCTGGCGGCCAACGCCGGCGGGCGGCCATCGCGGGCGTGATTGCCATGCGTCCGGAAGTCCTGATCCTGGATGAACCGGCTGCTGGCCTGGATCCAGCCGGGCGAGAAGAAATCCTCGGCTATGCAGCCCGTCTGCGCGATGAGGGGTCGACGGTTATCCTGGTTTCCCACAGCATGGAAGATGTCGCCCGTCTCTCGGACCGTGTCCTCGCGCTCAAGGATGGTGCTGTCCTGTTGTTTGGCACTCCAGCGGAAGTTTTTGCCCAGACGGAGACACTCGTTGCGGCAGACCTGTCTGTGCCCCGGACGGCTGTTTTTCTGCGTGACATGAAAGCAGATTTCCCGGACATATCAGACCAGTTCTACACGGTGGAATCTGCAGCATTTGAATTAATCCGGGCAGCGGTGGGGAGGTGTGAATCATGATCAGCAACATCTCACTGGGCCGTTATTACCCTGCTAAATCCATTCTGCATCGCCTGGATCCGCGGACCAAGATCCTGTCTGCCTTCCTGATGATGGCAGTGATCTTCTTGTCCCGGGACTTGCTGTCCATGGGTTTACTGGGTCTTGTAACCTTGGCTTTGATTGGGTTGTCGCGGGTACCGGTCAAGCAAGTCCTGGTCAGTCTGAGACCGATGCTTTTCATCCTCCTGTTTGCGGTTGTGCTCAACATCCTGACCATCAGCGGTGATCCGCTGCTTAAGATCGGGCCGGTCATCATCAGCGAACAAGGGTTGATCACCGCGTTGCGCATGGGATCGCGCCTGATCTTGCTGATTCTTAACACCACCTTGCTTCTGACACTGACCACGACCCCGATCCATGTTTCTGATGCATTGGAAAACTTGCTCGGACCTTTCCGGAAAATAGGTTTCCCTGCTCATGAAATGGCCATGATGATGTCGATTGCCTTGCGGTTTGTCCCAACCTTGCTCGAAGAAACCGACAAGATCATGAAAGCACAATCGTCGCGCGGAGCTGATTACGACACAGGTGGTCTCATCGCCCGGGCCCGCGGCCTGGTTTCTGTCCTGATCCCGCTTTTCGTCAGTGCTTTCAAACGAGCCGAAGACTTGGCCGTGGCAATGGAGGCTCGCTGTTACCGGGGCGGTGAATCCAGAACTCGCCTGCGTGTGATGAAATACCAAACCCGGGATGCCCTTTTCGGAATCGGAATCGGCCTATCTTCGCTGACTATCCTGAGTGTGCGCTTCTGGCCCCTCTGAACTTGGGATGATCCCGGACAGTTTCCGGGCTGGTGATGCAACCGGTTGCCAGTTATAATAAAGGTCACAGAATTGCCAGAATATTTGGAGGATGCGCCATGAAACATTATATTGGCATTGACTTGGGTGGGACCAATATCAAGGTCGGGCTGGTGGACGAGGCTGGCACGATGATCCATAAAAAGAGCATCAAAACCCAGGCAGAACGTTCAGGTGAGGCGATTGTTGCCGACATGGCCCGCGTGACTCTGGAAGTCATCGCCGAAGCAGGCTACAAGGAAAGTGATGTCGAATCAATCGGCATCGGTTCTCCGGGTACACCAAACAACAAGACGGGCGAACTCATTGTGGCCTACAATCTGCCATTCCGGCACATGCCGATGCGCCGTGAAATGAAAAAAGTCGTCACCCTGCCAGTTTACATTGATAATGATGCCAATGTTGCTGCATTGGCAGAGAGCGAATTTGGTGCCGCACGCGGCAGCTCCTCGAGCGTGACCATCACCCTCGGCACCGGTGTGGGGGGTGGCATTGTCATCAACAACCGTATTTTCAGCGGCTTTAACAATGCTGGTTCCGAGATCGGCCATATGGTCATCAAAAGTGGTGGCGAAGCCTGCACGTGTGGTCGCAAAGGCTGCTTCGAAGCGTATGCTTCTGCCACCGCCCTGATCCGTGACACCGAACGGGCAGCAGCAGAAAATCCCAGTTCGATCCTCAATGCCATGATCGCTGACAATGGTGGCAAGGCCAGCGGTCGCTCGGCTTTTGATGCCATGCGCCAAGGTGATGCGGTTGCCGCATCCGTGGTGGACAACTACATTGATATGCTCTCCGAAGGTTTGGCCAATGTGATCAATACTTTCATGCCGGAAATCATCGTCATTGGAGGCGGTGTCTGCAATGAAGGCGACGCCCTGATGGTTCCCTTGCTGGAAAAAACTTTTGCCAAAGCCAAATCTTTCCTGGCAGAAGGAGTCCCAGCTCCCAAGATTCGCATTGCAGAAATGGGCAATGATGCCGGCATCGTCGGTGCAGCCATGATGGGACGCCGCTGCCTCGAAGATGGACTGCCAGGCTGAAAAACATGCCGGACTGCCGCCGCATCGCCCTGCTTCTGGAATATGACGGCTTTGACTTCCACGGTTTCCAGGACCAGGGTGACTTGAGAACCGTCCAGCAGGTTGTCCAGGATGCCCTGCGCGACTTGAGCGGTGAGAGCGACCTCCAGATTGTCAGCAGCAGCCGGACTGACCAGGGGGTGCACGCCCGCGGTCTGGTCTGCCACCTGGATACGACCCTGGCTGTTCCGCTGGATCGTCTGCCGCTGGCCCTGAACAACCGTCTGCCCGACGATGTCGCCTTGCTTGCCGCCACAGAGGTTCCACCCGGTTTCCATGCCCGCTATGATGCTGTCGGCAAGATCTACACGTACCGCTATTATCTATCGCCGACCCGGCCGGTCCTTTCCCGCCATCTGGCACCCCATGTCTTTGGACCGGTTGATCAGGACCGTATGCGCGAGGCCTTGCCGTACTTGTGTGGCACCCATGACTTCTACGCATTCATGGACCAGAACAACAACCCTAAACACACGACCATCCGCACCATCCACCAACTGGACCTGGCATTCGATCCACCTTTCCTGACTTTGCAGGTGCGCGGCAATGGCTTCCTCTATCACATGGTCAGGATCCTGGCGGGCACTGTCCTGGCTGTCGGCCAGGGCAAGATCGAGCCGCAGGCCATCCCGCAGATTCTTAGCTCGCGCGACCGCAAGCTGGCCGGAAAGACCATGCCGCCCCAGGGCTTATGCCTGGAGTCCGTCCTGTACCCATTCCCCTTGTTTAAGCCAATGGAGGCCCCGTTATGACAAAGATTCGCTGGACCGACCGGACCAACATGACCCTGCTGACTGATTTCTATGAACTGACCATGTCCAAAGGCTACCTCGACAATGACATGTCCGAAACCGTGGCGTATTTCGATTTGTTCTTCCGTCAAGTTCCCCAGGACGGCGGGTTCGCGATCATGGCCGGTGTGGAACAGATGATCGAATATTTGAGGGACCTGACATTTACAGAGGAAGATCTCGCTTATCTGGGCAGCCACGAGGTGTTCGATGACCGGTTCATCGAATTCCTGCGCCAGTTCAAATTCACCTGTGATGTCTGGGCCATCCCGGAGGGAACGCCGATCTTCCCCAATGAGCCGATTGTCAAGGTGCGCGGTCCGATCATCCAAGCCCAGATGATTGAAACGATGCTCCTGGTTACCATCAATCACCAGAGTCTGATCGCCACCAAGACCGCCCGGATCGTACGCGCCGCCAAAGGCCGCCCCGTGCTCGAGTTTGGCTCGCGCCGGGCCCAAGGCTATGATGCAGCCGTCCTCGGGGCCAGGGCTGCCTACATCGCTGGCGCTGCCGGTACTTCCTGCACTCTGTGTGGCGAGCATTTCAATATTCCCGTGCTCGGGACCATGGCTCACAGCTGGATCCAGGCTTTCCCGGACGAATTCGCGGCTTTTGCCGCTTATGCCCGCTCGTTTCCCTCCGACACGGTTCTGCTGGTCGATACCTATAACACCCTGCATTCAGGAATCCCCAATGCCATCCGGACAGCCCGAGAAGTGCTCGAACCGATGGGATACCGTTTACGCGGGATCCGGATTGACAGCGGTGACCTGGCGTATTTGACCGTCAAGGCTCGTGAAATGCTGGACCAGGCTGGTCTTTCGGACTGCAAGATCACCATCAGCAATGCACTGGACGAGTACATCATTCGTGACCTGATCGTGCAAGGCGCAGCAGTCGATTCGTTTGGCGTCGGCGAACGCCTGATCACCTCCAGGGCTGAACCAGTCTTTGGCGGCGTCTACAAACTGGCCGCCATCGAGGACCAGGGGCAGGTCATCCCACGGATGAAATTCTCGGAAAATGCCACCAAAATCACCAATCCAGGCAATAAATCTGTCTGGCGCTTCTATGACAAAAGCAGTGGCAAAGCCATTGCCGATGTCATCGGACTGGCCGAGGAAACCATCACCGAAGATCACCCTTATGAGATTTTCGATCCACTCCATACTTGGAAACGCAAGACCCTGACCAACTTCACCGTCCGCTCCCTGCTGGAACCCGTTTTCGTTGCGGGTGAACTGGTCTATCCGCACCGTTCCATTGAAGAGATCCGCAAAGACTGTGCCCATGAGCTGGACCGGCTCTGGGAATCCCTCAAACGGTTCGAAAATCCACAGAGCTACTATGTTGACCTGACCTTGGCCCTTTGGGAAACCCGCAATCACCTGCTCATCCAGGCGGAGAATCCCTCCTGACAGATTCGTGTCCCAGTCGACTGCCCTGTGGTAAAATGAAAAAAACACATTGAAAGGACATGCCAATGGCTATCTACGCGAACATAACGATGGAGTCCGGCAAGAAAATCCGGCTCAAGCTCGACCCCGACAATGCCCCCCAGACTGTCAAAAACTTCACGGACCTTGCAGAAGCTGGTTTCTATAATGGTTTGATTTTCCACCGGGTCATCAGCGGGTTCATGATCCAGGGTGGTTGCCCCCAAGGCACAGGCACAGGTGGTCCCGGCTACCAGATCAAAGGCGAGTTCTCCAGCAATGGCGTCACAAACCAGCTCCGCCACACCCGCGGCGTCATTTCGATGGCCCGGTCCATGCATCCTGATTCAGCAGGGTCACAGTTTTTCATCATGCATGCAGCAGCGCCCCATCTCGATGGCCAATATGCCGCTTTCGGCCAGGTTGTCGATGGGATCGAGGTTGTTGATGAGATTGCAGCAGTCAAGACAGACCGTGGAGATCGTCCACAAATTGAACAGAAAATGGCTGCAATAGAGATCGAACGGGACGATACGTGATGCAATATGCACAAAAAATAGCCTGAGAATCGTCAGATTGCCAGACTATTGCGTGCCAAAACCCGATTGGCTTGCCAGACGACACGGGCTATGGTACGATTGCACAAGGTCATGCTCTAATCTGTACGCACAAGGATCCCATAGCCTGCTTTGAACCATCGGACAGGTCAATTGGCGAGAACCTTCAAGGTCGTCGATAGAAAATGCCCGAAAAATTTGAAGGAGGCACACCATCATGCCGGACAAAACACTCAATTGCAAAGACTGCGGAGTCGAATTCATCTTCAGCGAAGGCGAACAGGCTTTCTACGCTGAAAAGGGCTTCACCAATGAGCCCCTCCGCTGCCCAGATTGCCGCAGAGCCAGAAAGCAGCAGCGCAACAACGAGCGCTACAACAACAACAGCTGGTAATCAGCCGAAGCATCGCTTCACCCAGGACCGTCTCCCGCGAGGGGGACGGTCTTTTTGTATCCAATTTTCTGAATGTCATTTGACCATAATATGTCAAATGGAATATTCGATAAAATTTGTGGAATTTCGTGTAAAGACAAAAAGCAGACAAGCTTGCTAAGCTTACGACATGAGTACAAAAGCACACATCAAATCCATCCTGCTGGTCATCTTGCTCACCTTGGTGCCGACACTGGCATTAACAGGTTGCTCGGAGAAAGGCCAGCCGCGCTATGCTCTCTGCATGAGCCATCTGACCAATCACTTCACAAACACCCTGGCCTCGGCGGCACGCGCCCGGGCCAACGAACTGGATGTGGAACTGATCGTGATGGATGCCCAGCAAGACACGGCTCGCCAGGCTGGACAGATCGAAACCTTGCTCCAGGATGGCATCGACGGTCTAATGATCGAACCTGCAGCTGCAGCTGGACTGGAGTCTGTCCTCAGGCAGGCGATGGCCAGCGGGCTGCCAGTTGTTCTCGTCACCCAGCGGGTGGACGATCCAACGCTTTACGACTGCTATGTCGGGACGGATGCCCGTGTAAGCGGCCAGCTCGAATTGTCGGCCTGCCTCGAGGCCATCGAGTATCAGGGGGATCTGGCTGTCTTGCGCGGACCTGTCGGATCCCAGGCAGCCGATGCACGTTATCAGGGTTACCGCACAGAGCTTATTGGCCAGCCAAATGTCCGGATTGTTGCCGAGCTCAATGCCGACTGGAATGCAGACCGGGCAGAAACCATAGTCTCCAACTGGCTCCTGGCTGGCAAACAGATGGATGCCATCGTCGCCCAGAATGACGAGATGGCGATCGGTGCAATCAAAGCCCTGCGCACGGCCGGCCTGACTGGTTCTGTCCAGGTATTTGGTATTGATGCATCGGACCAGGCGCTGCAGGCCATCCGGCAGGGCGAAATGACTGCTACGATTTCCCAGCAGACAGCCCTCCAGGGCAGTATGGCCATGGACATCTGCATCGCCCTCTCGCGTGAAGAGTCATTTCCGGACGAGGTTCTGGTCCAGCAAATTGTCATCAACCAACAAAACATCGAGACGAACTGGAACTAAAGGAGGAGTTTGCCATGCCTATCATCAAATACCGTGTGAACCTTTCGCCTGCCGAACGAGCCAGACTGGAAGCCATGCTGATTCATGGACGACTCGACCGCAGAGCCAGCATGCATGTCCGCGTCCTGCTTCTGGCAGATGAGCATCGTCCCGGCAAGAAACTGAGTGAACAGGCCATTGCGCAGGAAATTGGAATCAACTCCCAGACGGTCCACACCATTCGGCGCCGTTATTCATTGCTGGGCCTGGAGGCAGCCATCAATCGTAAACCGAGGTCCAGAACAACCACTGGCATGAGAATTACACCGGATGTCCGCACCCGGATCATCGCTCTCAGCCAGACGGTTCCACCTGCCGGCAAAAACCGCTGGACTTTGCGTCTCCTGGCCCACCATGCCATCGCCCAGCATATAGTCGACCGCATTTCCCACGAGACTGTCGGACAAGTCTTAAAAAGTTCCGGACAACAAGGTATAATCTGATCATCCTGTCTCTGAAAGGCATAACGGCATGCGCAACAGCATCAAGAACCGATTGCTGAAAACCTTCGCCTTGATGGTTGTTTTGCCTGTTCTTGCGCTTTTCATCCTGTTGAACTTCATTTACTGGATCACCTCTTACTGGACCATTGTCGACCAGGCGGGGTCCGTCCTTGATGAAGCAGAAAATGCCGTCACGACCAAGTTCGACCGCTATGAGGCCTTGCTTTCCTTTCTGGAAAAAGATCTGGACTTGATCGCAGCCGGCGATTTCCATTCCAGCCAGTTGATTCCCCAGGCCGACTTGAAAAACCTCCAGATCCTGATTGGTGGTTATGCGTCTTCGATTGACAGCATCAGCCATTTGACCGTCCTGTATCAGAATGAGCTGTTCCTGTGCACACACACTCATCCCCAGCCGCCGGATCGGACACTCCTGGCTGACTGGTATGAGGCCTCACTGGACCAACCGGAACAAACGCACTATTTCATCTACAATGCGGGGGAAAACCCACTTTTGGCAGGTGAACCGCACTACGCCAGCAGCCTGTCAGTCAGCAGGGCCATCTGTGACCCGGATGGCAAACCCGTGGCAGTGGCCAACCTGACCATCCAGGGAGAGGATCTTGGCAACCTGTTAACAGCCGCTTACGGTCAGCAGGGCGGCCAGACCTACCTGGTCACTCCAGGTGGTACGCTGGTCAATTCGCCGTTGCGCTATGATGAACTGGCTGGCACCGACAACCGCAACTACCTGAAATCTGAACGCAATTTGACAGATATCCCCTTGACCATCGTCAATTTCATGCCATTGCGGCCCTTTTTCACCCAGCAATACCTGACCCTCTCTCTGGGCGTCCTGAGTAGCCTGGTTTTCATGTTGTTCTTTGTGGCCCACTCCCGTTATACGATCCAGCAATTTGTCAAGCCGATCGAGGATCTGCGCCGGTTGATGTCTGAAGCCCAGCATGGCAATCTGCTGGTTTCCTACCAGCCAGACACGCAGGATGAGTTCGAGGATCTGGCAGAGAGCTTCAACCAGATGGTTGCTGAGCTCAGGCGCCTGATCGACCAGGTCTATATCGAACAGTCCAGCAAACGCAAGGCAGAGGTCAAAGCCCTGCTGGCTTCGATCAAGCCCCATTTCCTGTACAATACCCTGGAAACCATCCATTGGATGGCACGACGCTATGGTGCCAATGATATTGTCGAAGCTGTGGATGCTTTGTCAGACCTGTTCCGGGTTGGATTTTCCGCCAATCACGAACTGGGCACAGTGGAAACAGAAGTTTCGCACGTCGAAAGTTACCTCAAAATCCAGAAATTACGCTACCGGGATATACTCGATTACCAGCTGGAGATCGACCCGGAGGTGCGCCATTTGCCGGTCATGCAGACCATTTTGCAGCCGATTGTAGAGAATGCCTTGTACCATGGCATCAAGGAAAGTGGCAATCCCGGCCAGATCGTGATCCGTGCCAGAATGGAAGCGGATCTCCTGCTGATTGTTATTCGCGACAACGGCCGCGGCATAGCCAAAGAAAAGCTCGAACAGCTTATGCAGAGCCTCACCGAGAAAAGCGACCTGGACCCAGCACGCGGGCATGGCCTGAGCAACGTCCAGCAGCGTTTGACCATGAGCTATGGCGGTCGCTACGGCATGACCATTGCGAGCGAACCAAACCAGGGCACCGAGGTGACCCTGCGTCTGCCTGTTTTGCCTGCCAGAGATGATCCGTCCAGCCAGCGATTCAACCCGGGAGGAGACAACACCGATGCCCTATAAAGTCCTGATAGCCGATGATGAACGGGTGATCCGGGAAGGCATGGCCACGCTGATCGACTGGAGCCAGTATGGCTTTGCAGTCTGCGGCCTGGCCGCCAATGGCCTGGAAGCCCTGGACATGATTTCCAAAACCATGCCTGACCTGATGTTGGTTGACATTCAGATGCCCCAGCTTTCTGGTCTGCTCCTGATCGAAAAAGCCAAGGTGATTGCCCCGGATTTGGAATTCATCATCGTTACCGGACATGATGAGTTTGACTTTGCCAGGCAAGCGATCAACCTAGGTGTGCGTGACTACCTGCTTAAGCCCGTCAAAGAGCATCGCCTGCTCGAATCAGTGGAGCGAATCCGCAAGGAAATGGATCGCCAGCGGCGCAGCAAGGAACAATACGATTTTGCAATAACCCAGCTCCATAAAAACATGACTGTGCTCAGGGAACAGTTTCTCCAGCAGCTGATCCAGGGAAAGCTTGTCCAGGAAGAAATCGACGAAATGCTCGGATTTCACAAGTTGCAGAACGGGTATGACCATTTTTGCCTGTTGCGCCAGAGCCGCCAGAGCAGGCTGGGGAGTAATGGTGAATGGGACCGTCAGCTGCTGCGATTTGCGATCCAGAACATTTTCGAGGAGAAATTGGCGGAGTGTGGGCCTTTTGTCTGCACCGCAGATAGCCAGTACAATTTGTTTGCCCTCGTTAAAGTGGAGAATCCAGGGGTCTGGCAGCAATTGCCCCGGGCTGTGGCAGAGGCGATGCGCCAGACGCTCGACTTGGACATCAAGTTGGACCAGGACCGTTTCGGACGGGACTGGACGCTGATCCCGGTTCGCTATGACAACTGGACCCATGAACAAGTCCGCCCTGTCAATCCGCTGACAGAGCGGGCTGTCACCTACATAGCCGACCACTACAGCGACCCCGATCTGTCTTTTCGCCGGATCTGCGAAGCTCTATTTGTCAGCTCGAGTTATTTGAGCAAAATTTTCAAGCAGGACACCAACGAAACGTTTGTCGATTACCTGGCCAAGTACCGGATCCAGAAATCACTCCAGCTCCTGGCCAAACCGGAGATCCGGATGTATGAGATCGCCAGCCAGGTTGGCTACAAATCCCAGCAATACTTCTCAGCTGCTTTCAAGAAAATCCTGGGTGTATCCCCTTCAGAGTACCGCACCCGCGAATTTGGCACGGGTAATTGACAAGCCCTGTCATGCGGATCTGACAACCTTACGGATTGTAAGTCAGGTGATCGCCGCGCGAGAGGTCAATGTCAAAACCGACGCTGCGAATCCGGCTTTCGATGCAGATGCGGCATTCGGCCGCTTCATCCCCCGTGCAGATTTTCCCGTCATAGAGACTGTAATCCTTGCGGTTGACTGTTGGCGTCAGATTGGGCATGACAACATTGGCGCCGGCTTTGAGGCCTTTTTCCCGCCCCTTGTGATCGAGTGAGCCGAGTGCGGTGGTGGCTGGAATCAAGGCTGCGGGCAGGGTCAGGCGCGTGAGGGCAACCATGATCAGGGTGTCCTCGACACTACCAGCCGGTTCATTGGCAAAAGGGGTGTTGCTGGCTGGCATGAAGGGCCCGATGCCGACCATGTGTGGCTGGAGTTCGCGCAGGAAAATCAGATCGTTGGCCAGGTGTTCGGCAGTCTGACCGGGTGGTCCGACCATGAACCCGGCACCGGTCTGGTAGCCTATGTCCATGAGATCAAACAAACAGCGCTTGCGGTTCAGAAGGTCGAGTTCGGCTGGGTGGAGCAGGGCGTAATGCTCAGGTGTCGCACTTTCATGGCGCAACAGGTAACGGTTGGCCCCGGCATCAAAGAATCGCTGGTAGCTGACCCTGTCTTTTTCACCGAGGGACAGCGTGATCGCACAGTCGGGATAACGGTTATGGATATCCTGGATGATTGCGACCATGCGGTCGTCTGTGAAATAGGGGTCTTCACCACTCTGAAGGACAAACGTCCGGTAGCCAAGCTCATAACCGGTCTGGCAGCTCGCGAGAATCTCATCCTGGCTCAGGCGATAGCGGTTGACGGTACCATTCCCCGCCCGGATGCCACAATAGTAGCAATCGTTGGCGCAAAAATTGGAAAATTCGATCAGCCCGCGGAAAAAGACACGGCGGCCATAGATCCGGTCACGCAGGTCAGATGCTGTCTGGCAGAGGTTTTCACGCAGCTTTGCGTCAGCCCGGGCTGTTTCGATGATTTGAACCAGCTCAGAAGCGTCGAGAGCGATGCCAGAGGCCAGCTTCGCAAGCCTGCGCAGGAATTCCGGTGCAGACAGGATCAATGTTGAAAGGGCGGTTGTTTCAGGACTGGTTACCAAGAGATGGGTCGCTGGCAGGCTCATAAATATTTGTCCCGTTCTCCCACTTTGATTTTGGCGATGTTCTTTTTCGTCAATTCCTGGATATCCGGGCGAGTGATTCGTTCCATTTCCTTGTCAATCAGGTTAAAACCTTTATCGCGGAGATCATCATCACCGTAGTCAAGCAAGTATTCAGCCAGCGTAGCCAGGGCATTGGGCTGGCAGACGTTTTTGATCTGGCCGCTCTTGGCCAGCTGCATGAAACGGTCGCCTGTCCGGCTCATCCGGTAGCAGGCGGTGCAATAGCTGGGAATCAGGCCTTCACTGATCATCCAGCCGATGATTTCGCCGGCGCTGCGTTCGTCGCTGAGCGCAAACTGGATGGCTGCTGATTTCTTCTTGATTTTGTTGACTGCATAGCCACCCACCCCGACGGCCGATTCAGCGCTCATCTGGGTGATGCCGCAGTCGATCAGATCCTTGCGCATGTTGGCGGACTCGCGCGTAGAAATGATAATGCCAGTGTAAGGGACGGCAATGCGGATGATCGCCACGAGTTTTCTAAACAGTTCATCATCGATGGCATAGGGGTAAGGCTGGTTTTCGGTGCCCTTGGCTGGGCGGATGCGTGGCACGGAAATGGTGTGGAAACCGACTTTCCAGGTTTTTTCCAGGTGTTCATTGTGCAGCATCAGTGCCAGCGTCTCGAAAAGCGGATCGCCCAGGCCGAACAGCACGCCGCCGCCGACATCGTCGATGCCGCCCTGCTGGGCGCGGTCAAACGCCGTGGTATGCCAGGCATAATCGCTCTTGGGTCCCGACGGGTGGTAATAGGCATACACCTCAGGATCGTAGGATTCCTGGAACAAGATGTAGGTGCCAATATTGGCTGCCTTGAGTTTTTCGTAATTTTCAACCGAAGTGGCGGCGATGTTGACATTGATACGGCGGATTTCGCCATTATCCACCTTGGAGTCATAAACGGTTTTGATGCAGTCGAGGATGTAGTTGATATCACACTTTTCGTCATCTTCACCAGCTTCAAGAGCGATGCGCTTATGCCCGAGCCGGATGATGGCCTCAGCCTCGGTGCGGACCTCCTCCTGGGACAACTGGCGGCGATTGAAATCATTGCCGCACTGGTAACCACAATAGCGGCATTCATTGACACAATGGTCGCTGACATACAGCGGTGCGAAAATGACGATGCGCTGGCCGTAGATGGTTTCCTTGATTTTGCGGGCAATGTGGAACAGCCGTTCCTCGTGTTCAGGCTTGGTCATTTTCAGCAGAACAGCTACCTCATGATGGGTCAGGCCGGCAAAAGACGCTGCCTTCTCAAAGATGCGATTGATTTCCTGCTCACTGGCTGTCTTTGCATCTTGCAAGGTCTTTCGGATGTAATCGGGATCGATGAAGCTGACGGACTGCAATTTGGTTTCCTCGACTGGCATGGTTCTCCTCTTTCAAATCAAACGGATTTACGGGAAATGGCAGCTTTGACCTGAACGCCGGGGATCGACCCCAATTTGCCCGTCAGGCTGTTGATACGGTCAACTGGACCCACAAGGGTCAGGCTGATCACGGCCATCTGATGTTCATCAAACGGGATCCCCATCCGCCCACGAACGATGTCGTGGTAAGCGGAGACCACATCATTGAACAGATGCTGGCTGGACCCTGGATTTTCCAAAATGGCACTGATCACGGCGATGCGATTCACGGTTCGACCTCCTGGTGCCCTGTGACCAGGGCTTTTCTCGGCGCTGCAGCGGGCGTCAAAAAAGCCCTTCCTGCCTTAGCGTGATGATCAGACGCCAAAGCAAAAAGGGCCCCGTATGCCCTGTTTTCGATGAGCGTCCCCTTCTGCCTGAAACACCAGAGCGGTCCTTGCAGCATCAGGTTTCGAGTTGTGAATCAATTCGCCGGGATGGCTGGGTGCCAATCCGGAAAACTCAATCGGATTGTTTCAAAATCCTGCTGTCATGATGGACCATAAACGTTTCCGAGTCAATAGCCATGGCTACGAAAATGGGCGCGGCCGGGCGCGAG
>JAQUEY010000006.1:42223-44618 GCA_028684955.1 Eubacteriales bacterium
GCGAGATCGTGGCGGGCGCAGGCGCAGGGTACCAAGTCTGGCCACCAGTGCGGAAATTTCCGCAAAAGGGGTCGGCCTTCGCGCCAAGTCTGGCCCCGTTCGCGTAAAATACCACAAACGGTGCCATCCTGCTCCTTCGCTCTCGCGCCCACGCCACCCTTCGCTCTCGCGCCTCGCGCGCGCAGATCTGTTCTGGTCACTCGCCCTGGCAACGGCTGCATGGTAAGATGGAATCCATGAAAAGCAAAATTCTCAAACAACTCGCCATCGCGTATTTGTCCAGACAGGACTATGTTTCTGGTGCCGACATGGCTCAGGACCTGGGTGTCAGCCGGACGGCGGTTTCGAAGGCGGTCCAGTCTTTGGCTACCGCTGGCTTGCCGATCGATAGCGTCAAGCATCATGGCTATCGGCTGGCCTTTTTCCCGGACCTGCTTATGGAGCCGCTGCTCGCGGCGGCCTTTGCGAGAAAAAATTGGCAGGCGATCACGCCGCAAGCGCATGCATTTGCCAGTGTCGATTCCACCAACCTCGCCGCTCGTCGTGGCGCTGATGTGGGCGATCCGACGGGTTCAGTCTACGTGGCAGAAGAGCAGACGGCCGGTCGCGGCAGACGTGGTAAGAACTGGCGCTCCGCTGTTGGGGAGGGGCTCTGGTTTTCCCTGTTGCTCAAGCCAGACTTGCCTCCCGAGCGACTCGCGCCAATCACGCTTTTTGCTGGTCTGTGCACAGTCGCTGCCTTGCGTGACTGGACGGGTCTGGATATTCAGCTGAAATGGCCCAATGACTTGGTGATTCTGCCGGATGGACGAAAAGTCGGCGGTATCCTGACTGAAATGCTGGTTGAGGAAAACCAGGTTGCGGCTGTTGTGGTTGGCATCGGCATCAATGTGCATACGCTGGATTTCCCGGAGGATTTGCAGGCGATTGCGACGTCCCTGGACCTCGCGATCCTATCCAGCGAGACTGCAGAAAAAGGGCATCCCCTGAACCGGATCGAACTGCTCATGGCCGTTCTGGCTGAATGGGACCACCGTTGGCCACAGTTTCAAGCTGAATCTCTGGAATCTGGTATCGATTTGGCAAAGGTTTCCTGGCTCAACGATTATCGCGCAATCTGTGCGACCTTGGGCAGGCCGGTCGAAGTCCATGACGCAAATGGTGACATCTGGACCGGATTGGCGGAGCAAATTGCCCCGGGGGGCGATTTGCTGGTGCGAAGATCCGATGGAGAGTTCATCCAAGTTTCGGCAGGAGACGTTTCGGTACGTGGCTTGCTCGGGTACCATTGATCGTGAATAGTCTAAAACAGCAGCATTATCAAGTTAGTAAACTAAAAAGAAAATTAAGTTGACAAACTGATTGTTTCAAGACATACTACAAAAGACACCAGGAGGATCGCGCATGCATCGAATCGATCAGCTTTCATGTGAAGAAGTTCGAGAAATGGCCAAGGAACTACATGCTTTCAACAAGGAACTGCTGACGGAAAAGGAGCGTGAAACCCGGTTCGAGTTTGCCTGGTCGGGCAATCTGGGCCATTGGCACCTCAATTTCACGACTGGGCGTGTCCTTTTTAATCCGCTGAAAGTCCAAGTCCTGGGTTATACGATGGATGAATTGCCTGAGAAGGTCCACTACACCTTTTTTACGGACTAAGTCCATCCTGATGATTACGGGCCAATGATGCAGGCCATGGTGGATGCATTGTCTGGCCGATCGGAAATCTACGAGTGTGAGTACCGGATCCAGGACAAGTCAGGCAACTGGAAATGGTTTCAAGACCGGGGCCGCGTGACTCAGCGCGATGAGCAGGGACGGGCGATCCTGGCTGCAGGAATCGTTTTTGACATCACGGACAAGAAAGCTCGCGTAGAGAATCTGATGAGTGAACTGGAGAAAACCCAGTTGCAAGCCCTGACGGCCGCTATGGCGTTGAGGAATTCCTGGTCATCTTGCCTAATACAGCCTTGGAACAGGCCATTGGTGTGTTTGAGCGCATGCGCCTGAAAGTCGCTGCCAGCACGATCCTGGGAGACAGACAAGTGACAGTCAGCATTGGTGTAGCCAGCTATGAGCGTCAAGATACGCTGGAAACACTGATCGCCAAGGCAGACCAGTGCCTGTACCAGGCCAAGGCCAAAGGCCGGAATCAGGTCGTTTTTGCCTCGCCGGAGCGGGATTTCTAGTGCCATAGTTTTTTGAATTTATTTTCTATACATTCCAACAAGGAGATTGCCATGAAACTGTCCACCCGAGACATGACTTTGGTCTCGTTATTTGCTGTGCTTTCAATCATTGGGGCCAAGGTTTCCCTGCCAATCCTGGCAATACCGTTTACCTTCCAGTTCATCATCAGTCTGCTGACTGGGATCGTCCTCGGTGCAAGGCGGGC
>JAQUEY010000255.1 GCA_028684955.1 Eubacteriales bacterium
CAATCCTGTCAGAGCCTGGCTTTCAGCTTCTGGTACAAATCAGGTTTGGCCTTTCTGAAAGGAATGGAATCAGGGCAATACAGCGGCTCACCGCAGACGATCTGCCGGTTCTGATGATTGATCTGCATCGGGATGAAGGGAAGATGATGGCCAGTTTTTCGATGGTAAAAACGCTCCAAATCGAGAAAGCCGTCATACAGGTCGCCTACTTCTGTCCGGTCGTCAGCGTAATCGATGTCAGGGGCAAGCAAGAGACTTTCGCCGGCTGAAAGCGCTGCGAGGCTTTCCCGGAAAGTCGTGATCACCGCTGCGGTTTCGCGATGGACCGGAATGGCCAGCATCGAGTGCATGACGCCGGCAATGATAAAAGAAAGTGGCCAAGCCAGGATGGCTGCCAGAACTTTGGGTATTTTTAGGCGCTGGGTAAAGGTATAATGGTAGTACTGGTCAAAGCACGCTCGCTGGCTGAAAAAGACATTCAGCACCCAGGGGCGTACGGCAACCGGGAACCAGGCCATACTGAGAAGCGGTCCTTTGAGGTTCTGGTGATGCACCACATAAACAGCAGGTTCAGGCCTCTGGGCTGGCAGCGCAAAGCGGTAGGGGTACCGCCAGCGGACGATGGCCCTGCATATGGAAAAGAGTGCACCGGTCCGATTCTGTGCCATGTTGCCCTGGCCCCCCTATGAGTTCATTTTACCGTTATTCGAGCTTGAGAGGAACCACACTTTCATATTGCGAGGGAAGGAGACACGTGCCGCATGGACTTGATCCTGCTCCGTCATGGTGAAGCCGAAGATGCAACCGGTCCAGCTGACGATGCCGCTCGCCATTTGACCGACGACGGCAGAAAAAAACTGGCCCGTTCACTGTCCCAGCTGAGTCTGTTGCTGGATGAAAAGAAAGAACTGGTCATCTGGACCATCCCCTTGATCCGGGCCAGGGAGACCGCCGAGATCCTCAGGGATAGCCTGGCTGCCAGAGATTTCAGTGTGCCAGACGACCTGCCCCAGCACGAGTTCATCGCCGCCGGGGACTGGCCCAGTTTCGTCCAGGCGGCCAAGACCCTCGGTCCTGCAACCAGCCTGGTCCTGGTCGGCCACGAGCCCTACTGGGGTCACTGGAGCCAGCGCCTCTGCAACTGCCTTCTGCCATTTAAAAAAGGCGCCGTTGCCTGCTTCGATTTTGACCCTTTTACCTGGGATCCACTGGGCAATGGCCAGGCCATCTGGAAAGGGCAGGGTCAGCTGCAATGGTTTGTCCAGCCCAAGATTTTGAAGAAAATGCGCCCGTGACGTTTTGAATGTGGGAGGTAGGAGCATGACAGATCCGGATACCCATCTGCCTGATACGAGTGTCCTGGCCCAGGCTCTGAGCGAGCTCCAGAACCAGAACGCGGAGCAGCTGAAGTTGATGAAAAAGCAACTGCAACTGTTTCGCTTCCTGGCCCTGTTCCTGGCCATCGCCCTGGCCGTCCTGGCTGTGTTCCTGGGGTCCACCTTTAACAAGGTCAACCGCACGATCGAGCACATTGAGACGGTGACAGCAGACCTGGCCAAGGCTGACTGGACTGGCATGGTCGAAAACATCAACATTTTGGTCGAGTCGAGCCAGGAGAGTCTGGGACAGGCCACTGCCAAGATCGACAGCATCGACATCGAGACACTCAACCAGTCCATCCAGGATCTCAACACCGTGATCGGTCCGATTGCCCGCTTGTTTGGCGGCTGAGCTGACAGGTTTTACCAGCCCTTGGTTGAACCGCCTTTGCCCAGAAAAAAGCATCCCCGGAGGATTAGCATGGATTTGCGAATCGCCGCCGTCCAGATGATGGTGACTGATGACAAGAACAAAAACCTCAAGACAGCTGCCCGGGCCATCGCACGCTTGGCGGGGCAGGGGGCAGACCTGATCGTCCTGCCAGAGATGTTTTTGTGCCCCTACCAGACGGATCTGTTCCACACCTATGCAGAGTCAGCCGACGGACAGGCCGTGCAGCTGTTGTCCAGCCTGGCTGCCCGGCATCAGGTCTGGCTCGTGGCCGGCTCGATTCCTGAGCGTGATACCGCAGGCCTCGTCTACAACACATCCTTTGTGTTAGACCGCTCGGGCCACCCCGTTGCTCACCATCGCAAGGCCCACCTTTTCGATGTCGACATCAAAGGGGGCCAATATTTCAAAGAATCTGACACCCTCGCACCCGGCCAGACCGCCACTGTTTTTGCAACCGAGTTTGGCCCGATTGGCCTTTGCATCTGCTACGATTTCCGTTTTCCTGAACTGGCGCGCCGGATGGTCCTCGATGGGGCGAAACTGATCCTGGTCCCCGGCGCATTCAACCAGACGACCGGACCGGCCCATTGGGAGGTGTTATTCAGAAGCCGGGCGATCGATAACCAGGTTTTCACGCTGGGCTGTGCACCAGCCCGCAATCCAGATACCACTTACCAGTCCTGGGGTCATTCCATCCTGGCAGGCCCCTGGGGCAATGTCATCCGCCAGCTGAGCCAGTCGCCTGGCAGCTTTCTGGAAACCATCGACCTTGGCCTGGTGGACAAGGTCCGCCGCGAATTACCGCTGCTTTTGCACCGCCGTCCCGAAATTTATTAAAGTATGATTGGTTAAACCTGTCAAATTGACTATCGAAAACGATTCCGAACGATTTTGGACCGCGTTTTTGTAAACGTTTGCCCTTTATTATGGCTAAATCGATAACGTTTGCGGAAATGAGCAACTTTTTGTTATGTAAAATGACAAAATGTGCAAAAATGACCCT
>JAQUEY010000256.1 GCA_028684955.1 Eubacteriales bacterium
TCTGCCGCGCCTACAATCTGGAAAAGGCCCTGGGCACACCCGCCAAAATCTACTACAAATTCGAAGGTAATAACACATCTGGCAGTCACAAACTCAATTCTGCCGTGGCCCAGGTGTATTATGCCAAGGAGCAGGGTATCACCCACCTGACGACAGAAACAGGTGCCGGCCAGTGGGGTACCGCTCTGGCCATGGCCTCCAAGCTCTATGGCATCGACCTGACCGTGTTCATGGTCAAGGTCTCATTCCACCAGAAGCCCTACCGCAAGGCGGTCATCGAGACCTTTGACGGCAAAATCATTGCCAGCCCCTCGGAAACGACCGAGGTAGGCCGTATGCTCCTGGCCCAGGATCCGACGACCTCCGGCAGCCTTGGCATGGCGATCTCCGAAGCCATCGAGACGGCAGTCAAGACGCCCAATTGCCGCTATGTTCTTGGTTCGGTCTTGAACCAAGTCCTGCTGCACCAGTCAGTCATAGGCGTGGAAAGCAAGGCTGCTTTCGAAAAAATCGGCGATTATCCGGACATCATCATCGGCTGTGCCGGTGGCGGCTCCAATCTTGGTGGCTTGATTGCCCCCTTCATGGGCGACAAGCTGCAGGGCAAGGCCAATCCGTATTTCATCGCAGTTGAGCCGGCCTCCTGTCCCTCGATGACCCGCGGCCGGTACGCCTACGACTTTGCCGACACGGGCCGGGTCACCCCGCTGACCAAGATGTACACCCTGGGCTGCGACTTCAAGCCTTCCAGCATCCATGCCGGCGGTCTGCGCTATCATGGCATGTCGCCGATCATCAGCAAGCTCTACCATGATGGTTATCTCGACGAAGCCCGCTCCTATGGCCAGAATGCCTGTTTTGAGGCAGCCCTGCAATTTGCCCAGTCCGAAACCATCTTGCCTGCACCGGAATCCAGCCATGCCATCCGGGCCGCCATCGACGAAGCCTTGAAATGCAAGGAGACTGGTGAAGCTAAAACCATTCTGTTCGGCCTGTCCGGCACCGGCTATTTCGACATGTCTGCCTACATGCAGTATCGCAGTGGTGCCATGGTCGACTACATTCCATCCGACGAGGAGCTCAATGAGAGCCTCCAGCACCTGCCGAAGATCCCCGGCATCCAGGAGTAAACGAACGCTTCACGAGTTCCAGCACAAAGCCGCTCCAGAGTGATCCGGGGCGGCTTTTTTATGGGGCGGAATCACTTTGTACAGATCGGATTGCGTCAAGTACGGAATTTAGATACCTGTGCGGCAAGGGCGTCGAGATTGTCTGCCACATCGTCAACCAAACGGGTGTCGACCTTTTGCTGCAACGCCATCTCCCGGAGAACTGCCAGTGCATCCGGGGGATTCATCCCGGCCCGGTATGGCCTGTCTTCCACCAGGGCACTGAAGATATCTGCCACTGCCAGGATCCGGCTGCACAATTCGATCTCCCTCTCCTGCAACTGGAATGGATAGCCATGGCCATCGAGGGTCTCGTGATGGGTGCCAATCCAATTGGCAATGTGGCCAAACCCTTCGACCCGTTCCAGGATCCGCTGGGAATAATAGGGATGTTGTTTGACGATTTCGCGCTCTTCGGTTGTCAATTTTCCGGGTTTGTTGAGGATCTCGTTGGGCACGGCCAGTTTCCCGAGGTCATGGACCAGACCGGTCAGATACATCTGCTTGGCCTCATCACTGGAAAAACCGCGGATCAAAGCCATCTCCTGTGCGACTTTCGCAACATTCTGGGAATGGGCTGCGGTGTAATGGGAGGTCGAGTCGACCACGCTGGAGAAGACATTCGCCACATGGATCAGGTCATCGATTTCAAAGGTGTATTTGTCCCAGAAAGCCAGATCAGAGAAAAAGCGGCTTTCGATGTTCAAATTGACTACGTCGAGCCAGAAAACCTCGCGCTGGCTGACCTCACGAAAAACAGCAACCAGTTCTGGATCAAACAGATGCTCGCTCTGCCGGATCTGGTCAAAAATTCGTTCGCGCTGGAGGAAAATGTGCTCGCCGGAGGCGATCAGGACTTCGATCCGGTCGGCCAGATGGATGATCCGGCTGGCCAAAGGGATGTCCTGTCCGGCGAGACCGGTGGGGTTGCCGCCGAGGAAGCGGTCATGGTGATGGCGGATCGGATTAGCCAGATGATTGAGCTGGGGTGAATCCTTGAGGATCTGGTAGCCTTTTTCGGCGTGGTGGAATATATGGTCATTGTCAGTCGCATGGACGATGTAGTGTTTCTCATACCAGTCCGCTGCAGCCCCGATGTCATGAAGCAAGGCCGAGTAGACGAGAATCTGGTCATCGTAGCTCCCCAGTCCGAGGTGCCGGCCGATGAAGCGGGCGATGATGGCCGTACGCCGGTGATGGTTGGCGATGCCACTCGTTGTCAGTTCCAGTGCCATGGACAAAGCGGAAATGAATGTGATCGGATGGATGTTGATCTGCTCGAGCATATTGGGTCACCCCTCGTCTGCTGACTCGTTTCCTGGTGTCTGCTGGCCGCGCTTGTTTGTAACACTAATCATTATAAATAGAATTTGACATGCCACAGGGGTTATTTCTCTCATTTAACTATATCATTTCTTACAGAAACAAAGGTTTGGTTCTCTGTCCTGATCGGCCCTTGCCGCTCTGGCAAATCGCCTGCTATACTAGTGACGTTCAAAATAGGAGGAATCTGCCATGCATGAAACTTTGGGCTCTGAAGTGGGCCGCCGGCGCACGTTTGCCATCATTTCCCACCCCGATGCCGGTAAAACGACCATGA
>JAQUEY010000257.1 GCA_028684955.1 Eubacteriales bacterium
GAATACGAAACGTTCATTGACCATTTGCATTGCGATTCCATGATGTTCTATTGCAAGGATCATTGGGGCGCCAGTTATTATGATACGAAAGTCCCCGGGGGGTTCCGCCACCAGGGGCTGGACATCGATTTGGCGGGACGCGTCCGGGCCATCCTCGCTGAAAAAGACATCGAATTTGTTGCTTACTATTGTATTGAATATGATGCTGGAGCTGCCGAGAATTTCCCGGCCTGGCGGGTCGTTGATCCGGCAGGGAAGCCCGTCGTACGTCGGGATACCTATGCCAAATGGCCGCTATGCTGTTATCAGACCGATTATCGCGACTATTGCCTGGACCAGATGGCGGAAATTGTCACACAGCTGCAGCCGGATGCCCTGTTCCTGGATATTTTCGGATCTTCCCTTTGTTATTGTGACAGCTGCCGGAGCAAATTTGCCCAGCGCTTTGGCTATCCCCTGACGCCTCCATCTGATCAAAATCCTGGCCATCTGGAGAAAATCCGGATTTTTCTCCATGAAAATGAGCAGGCCTTCCTGACTGATATCCAGACCAGGCTCAAAGTGATTGATCCAGAACTGGCGATCACGATCAATTTTGCCAGCCATTATCCGGAAGCGATGCGAAAAATGCTGGACTACCAGTTTTGCGAGCCGATCCTGGGGGACAATTGGTATTCGTCAGCTTATACCTGGGCAACCGCGCAGGGCCGTTATCCGCTCCTGATGCCAGGCGAATTTTCCCAAGTCTATAATTATCCCTCTACTGCACAGTATGTGGTTGAACTCAGTGAGATCGCTGCCCAGGGTTGTCGTGTCGGTATGTACAGCGGCTCCCAGCATTGTGATGGTAGTCTGGAAATGGAGGAATCGATCCGGGTCGGAGCCGCTTTCGGCGAGATCGCACAATTCTGGCCGCAGATCCAAGGTAGCGAGCCTTTGGCCTATGCCGCCATCATCCAGAGTGAACCCTCCCTGGACGCCCGTTCACAGGATTTCCCACAAGATTCGATCCTGCGGCTGAAATCTAAAAGCCAGCATCTGAAAGCCATTCTCGGAGCAATGAAGCTGTGCGACCAGCAGCAGATCCCCTGGCGCCTGTATACCGAGGAGCAGTTCCTGCAGACCTCTCCAGCGGGTTTTGGGATCGTCCTCCTGCCGGATGTTGCTATCCTGTCTGACGCGCTGTGTGACCGCCTGCTGGCTGACCTGAAAGCCGGTGGCACACTGCTTGCGACGGTACCTGACAATTTTTCCGGGCCCGGTTCTGGGTCGAGTGCCAGACAGCGGTTCTGGCAGGCGCTGGGTCTTTGTAAGGCCGAGTTGAGCCTCGACTATGCCCAAAATGGCTGGGGCGGTTATCTGCGTGCCACCGAGTCCTTCCCGGCCGAAGGGCTCCTGAAATTGACCACACCACCGGTCAGTACCCGATGGTATCAGCTGGAGGTCGAAGCAACTGCCGAGCGGCTGGTGGAGCTGATCCCGCCCGCGACCCCGGTGGATGCCAGCCACTGGGTGAACTGGTGGAGCCCGCCACCGTCCATTGCTGAGCCAGCCTGGCCAGGGCTGGTGCGATGCCAGATCGGCCCGGGACAGGCCTATTATGCAGCCTTTGAGTTGTTTGGCATGGCCAGCCTCGATGATTATCCCTACCTGCATGATCTGTTTGGCTCGATCGTCGCCCTGAATCAGCGGCAACCGGGTATCCGGCTGAATCTCGACAATGATCTCGTGCGAACGCGGTTTGCGGTCAAAGACCAACAGCTGCTGGTGCACCAGATCTCACAGCTGCCCAAGCGGGTCCGCGGAACGGTTCCTGCGGTCCGCGCCGGCCGGCTGGAAATCGACCATATCTGGTTTGAGCAGCTGTTTGCGACCTCTGATGTATCTTGCCGGCAAGTTTATCCAGTCGAAAGACCGGTCGAAGTTCAAACCGGTTCGGATCAGCTGATGATCGAGCTGCCTGAATTCACCCTTCAGCAAATCTTTGTGATCGAACCCAGGCAGGAATCAAACTAAATAATAAAAGTATCGGAATCCTGTCGATCACATTTTAAGCGAGCCATTCTGGGATACTCTGATTAAAACATGAGGATATATCCCAGTTTCCGCAGTTTCGAATGCAGCAGTTGCCTGCTCAAGTTCAAAAATCTTGGAAATCAGTGGCTTGAGTGTCAATTTATCCATGATGGCCTTGACGCGAGGCAGCATGTAGGGCGCCATATGAAAAGGCACTAGACATGCCTCTTTGATAAATAGCTCGGCAATATCGATAGGCGGCTGACAATTCAATCCATAAACGCTGGAGTAGGCGAGAATGCCCTGTCTTGCCAGTAATTTCGAAGCAACCGATAACATCTTCAAATCGTTTGAAGTTTCGAAAACAACATCATAGCCAAGCTGCTCAGTATACAAAAGCGCTTTCGCGGACACATTTTCGCTTGCAGGATCAATCAAATGTTCAGCACCGAGTTGCCGGGCAAGAATTCTATTATTCTCAACAGGGTCGATCACAGTTAAATGGGTCGCCCCCTGCAACTTGGCTAGTTGCAGAATGATCAAACCTGGAACAGTGGCTCCAATGATCAAGACTCGGTCACCGAGTTTCATATTTGATCGGGCAATGCCGTGGAGTGAAAATCCAATCGGATCGGTCAGACAGCCTTCCTCCATAGAGACCGTATCTGGCAGTTTGATGAGTTGTCGAGAGTTCCAGACAATATATTCAGCCATGGTACTTTGGGCGGGTTGAAGGTTCAG
>JAQUEY010000066.1 GCA_028684955.1 Eubacteriales bacterium
CCCATCATCGTGCAAAAAGTCCCTGCACATACTTCTACCTTGATCTTGCCCACAGTGCCTCCCTTGACCGGCCCATCCATGCAGCCGGAACTGTAACTTTTATTACGATTATCATAGCATAGCCAGCCGAAAAAGGGACGTGGTTCCACCATCACAAACTTGTTTACAAATCAAGAGACCGGTGATACAATAAGTTGCCGCTAACCCCAAAGGGGGCTTTTTATGTCTGTTTAGACGTTAGGTGCGCTCATTGTGCACCCTGACGGACGCTGATCTGGAAAGTGGCAATTTTTTAGAGAAGGAGGTGTATTGATGCCTACGTTCAACCAATTGGTCAATGCAGGACGCAAGTCCAAGAGCTACAAGTCTTCTTCCCCGGCTCTGCAGACGGGAATGAATACGCTCAAAAAGCGTTCCACTGACATCTCGTCCCCGCAGAAGCGCGGTGTGTGCACCGTGGTCAAGACCACGACGCCGAAGAAACCGAACTCTGCACTGCGTAAGGTTGCCAGGGTCCGCCTGACCAACCAGACCGAAGTGACCGCTTACATCCCGGGTATTGGACACAATCTGCAGGAGCACTCTGTCGTGCTGATCCGCGGTGGCCGTGTCAAAGATCTGCCGGGTGTCCGCTATCACATTGTGCGCGGTACGCTGGACACTGCCGGTGTTGCAAACCGCCAGCAGAGCCGATCCAAGTATGGTGCCAAGAGACCCAAGGCAGCCAAGGTCAAACGCTAACCACAAGCTGCCATCGGTTGGACTTACAGTTTTCAGTACATCAGACGATAGATTCGCCTCAAGAGGCGGGCTATGGCCAGACGTACGTAACACGGTCCGTTATCGTGAGTACCTGTGGTATCGGTCAGTCCCTTTGAAGAGGGGTTGGCCGCATTATCATGAATAGGAGGGAAGACTCGTGCCAAGAAAAGGCCATGTCCCGACAAGAGAAGTGCTTCCTGATCCGGTTTTCCATGATGTCAAGGTCGCCAAGCTGATCAACAACATCATGCAGGACGGGAAAAAGGGAGTCGCCCAGAAAATTTGCTACAGTGCGTTTGACATTGTCAAGGAACGCACAGGCCAGGATGCCCTTGAGGTCTTCACCAAAGCCCTCGAGAACATCATGCCAATGCTGGAAGTCAAAGCCCGGCGTGTCGGCGGTGCCAACTACCAGGTGCCGATCGAAGTCCGTCCGGAACGCCGCCAGACCCTCGGTCTGCGCTGGCTGGTTTCCTTCGCAAGAAATCGCAGTGAGCGCACCATGCACGAACGCCTCGCCAACGAGATCGTTGACGCGTTCAACAGCACCGGCGGCGCTTACAAGAAAAAAGAAGACATGCATCGTATGGCTGACGCCAATCGCGCGTTTGCCCATTACAGATGGTAACTGGATCAGGAAAAGGAGCTTACTGTGCCTAGAAAATTCTCGCTTGATAAAACGCGGAATATCGGCATCATGGCCCATATCGATGCAGGCAAGACCACCACGACCGAACGCGTCCTGTTCTACACGGGCAAGGTGCACAAGATCGGTGAAGTCCATGAGGGCGCTGCCACCATGGACTGGATGGAGCAGGAACAGGAGCGTGGTATCACCATCACCTCCGCTGCCACCACCGCAGAGTGGAAAGAACACCGCATCAATATCATCGACACCCCCGGACACGTTGACTTCACTGTTGAAGTCGAACGTTCGCTGCGTGTTCTTGATGGTGCCGTGACCTTGTTCTGCGCCAAAGGCGGCGTCGAGCCCCAGACCGAAACCGTCTGGCGCCAGGCTGACCATTATGGTGTCCCGCGTATGGCTTACGTCAACAAGATGGACATCCTCGGTGCTGACTTCTATCGTGCGGTCAGCATGATGAAGGAACGCCTGCGGACCAATGCGATCCCGATCCAGCTGCCCATCGGTAAAGAAGACACCTTCGTCGGCATCATTGACCTGGTCCGGATGAAAGCTGAAGTGTACGGAGACGATCTCGGCAAACAGATCCAGGAAACTGAGATCCCGGCCGACATGGTCGATCTGGCTAATGAATGGCGCGAGAAAATGGTCGAATCCATCGCTGAAACCGATGAAGAGCTGACCATGAAATTCCTCGAAGGTGAAGAGATCACCACCGAAGAGCTCGTTGCTGCCCTGCGCCGTGCCACCATCGCCTGCAAGGTCACCCCTGTCATCTGTGGTTCATCCTACAAGAACAAGGGTGTCCAGATGATGCTTGATGCTGTCATCGCCTATTTGCCTTCACCGCTCGATGTTCCGGCCATCAAAGGCATCAATCCGGAAACCGAAGAAGAAGAAGAACGTCCTTCGGACGACTCAGCGCCTTTCTCGGCCCTGGCGTTCAAGATCATGACCGACCCCTTTGTCGGCAAACTCTGCTTCTTCCGCGTCTACTCCGGTGAACTCGAGTCCGGCTCGTATGTCATGAACGCTGGCAAACGCAAGCGCGAACGCATCGGCCGCATCCTGCAGATGCATGCCAACCACCGTGAAGAAATCGACCGTGTCTACTCCGGCGATATCGCAGCGGCCGTCGGTCTCAAAGACACGACCACAGGTGACACGCTCTGCGTTGACTCGGCTCCGATCATCCTTGAATCGATGGAATTCCCGGAACCGGTCATCAACGTCGCGATCGAACCGAAGTCCAAAGCCAGCCAGGAGAAGATGATGACTGCCCTGGCCAAGCTGGCTGAAGAAGATCCGACCTTCCGCACCTACACCGACCAGGAAACTGGCCAGACCCTGATCGCCGGCATGGGCGAACTGCATCTCGACATCATCGTTGACCGCCTCTTCAGGGAGTTCAAGGTCGAAGCCAATGTCGGTGCCCCGCAGGTTGCCTACAAGGAAACGATCCGCAAGGCTGTCAAGGCCGACGGAAAGTTTGTCCGCCAGTCCGGCGGCCGTGGCCAGTATGGTCATTGCGTCCTCGAAGTCGAACCCCGCCAGCCGGGCGAAGGTTACGAGTTTGTCAACAAAGTCGTCGGCGGCTCGATTCCGAAAGAATACATTTCGCCGATCGATGCTGGTATCCAGGAAGCCATGAACAGTGGTGTCCTGGGTGGCTACCCGGTCGTTGACATCCGCGTCACTGTCGTCGATGGCTCCTACCACGAAGTCGACTCATCGGAAATGGCGTTCAAAATTGCCGGATCCATGGGCTTCAAGGAAGCCTGCCGCAAGGCCGATCCGTGCCTGCTTGAGCCGATCATGCGCGTCGACATCGATGTCCCCGAGGATTACATGGGTGACGTCATGGGCGATATCAGCTCCCGCCGCGGCCGTATCGAAGGCATGGAAGCCCGTTCCAACGCCCAGCACATCCAGTGCAAGGTCCCGCTGTCGCAGATGTTCGGCTACGCCACTGCCCTGCGTTCCCGCACCCAGGGTCGTGGCACATTCGTGATGCAGATCAGCCACTTCGAAGAAGTGCCGAAGAGCATCATGGAAGGCCTGCTCAAGAAATAACCGGAACCTGTATCAGAACACCGACCCGAGGGCTGTCTGGCCTCCTGCAAGAGCCGCAAATGATTGTCAAGACAGTTAATTTGTGTAAAATGGAATAGACGGCCAAAAAGGCGGAATTATAAGTTACAACGGCACCGCAGGACGGTGCTGGAAAAAGGAGGATCATCCCTATGGGAAAGGCAAAATTTGAAAGAAACAAGCCCCACGTCAATATCGGCACGATCGGCCACGTTGACCACGGCAAAACCTCCCTGACCGCTGCGATCACCAAGGTCCTCGCAATGGGCGGCCAGGCCAGCTACACCTCTTATGACAATATCGACAAGGCTCCGGAAGAAAGAGCCCGTGGTATCACAATCAATACCGCACACGTCGAATACCAGACCGACAAGCGTCACTACGCTCACGTCGACTGCCCTGGCCACGCCGACTACATCAAGAACATGATCACCGGTGCTGCCCAGATGGACGGCGCAATCCTGGTTGTTTCTGCTGCTGACGGCCCGATGCCCCAGACCCGTGAACACATCCTGCTCGCCCGCCAGGTCGGCGTTCCTTCGATCGTCGTTTTCCTGAACAAGTGCGACATGGCTGACCCGGAACTGATCGAACTGACCGAAATGGAAGTCCGCGAGCTCCTCAATACCTACGAATTCCCGGGCGACGACACCCCCGTCATCAAGGGCTCCGCTCTCGACGTTCTCGAGTGCACCAGCACCGACAAGAGCGATCCGAAGTACGCCTGCATCCTCGAGCTGATGGAAGCTGTTGACAGCTTCATCCCGACCCCGGCCCGTCCGATCGACCAGCCTTTCGCCATGCCTGTTGAAGACGTCTTCACCATCACTGGCCGTGGTACCGTTGCTACCGGCCGTGTCGAGCGTGGTATCGTCAAAGTTGGCGATGCTGTCGAAATCGTCGGTCTTTCCGAAGCCCCCCGTGCCACAGTCGTCACCGGTGTCGAAATGTTCCGTAAACTGCTCGACCAGGCTGAAGCTGGCGACAACATCGGTGCTCTGCTCCGTGGTATCACCCGCAAGGACGTCGAGCGCGGCCAGGTCATCTGCAAACCCGGCTCGATCAAGCCACACACCAAGTTCACCGGCCAGGTCTACGTCCTGACCCAGGCTGAAGGCGGCCGTCACAAACCTTTCTTCGATGGCTACCGTCCGCAGTTCTACTTCCGCACCACCGACGTGACCGGTGTTGCTCATCTGCCGGCCGGCACCGAAATGTGCATGCCTGGCGACCACATCACCATCACCGTCGAACTGATCACCTCCATCGCCATGGAGCCCGGCCTGAAGTTCGCTATCCGTGAAGGTGGCAAAACCGTCGGTTCCGGTACTGTTTCGACCATCATCGAATAAGTCCCGATCAACTGTCCCCCGGATTTATCCTGCAAAAGGCCTCGAACGCATGGCGTTCGAGGCCTTTTTTCAAGGGCGGGCCGATGCAGGTCAGATCCAGTGGGTCTAGCTCGGCACAGCGGTTGAATGACACATAAAACAGCCCAGTGCAATGGTATAATAAGAAAAATCAATCGAATCAGGTGACAAATGGAATCACAGAAAACAAAAACCCGGAAAAAGGCCCAGACACACAAAGTCAGTGAAAACCGGGAAGTCCTGGGTTTGCCGGCTTCACATGAATTGAGCACGCTGGAACAAGTGACTGTACCGATGATTCCCTTGCGTGGCCTTGTGATTTTCCCCGGCATTTCCATGAGTTTTGATGTGGCCCGTCCCAAATCCAGAGCGGCTGTCAAAGCGGCTATTGACAGTGACCAGCTTGTTTTTGTCTCTGCTCAGATCCATGCGGGCACAGACTGGCCGGAACCGGATGAAATCTATCAACTGGGCTGCCTGGCACGGGTTAAGCAGGTCTATGAAACCAATAACAGTGACACCGTCAAAGTGATGGTCGAGAGCCTGCAGCGTGCCCGTTGGGTGAACTTTGTCAGTGAAGATCCGTATTACATCGTCGAGTGCCATCCGTATGAACTGCCGAAGACAGAAGAAGACCTCACAACCGAGGCCTACCGTCGCCAGCTTGTCCGGCGTTTTGAAAAATATGCCGCCAGCAGCGCGCGAATTTCTGCCGAAATCGTTGGTTTGATCAACACGATTTCAAATGCTTCCCAGACAGCCGATACCATCGCCTCCCATTTGAACCTCCAAGTCGCAGAGAAGCAGGAAATCCTCGAGATGCAAGATGTCAAGCTCAGGATCGACTTTCTGCTGGACATTCTGACCCGCGAGCAGTCTATCGCCGAACTGGAACGGGAAATCGGCGAAAAAGTTCGCCAGACGATCGAACGTAACCAGAAGGAGTATTACCTGCGTGAGCAGATGAAAGTAATCCAGAATGAATTGGGCGAGCACGAGGGTACCCAGGAGGAGCAGGAACGCTATCTTGAACTGCTCGAGCAGACTGCAATTCCAGCCGAATTCAAAGCCAAGGTCAAAAAGGAAATCAGCCGTCTGGCCAGGACCCAGATGGGCAATCCCGAAGGCTCTGTCCTGAGAAATTACCTCGATCTGGTGTTTGAACTGCCTTGGGGCAGGATGAACCCGGAAAACCTCGACATTGCCCACGCCAGAAAGATCCTGGACAAAGACCATTACGGCCTGGAGAAGGTCAAGGACCGGATTCTCGAATACCTGGCCGTGCGCAAGCTCCGCTCAGATGCCGGTGTTTTTGCCAACAAGGGCCCGATCCTGTGCCTGGTTGGCCCCCCCGGTGTGGGCAAGACCTCCATCGCCCGTTCTGTTGCCGAATCCCTCGGCCGCAAATACGTTCGCATGTCGCTCGGTGGGGTCCATGATGAAGCGGAAATCCGCGGCCATCGCCGGACTTACATTGGTGCCATGCCCGGCCGGATCATCAATGCCATCCGCCAGGCAGGCAAGGATAATCCACTCATTCTGCTGGACGAAATCGACAAGCTGGGCAGTGATTATCGCGGTGACCCTTCTTCTGCCCTGCTCGAGGTTCTCGATCCCGAACAGAACAACAGTTTCCGGGACCATTATCTCGAGATCCCCTATGATCTGTCGAATGTCCTGTTCATCACGACGGCCAATACAGCTGAGACCATTCCCCAGGCTCTTCTGGACCGGATGGAAACCATCCATCTGTCAGGCTACACAGAAGAAGAAAAACTGGAAATTGCAGCTCGTCACCTGTTGCCCAACCAGCTCAAGCAGAATGCCTTGAAGAAGGCTCAGCTTGCGATCTCGCGGGACGGACTGCGTGGTGTGATCACAGGCTACACCCGAGAAGCCGGAGTCCGCCAGCTCGAGCGCGAACTGGCCCACCTTTGCCGCCGGGCGGCCATTTTGATCACCGAGCAAGGGCAGAAGAAAATCAAAGCGACACCGGACAATTTGCCTGATCTGATCGGCAAGCAGAAATTCCGGTACGAAAAAGCTTCTGAGCAGGACCAGATCGGCGTTGCAACTGGCCTTGCCTGGACGTTTGCCGGCGGCGACACCCTGATGATCGAGGTCAACATCATGGCCGGTACAGGCCATCTTGAGCTGACCGGCCAGTTGGGTGATGTCATGAAAGAGTCTGCCCGGGCGGCCTTGTCTTATATCCGGACCCGGGCTGCCAGCCTGGGCATTGCAGAAGATTTCGGCACCAAAACTGACATTCACATCCATGTGCCGGCAGGAGCGACCCCCAAGGACGGCCCATCCGCTGGAATCACTCTGGCAACAGCTCTGGCTTCGGCACTCTCCGGCAGAGCTGTCCGGCGCAACGTCGCCATGACCGGTGAAATCACCTTGCGTGGCCGGATCCTGCCCATCGGCGGACTGAAGGAAAAAGTGATTGCTGCCCATCGTGCCGGGATCGACACGGTGTTGGTCCCTCTGGAAAACCAGCGTGACGCCAACGATATTCCAGCCACGGTGCTTGAAAAGGTCAAGCTGGTGTTTGTGGACGGTATGGATGATGTCTTTGCCCAGGCTCTTGCTGCTCCAGCTTCAGCCATCCCGACCCCAGTTGCCACAACTCTGCCCCAGCATCACAAATCCTGACAGCAGGCAGTAAGAATTCTCCTTCATTTTAAAAATATGAGGAAGCGATATGACCATGTACAAGACAGATGTTCGACGGGAAAAGATCTCGAAGGCCAGGCGGATTGTCATCAAGGTAGGCACATCCACCATCACCCATGAAAATGGCCGGTTCAATTTGACCAACATGGAAAATTTGTGCCGTTCCATTGCCAATCTGATGAATCAGGGCAAAGAAGTCATCCTCGTATCATCCGGTGCGATCGGTGTCGGCGTCGGCAAGCTCCGCCTGCCGGAAAAACCAAAGCTCATCCGTGACAAACAGGCGGTCGCTGCGGTGGGACAGAGCGAACTGATGAACATGTACAGCCGGATCCTGAATGACTACAACCACATCGTCGCGCAGATCCTCCTGACCAAAGACGATATCGATGAAGCGGTATCCCGCGAGAATGTCAGCAATACGTTTGAAGCGTTGCTGGAAAAGCAGATCCTGCCGATCGTCAATGAAAACGACACGGTTTCGACACGGGAGATCTACCACAATGGCACGTTTGGAGACAACGACATGCTGTCAGCCATGGTGGCGGTACTCACCGGCGCCGACCTGCTGATCATTCTGTCTGATATCGATGGCTTGTATGACAGCGATCCGCGCAGCAACCACCGGGCGAGCCTGATTGACCATGTGGCTGAGATCACGGACGAGATCGAGCAGCTGGCTGGCGGTGCAGGAACGGTGCGCGGGACAGGCGGGATGCGCAGCAAGATCCTGGCTGCCCGCATTGCCAATGTCGCCGGGATTGATGCGGTGATTGCCAATGGCTCCAAAGCCCATTCGATCGATGCCATTCTCGAGCAGAAGGCAGTCGGCACCCTGTTTTCTTCCAGATTCGCCTGACATCGCCCCCAATCGACTCGATCAGGTGCGTCCGTTCCGGTCAATCTCGGCAATGTAGGGCAGGTTGCGCCCTTTTTCCCCGATGTCCATGCCATAACCGACCAGCCAAGTCTGTGTGATCTCAAAACCGCTGTACGCGATGGGGACATTGATCAATTGCTGGTCCGGATTGACCAGCAGGGAGCAGACCTTGACGCTGGCAGCCTGGCGCGCCTTGAGGTTCTGGACGAGATAGGCGGTGGTCAGGCCTGTGCGGATGATGTCCTCAATCAGCAGCACGTGCTTGCCGGTGATATCGACATCGAGATCTTTCGTGATCCGCACGATACCGGTCTGGTTGGTGGTGTTGGGGATGGTACCGATGGTCATGAAATCCAGCATCAGAGGCTGATCAATCGCCCGGGACAGGTCGGCCATGAAATAGAGGGACCCTTTGAGGACACCGACCAGGACAAGTTCTTGTCCGGCATAGTCTTGTGTGATCTGCTGGCCCAATTCCTGGATCCGGTTTTGAATCGTCTGGACTGCGAGCAGGGTCTGGCGGATTTTGTAGCCAGCGTTGTTGTTGCCTTCACTCATGAAAAAACCTCCCCTGCAGTGTGTTCGGACATGGTGACCGGAGGATCAGACCAGAAGGATCATGGTTGGCCGGCCGTGCCAATGTGACTGAAGCGTTCGATCAGGGTCTGGAAATCCCTTTTATAAACGATCTTGATGTGCGTTCCGGGATAAAGCTCACGCACCCGGCGCAGTTTTTTGTTCTTCTCGGTCACATAACGCTGGTTCATGGTGGTCAGTTCCAGGTAGGTGTCGAACTGGACGAGGTAAAAATCGGGGCTGAAAGCCAAGGTGACATTGCCTTCGGCGTCCCATTCGACAGGAAACGTCCGTGGTTCATATTTCCACTCGATCTGGTGCATGTCCAGGATGCGGGCGAACTCGGCTTCGGATTTGTTTTTAAAATGGATCTTTCCATTCGCAGCCTGAACTGGCTTTTTTGACTGCTCTGGTTGCTCCTGCCGGATCTTGCGGATGTTGAGCAGGGCCGTCAGGGTCTCAGCTGCCTCGGTAACGGATAAAAATCCTGTGTTGAGGACCAGATGGTACAATGACTCATCGGCGCTGTCGACACCAAAAAGAGTCGCGACAAAGCGCCGGTGACGCCGGTCAGCCTGATCCAGCATCTGGCTGGCGTTTTCGTCTGTGGCGTTGAATTGCTTTTTGACGCGCTCCAGGCGGATGTCCGCAGGCGCAGTGATCCGGACATGGACAGCCTCGTCATGATCCGCAAAAATGACCTGCGAGCCAAAACCAAGCAAAATCAGGGATTTTTCTTCGGCTAGCTGGTTCAAGCCACGCTCGAGGTGGTCGATATAGGTTTGTCCATCAGGGGCAACATTCAGAAAAAACCGTGCGCTTTCAGAAAGAGAATGACGTTCGCGCTCCGTGATTCCTTCTGCAAAGAATCGACTGGTCAGCTGGGTGTGATCAAGCAAGTCCCAGCCTAGACGACGGGCCATTTCGTGAGCGATTTCATCGCCCAGACTGCCCATTTGCCGGGAAATCGTCAGAATCGGCACGGCGGTATCCCCCTTCGCAGAACCTGATTTCATTATAGCACAGGCGTTCAGGGGGCAAAGCGTCCACAGGCGCTTCTAAGCGTCCACAGGCGCTCCTGATTATTCTTGCGCTATTCCAGCCTGTCCCAGCTCGTCAAAGAGCAGGCAGCGAAACGAGCCAATGCCGGCTGACTTTGCATCGGCCAGTTGTCCTGCCCGGACCAGACCTGCCACAGCAGCAAGCGCTGAGGTTGCAAGATCACCACGCGATGCCTCAACATCATCCATTCGTTTTGCCCCCGCCATTGCCGCAATCAACGTATTGCTCACACAGCCCGCCCCTGTCATCCGCGTTAGCGAGAGACAAGACCGCTCATGAGTCAGCAGCTCCAGCCGGCCGTTTGACAAAAACAGGACTCGGTCCGTCTCGCCGGTTTCGACCAGGAAAAGTGCCATGTTTGCCGGGAATGTGGCAAGAAACCTCTGATAGAATGGTAAATTTTCCGAAAAACGGACCAATTCAAAATGTGCGGGCAGATTTGGGCCATTCCTTTTCCGGCAATGGTCAACTCCGCCGAGGTGCTGGGCCTGGTTTTTTCCGGTGGCAGCTTTGCTGCATTGGGTGAGGGCAGTGAGTTCGGTTTCATTGCCGCGGATGAAGATCGTACAAGCCAACTGGTTCTTTTCGGCGCGTCGGGCAAAATGGTCCAGGCAGTCGAGGGTGAACTGCCGCCGCCCGGGATAGGCTTGGGCGGCTACCGGATCGATCACGACCGGGATGGGGCGAGCAGCGACGATGGGCAGGGCGGCGTGGATTGCCGTGGCGGCAAGGCTGTTGAACGTTCCGAGGTTCCAGACAATGGCGTCGGCCTGGCTTGCAGCGAGGGCGGATTCCTGCGGGTCAAAGGCCATGGTTGGCCTGGCTCCGACTGCATAGGCTGCATTGGCACAGTCATTGAGGGTGACAAAATTTGAAATGTGATGGACCAGAGGCTGGTGCTTGCGGACCAGGCTGAAGCTGGCGATGAGTTCTCCCCTCTTCATTGCCGGATCATGGCTGGCCGCCATCTTCAGGGGCTGGCTTGCGGTCCGCTCGGGCTGGCAAAAGGATGGCACGGCGCAGGACCGGCAAGATCAGGAAGGCAAGCAAACCACCAGCAAGGGTGCTCAAGGCAAATGGCAACATGAAAAACGTCGTGCTGGCTGGTGACATCCCAATCAGGTAGCGGGCAACCGGGTAGGCCATCATGCTGCCGATCAGCCCTGTGCCAATCCATTCCCCTGCCATGGCTGCGATGTCTTTACCAAACCAATGGTACAGCCAGCCGGCGAGAAAAGCACCGATCATGCTGCCTGGGAATGCCAGCAAGGAGCCGACCCCGAAAAAATTGCGCAGCAGGGAGATCAGGAAGGCATTGGCCAGCGCATAGCCGGGGCCGAGCAGAATCGCTCCGAGCACATTGATCAGGTGCTGCAGCGGTGCGCAGCGGCTGGGA
>JAQUEY010000258.1 GCA_028684955.1 Eubacteriales bacterium
AGCGGATGTGGGCGCAGAGCCTGCCGTCGCAGTTGACTGTGCTGCTTGCGCAGGCTGTGCCTGTGCCTGTTGCTGCATCTGCTGCAAATTGGCCTGGGAGGCTGTACCCATGAAACCGCCACCGGCTTGCATGCCCATGCCCATGCCCATGAAAGTTGCCGCGGAGCCGGCTTCGTTCGAACCAGCGGCTTCCAATCCGCGGGCGATCGAACCTTGGACATAGCCTTCGCGCACCGAAGGGTCGCCGAGCATGGCACCTTTGTTGCGCATATTGATCAATTCCTTCGACTCGTCGTCGTAAGAGATGCTGGCAATACCGACGGCCTGGACTTCAAAGCCACGCAGCTTGTTCCAGCTCTCATCCAGCGTTGTGGACATGTACTGGCTCAGCTCGCGCCCCTTGCTGGCAACGTGGGAGATCCGGATGCCATCGACCGACATCTGGTTCATCGACGCTTGCAGGGCCTCGAGGAACTCGGACAAGTACTGGGCATTGATGTCATCGATCTCGACGCGGTCCTTGTTCCTGGGGATCGCCTCGGCGTAGAACTGCAGGGGATTGGTGATTTTGATCGAATAGGTGCCGTGCGTTCTCAGGAACAACTCGGCATTGTAGAAACCATCGAAATAGTTGAGCGGATTGGGTGTGCCGAATTTGATGCCCTTGATTTCCTGCAGGTTGATGTAGAAAACCTGCTGCGCCGTCGGCGTCACCCCGCCATATTTGATGCGGTTGAAGGTCTCCTTGAGGGAATCGCCAAAACCACCGGAAAACATCGACGGCAACGACGAATCCTTGACGGTGTAATACCCTTCCTCAGCTGTGTAATCGACGACCTTGCCCCCGTCCACCAGCATCATGAACTGATTGGGATAGACATGGATCACCGAACCATTGGAAACCGTGTTCTCCGTGCCCTTGACATTGGCATTGCGCCGGTCGTCCCGCCGCACCTTGACCCCACTCGTGAAAACAGTCGAGTCGCTCATCTCATCCGGCTCAAAAACCTCCAGCCACTGATCCGCCAGCGAACCACCAACTGCACTTGCAATCGCCTTGATTATGCCCATAAACGCACCTCCAAAATAGTCGCTGATTCAATTGTAGCACAAAAAAGTCGGGGCCCGATTTACAGACCCCGACGGGAATAGATTGTTTGTTCCTGGCAGGAAGAAGCTCTGTTAAGCGTATACAATCGAATGAAAAGTGGCTCAATCCTCAATGCAGGGCGACGGCAATCAGGTGGCGGAGGTCCTTTTTGGTCTTGATGCCCTGAATGCTGGTCCGGGCTGTGCCGTCGCACAGGAGGACCAAAGTCGGGATGCTGGTGATGCCTAAATCAGTGACAATTTCCGGTTCCTGGTCAACATTGACCAGACCGAGTTTGACAGTGCTCGACAGGTCGTCGGCCAGCCCATCCAGGCGATTGAGAACCGTCTGGCAAGGCGGGCACCAGTTTGCCCAGAAGCAGAGCAGCACAGGCTTGGTGGATTCCTCCACTTCGGTGGGATAGTTTTGCCTCGATATGGTCAAGAAGATCTGATTCATATGTTTTACGGAGCCTTTCCTTTTGCTGGATAGCGTTCAGGATGGCCTCATTATCGCGGAAATAATCGGCGCGGTCCGTAATCTAATCACAGGCAGACCCGGATTCCAGAAACTGGCAAAAAACCCAGAAAAAACCCAGAAAAAATCTGGGTTGACAGCCCTCTAGGCCATCGCTATAATAGCATTTGTTCGCTTGAACACCACGCGCCTTTAGCTCAGTTGGTAGAGCAACTGACTCTTAATCAGTGGGTCCCGGGTTCGAATCCCTGAAGGCGCACCACACGAAACCGCTGAGGCTGTAGGCTTTGGCGGTTTTTTATTTTTCAGATACTTTCAAATTTTCGTCAGGATTTGCAGTAGATTTGCAGTAGCCGGAAATTTTTGCAATAGCCGACTGCTTGTCGGACATCTCAACAGCGCGGTAATGCTTCAGCAGCGTCTCAATGGACTTATGCCTGGTCAGGCTTTGCAGCACCTTCGGGTCCACTCCTGACCTGGCAGCGCGAGTGGTGAATGTCTTACGGCAGGTGTGAAGGTTGTATCCTGGCATCAGCTTGCGCATGGTATCAAATAGATTCTTGAGGTTCAGGGGCCTGTCAGGACGATTCGTAAATACAAATCCGGTATCAGCAAACCGTCTTGCCTGTAGCATGGCGATCACTTCGTCATCCAGCGGGATGATGTCGGTCTCTTCATTTTTTGTCATGCTGATATCACCGTTGACATCGATGGATGAGTGAATGGCGGCAGTCTTATTCTTGAGGTCGATATCTGTCCACCTCAGCGCCCGCAACTCTCCCTCTCGCAGACCGGTGTGCAGCATAAAGAAGATGGCATCTCGATGAGTCTTTTTCTCGATGTCTTGCTTGTTAGGCTGCCCCTTGGCTGTCATTTTGACAGGCCGCGTCAGTTCCGCAATAAACTGATCGTATATGTGGTCAGGGATAACCTTGACCCTCTTTATGGTCGCTGTGTGAGACGCGGGTGGGCTGACTTTCTTGGCCACATTTGCCCGGACCAGCTTGTCGTCAACAGCCTGCTCAAAACAGGCCCTGATATGTATCAGAGTCATTTCACAAGTGCGGTCAGACAGGCCGGCATCTGACATGGCGTGGATGGCCAGCTTGATGTCAATCGCCTTGATGTCCGCGATCGGCATCAGCCAGATCTTCTTTGCATACTTTTCAAGTCGTTT
>JAQUEY010000067.1 GCA_028684955.1 Eubacteriales bacterium
ACCTTGCGGCCCTCTGGAACGAGGACGATACCGCGCTCGACGATTTTCTGCGAATCGAGGCCGCTGATGGTCTCGCCATTGTGACGGATCGTGCCACCAGAGGCACTGACCAAGCCGCTGATGCTTTTCAGGGTGGTCGACTTGCCTGCGCCATTGGCTCCGATCAGGGTAACGATCTCACCGGCTTCAACTTTGAAGGATATGTTCTTCAAGGCTTCGATGCCACCATAGTGGACGCTCAGGTTTTCAATTTCGAGAAGGCTCATTCGTCCACCCCCAAGTATGCTGCAATGACGGCGGGATCATTCTGGACTTGTTCCGGTGTACCGGTCGCGATCAATTCGCCAAAGTCGATGACATAGATGCGATCGGATATGTCCATGACCAGGTTCATGTGGTGCTCGATCATCAGGATGGTCAGGTCAAAATCTTTTTTGATCTGGCGGATGAAGGCGGTCAGGGCATGCGTTTCCTGCGGATTCATGCCGGCAGCCGGTTCGTCGAGCAACAACAGGTCTGGTGCCGTGGCCAAGGCCCGGGCGATCTCGAGACGGCGCTGTTTGCCATAGGGCAGATTATCAGCGATCTCGTCCTTGAGATCCAGCAGATTGACCATTTCCAGGAGCTTGAGGCTCTCCTGGCGCATCTGTTCTTCTTCCCTGCCGTTCAAATGGAACGCTGCAGAGAAAAAACCTGCCTTCATGTTCATGTGCTTGGCGATCAGGACGTTTTCGAAAACCGTCATGTTCTTGAACAGGCGGATGTTCTGGAACGTGCGGGCGATGCCTTTTTTCGTGATCAGGTCCGGGGTCGGCCAGACCTTGGCCGTATAGACGCCCTTGTTCTGGCCGGCATAGAGTGTTTCCATCTTGCCGCGCGGGAAATTCTCCGCAATGGTTTGGCCTTTGAATTGGACTTGGCCATTGGTCGGGGCATAAACGCCGGTCACGACATTGAAAGCGGTTGTTTTACCCGCACCATTCGGACCAATCAGTGCAACGATTTCACCCCGGTGGACCTGCAGCGAGAGATTGTCGACAGCGACCACGCCGCCAAACTGCATCGTGATGTCCTTGAGTTCAAGGACTGGGACCAATGTCTGTTCAGTCATTTTTCTTGCCCCCCTTACCTGTCTTGGGCCCGGATGATGCTTTTTTCGAAAGATTCCGAGGCCAGGATAACAGGTCGGCCCAGGCAAATTCGCGGTTGCCCATCAGGCCGCGGCGGAAAAACAGCACGACCAGCATCAGGAGCAGGGAAAAGATGACCATCCGGAATCCGGTGCGGAAAAGCGGAATGGTCACGCCACCAATCACCAGCGGGGTGTCAAAAAAGCGCAGCCACCATTCTTTGGCCGCGGTGACCAAAAAGGCTGACAGGATGCTGCCCGTGATGCTGCCGAGGCCACCAATGACGACGATGAGCAAGATATCGTAGGTCAGCGTGATCTGGAACGTACGGGCCTCGATGGAGCGCATGAACATCGCCAGCAAGCCACCGGCGACAGCGGTGAAGAACGAGCTGATGATGAATGAGATTTCCTTGTGCTTGAGCAAATTGATGCCCATCGCCTCGGCCGCAACACCGTCTTCGCGGATGGCCATGAAAGCCCGGCCGTAAGAGCTCCGGATCACCAGGACCATGAAGCCAATGCACAGCCCTGCTACCGAGAACGGTACCAGCAGGGTGCCGATTCCGGCTGGCAGGAAATCAAGCCCGAGGGCGAAGCCGGGAATGTTCTTGAGGCCGTAGGAACCATTGGTGATCTTGTCCATCTGCGGGCTGGAGATGATGGCCCGGATGATCTCGGAAAAACCAAGGGTGGCAATCGCCAAGTAGTCGCTTTTGAGGCGCAGCACCGGGATGCCGATCAGGGCGGCAAAAACAGCTGCCACCAGACCACCGGCCAGGATGCCAAGGCTGATCTGCAAGAAGCCTGGCAACACGTCCAGGCCCACTTTCATCGCTTTCAGCCAGGGAGCCAGTCCGCCTGTGTAGTAGACACTGTCGATTGTCTCTGTCGGAATGGAGAAAATAGCGGTGACGTAGGCGCCGATCGCCATGAAGCCTGCCTGGCCCAGGGAAAACAGGCCTGTGAATCCGTTGAGCAAGTTCATGGAGACGGCAACAATGGCCAGGATGGCACTTTTCTGCAGGATCGAAACGGCCATGCCAAAGGTGTTCTTGTTGATTTCAAGCAGGATGAGCAAGACGGCCAGAACGACCAGAGCGGCTATGGAAAGCATGGGGTAGGTTTTTTTATTGTTTAATTTCATGACGTCCTCTCCTTAGACTTTGTCCGTGACGGTTTCGCCGATCAGGCCCGTCGGACGGAAAATGAGGATCAGGATGAGGAGCATGAAGGTGAAGGCATCGCTATAGGTTGAATAGCCCAGGGCAGTCAGGAAGGTCTCGCTGATGCCGATGATGAAGCCGCCGAGCACGGCGCCCGGCACACTGCCGATACCGCCCAGGACGGCGGCGACAAAGCATTTCAGGCCTGGCAAAGTTCCGGAAAACGGGGTGACCGACATGCGGTCAGTAAAGTAGAGGATCGAGCCGATGGCCGCCATCGTCGAACCGATGACAAAGGTCAGGCTGATGATCTGGTTGATCTTGATCCCCATCAGCTTGGAGGTGTCATAGTCTTTCGACACAGCACGCATGGCCATGCCGAGTTTGGTGTGGTTGATCAGGTACATCAGGATGAATACGAGGATCAGGGTCAGCACAGGGGTCAGGAACGTGACCAGGGAAGCTGACACGGGACCGAGCTGGAAGACTTTTTTCAGAGGGGCAATGGTGGGGTAGCCTTTGGGCAGAGCCGAAAACAAGTACGTGGCCAAGTTTTGCAGCAGATAGGAGACGCCAATCGAGGAAATCATGATCGACATGCGTGGGGCTGAGCGCAAGGGCTTGTAAGCCGCTTTTTCAATCAGGACGCCCAGAATGACCGTCGCGACAATGACCACCGGAATGGCGATCGGCCATGGCATGGTGGCCATGGCAAAAATCATGAAATAACCCGCCATCATGAAAATGTCCGAGTGGGCGAAGTTAATCAGCAGCAGGATCCCGTAAACCAGGGTGTAGCCAATCGCGATCAAAGCATAAGCTCCGCCGAGCGATACACCGGTCAGGATGTGTTGGATGAATGTCGTCAATGACATGAGACTACCTCGGTTTTCGATGGTTGAGGGGTGAGATGATTGAACGGTTAAACGATCAGAAAACATGAAGACGAGCGGCAGGCACTTCGATGCGCCTGCCGCTCGCCGGACTAACAGGGAAATCAGCCGACTTTGACGGTCTTCAGGAACTGGAACTTGCCATCTTTGATGGTCTTGATGTAAGCCATGTCTTTCTTGGCATCACCATTTTCATCGAAAGCGATCGAACCAGTGACACCCGTGTAGGTGACCTTGGTCAGAGCTTCGCGGATGGCTTCGGGATCAGCCTTGCCAGCTGCCTTGATGGCCTCGATGGCGGACATGTAGGCATCGTATCCGAGAGCCGAGACAGCTGCGACACCCTCGCCGCCGTTCTTGGACAGGCTGTCCGGATTGGCTTTGAGGTATTCTTTGAAACCTTTGACGAATTCAGCGGCGACCGGATTGGCGGTGTCGTTTTCATCAAAGAAAGTCGAGAGGACGACGCCTTCGGCATCGGCGCCGGCATTGTCGATGATGCTGGTGTTTTCCCAGGTATCGCCGGCAGCGATGGTGGCGGTGATGCCGAGCTCACGGGCCTGCTTGATCAGAAGCGGAGCAGTGGCGATGGAGGACGGGGCAAAGATAAAGTCGGGGTTGGCGGCCTTGACGTTGGTCAGGATGGCCTTGAAATCGGTCTGGTTGGTCTGGAACTGTTCCTGGGCGACGATGGTGCCGCCTTTTTCCTCATAGGCTTTCAGGAAGAAGTTGCCCAGGCCGGAGCTGTAGTCGTCGCCCAGCTGGGTGATGACGGCAGCATTTTTCGCGCCGGATTCGAGGGCGAAATTGGCCATGACCGTGCCCTGGAAGGGGTCGAGGAAGCAGACGCGGAAGTAGTAGTCATTGCCGAGGGTAACCTGCGGGTTGGTGCAGGAGGCGCCGATGGCCGGGATTTTGTTTTCCTTGAAAATTTCACCGGCAGCAATGGAGACACCAGAACCGTATGAGCCAAGAACGACCGCAACCTTGCTGGACATCAGGCTCTGGGCAGCGGTGACAGCTTCGGTCTTGTCCGACTTGTTGTCGACCTCGACCAGTTCGATCTTGTAGGTCACGCCGCCGAGATCAACGGTCGGGACTTTGGTGTTGGCATAACGCATGCCGAGGACTTCCTGGAAGCCACCGCCGCCGTTCTCACCGGTAACAGGTTCGAAAACGCCGATTTTGATGACCTTCTCATCAGAAGCACCAGCATTGCCTGTGGAGGCGCAGCCAGCAAGCAAAGCAAGCATCAGGGTCAGGACAAGCAGAAGAGCAAGTGATTTCTTCATGGGAGCTTTCCTTTCTTTGGTCCGGGCCCTGGTGAAAGCAGCCCGGCATATTTGATAGACACTGTTTATTTTACATAATCTGGGGCGCATATCAATCTGCCAAAAAGGGGACGGCGTCTCTTTTTTGATAAAATCGCGCTTTTGACGACTTTTTTGCAACAGCAATCCGCCCTATCATTCATTTTATTGACTTCACAAGGCCCACAAGCCTGTTCAGGACGCCATTTTGCAAGAATGATCAATCTGATTTTGCGATCAGCGCCTGACGGCCTCTGATTTCCCATCGCCTGGACAGGCGGCAAAGTCTGGTTAGCCTGACAAGGATGCGTTACCATAGAACCATCGAGCTTGGGAGGTACCCTTTATGCCGAGATATTGCCAGGAATGTGGTGGTGCAATGGATGATTCTGCCCGGTTTTGCCCGTCTTGTGGCGCGAGCATTGCACCTGTAGAAAATGTTGGATCTATTCAGCAGCTTCCTGATTTGACTACCGACCAACCATCCCCCGGCATCCTGCGCGACAAGGATGGCGTCCTGCGCTGGGTCTATGAATTCAGCCTGTACCGCAATCCTACGATCCTCGTCCTGGTCTGGAAAACTTTCTTTTTCATTTTCCTCGGTCTGTATGTTTTCCTGGTCCTGCTCGAGATTGGCGACGGCATTGGGGATGCCCTGGCAGGGCTAACACCTGTTTTCCTTGGGCTTATTGGAGGCATGTTCATCTTGTCAACGATCGCCTACTGCCTGTATGCCCTGATGATGGGCGGCAAATATTGCGTGTTGTTCGAAATGGATGAGAAAGGTGTCAAGCACACCCAGATGCCACGCCAATTCAAGAAAGCCCAGATCCTGGGCAACTTGCTTCTCCTGGCGGGCGCTGCAACCGGTAGTGTGGGTGCCGCCGGACAAGGTTTGCTCGTTGGCAGCAAACAATCTACCTACTCCAAATTCAAGCAGGTCCGGGTGATCAAGCCAGACCGCAAGCGTCAGGTGATCAAGGTCAATTCATCCGACCTGGTCCACAATCAGGTGTATGCTGAAGCTGCTGATTTTGACTTCGTTCTCAGTTTCATCGAAACCCATGTCGTCGCAGCCCAAAGCAAATCAAGAACCCGTTCCCGGTAATATAAAGAGGAGGTCGTCAGGTATGTTTTGTGAGAACTGTGGTACGAAGCTGGCAGACAGTGCGCGTTTTTGTCCTGAATGTGGTGCGGCTCAGGGGCAAGCAACGCCCCCACCGACCATCAGCAAACAAAGCCGGCGACACCAGGCGCCTCCGGACACCGCGCCGCTCGAAGGATTGGTCGGCTTCTCGCCTAAAATCAACGACCCTGCCTTTGCAGCCTACAAGCGCAAATCCGTCACTTGGTCGTTTCTCTTCTCCTCCATCCTGGCAGTTATCGCCATCGTCGCTTTCCCGATTTACGGCAAGCAGAGCGGCGAGCTGGACTGGCCCCAGTCGCTGTATTATGGCATGGGGATCGGGGGCATGTTTGTCACCATTGCCCTCCTCCAGACCATCAAACGCGGCCTGGACCAGACCTGGGACGGTGTCGTCGAGTACAAGGACAGCTATCGGGAAATCGACCGCAGTGACTCGAACCATACCAGCACCACGCCGGTCTATGTCATCACGGTCCGCAAGGCCACCGGCGGCCTCAAGAAACACAAATGGCGCGGGATCACCGGTCCCTACAGTTATTACAATGTGGGCGATCCTGTCCGCCACCACAAGGGCTTCGAGTATTATGAAAAATACGATAAATCCCGGGACAGCCAGATCTTATGTGCGGCGTGCCTGACGATGAATGACATCCATCTGCAAAACTGCAAACGCTGCAAATGTCCGCTGCTAAAAGGGTAGGCATCTCCTTTCCGATTGCCTTCGGCTTCCTAAAACCCGCCATTTCCCAGGGAATTTTCCAGGGATTCCACTGATTCGAATTGACGATCGAGCCAGCTAATCCGCCCTGTCAGCCATCCCTTGAGCGATCTGACCAAATCTTTGTAATCATCCTTGGCCTCCTCCGGATTGCTTTCATCTTGCCAGATCTGGTAATTGAGAATGGCGGATGGCAAAAGTTGCTCACGCATCTGGAAGAGGGTGCCATTTTCCGAAACCAGCTCAGCGAAGCGGTCACGGTTGTCCCAGTAAGCCTGATGGGCAGCAGCGATGAAAACCGGATCATGGATAAAATATTTATGCCAGGCACGTGTCTGGCTGTCCAAATGGGTCAGGTCCCCCCAGAGGATAGACGCCCAGCGATCATGCCCGGGATATTGTTGTTCCAGGTCTCCCGTGGATTGATCCATGTCCCAGACCGGCCCCATCTGGTAGACGCTGTCCAGGGATTCCTGGTAGAAGAATGTGCTGTTCTTGAAGATGGATGGGTTGAACGCCAGCTCCTGGATCAGCCAATAATCCACCAGACTCTCCATGTCGATCATCTCGCTGTAGCGCGTGCTTTGACCATCGACTGCAGTGGCAAAATCAGCTGAGCTCACTGCTGTTTCAAAAGCCTGGAGCCGCGCCTGGATCGACTCGAGCGTAACCTCATCCAGCGCATCCAGGTATTTGTGCGTGTGCAGCATGATGGGCTGGCCGCTGATCGTTTTGAACCGGTAGTCTTCGTCGTAATTGGTATCCAGTTCATAGATCAGGCCGGTCGGCAGCGCCAGATTGTCCGAATGGTTGATTTTCTCACAGAGCAGGTAGTTTCCTGCATGCTGGTTATTGATCACCAGCTCCACCCAGGTGCTCTGCATGTAAACAAGTCCCATTTCTCCAGACAAATCGTAGAAGAGCTTGTTTTTCATCAAGGTCAAGTCACTCGACTGGCCCAGTAGAAGCCAGTGCTTATTTTCCCCCAGGCCGAGCAGGTTCATTTTCGATTCCAGCTGCAAATGAAAAGAGCGCTTGGCATCCTGCCAGCTGGAATTTCCACGCCCCTTCAGTTCCATGTCAAATGGGCCCATGGCAAGACTGGCCGAGTCATCCCTGTCTTGCCACAGAGACAGGGCACCCTTTTGATACTCATCCTTGTCTTTGTACACAGCAGCCAGATCGACATCGATGTACAAAACCGGCAGACCCGTGTTGATTTCCAGCAAAGCAGGCGCTTCCGCAGAGGGCTGCGTTGCAGGCGGCGTTGCCTCCACCGTGCTGGACGGCGTGCCGGGAAGCGTTTCGGACTCAGTCTGTCCCGTGCTGGGGTATTCAGTTGTGGCTTGGGATGAACTTAGAGTTTGACCGGGCATTGTATCAACAGGGCTGGTCGCAACAGGCGGATAGCCGCTGCAGCTGACAAGCAGTGCGGTTGCAATCAGGACAAGCGCAATCCGGCAACTCCATTTCCAGGCCATGTTTGTATCCTATCATCCGCTGGCACCCATGAGTACGCGGACTCCCTGAATTCATTGTAGCACCAGAGCGAGGCGATGAAGCAGCAAAGACCGGAAAGTTCCGCCTGAGTCCAAAAGGTGTCCATTGCTTCCTGAAATCTTTGGAAATTGCCCCTTCCCAGGGCAAAGAAAAATCCCCGAAACCTTACAGTTTCAGGGATCTTCGTGTGGCGCGCCCGGCAGAGATCGAATCCACAACCTTCTGATCCGTAGTCAGACGCTCTATCCAGTTGAGCTACGGGCGCATGATGCTGCCGTTTGCAGCAGCAGAATTTATGATAGATGCAACAGGATGCTTTGTCAAGTGTCAATTTTCTCGGGTGTTGTTAAAATTTTAACTTCAGGCATCCTGCATCGTGAGACGCAGGGATGTCACGATGTCATTTTCGATCTCTGCGGTCAAGGCTACTTCACCGCTTTCCATCTGGCCAATGGCGGCTTTGTCCCCGATGCTGATGAACGGATATTGGGCATAGAGGGCTGACGCGGGCATGCCGACTTTCAGGCCGGATCCCAGAGCATACGTGCCAGAGGTCAGTTCAGCGGAAAGGACGCGGCCACGCCAGCGCGAATGGTTGTTGTAGCAATCTCCTTCAACGACGAGTTCGAGCCCTTCATAGCGCAATCGGATCAAAGATTTGCCACTTTCGAGCAGGGTGCAGTTTGAATCATCGTGCAGATCTGGTTTGCCCGTGAACACCTCGAATGGAACACTGTACAGGGTCACCAAGGCCGAGTTGGTATCACCACCGATCCTGAGGATCGTCGCATCTTCGAGCATGATGTCCGTATCTGGCACACCAAGTTCACTAGGCAGCAAGTCGTCCACCAGAAACGTCCCATCCGATTGAGGAATAAACTCAATCGTCCTCGACAAAGAGCTGCTCGATCCGATGCCGGCAAGTAACTTTTCAGTGAAGGATAATCCGTCAATGCGGATGGTTTGCAGCCTGAATTCTGCCGTTTCAGTTTCGACCTGGTTACGGTAAAACCAGACCAGGCGGCTGGCAATGGCTTGGCGAGCCGTATCGTCAGGAATGGAGTGGCGGAGCAATTCCGCGAGCGAATCGATATCCTGCTGATCGATGGCATCAAAGTAGAGGTTTGTGAAATCGTCGAGACGAAGGATCTGGTTGATCCAGGTACCATCGAGGTAGGCGATGCCATCTGCATCGACCTGGCAATAAATTTCGATCCGGTCGCCGATGATGCCACTGTCCCGGATATTCAGCCAAAACCCGATGGTATCGGCAGCCAGGGCCTGCTGTCCTGGCAATCGGTCCACGATTTGCTGGCGGACAGTTTCGATCTGATTGTCGTTCATGGCCACCAGAGACACGATCCGCCCCGTCACACCCTTGCGGAGCAGGAGCACGTAACGCTGGAACTGGTCTGCGGTGACTGCTTCCCGCTGGCGCACCGGGATGGCCTGGTATGCTGTCTGGATGTCCAGGTCGCCGCCAATGGCCAGGGCCAGTTGCTGGGCCAGGGCTGTTGAACTCAGATATTTGCCTGATTCTGTCACCACCGGTGCCGTGGCTGAACCGTTTGCGGACGGCTGGGAACAGGCGGTTGCCAGCACCAGTGTTGTACTCACCAGCAGCAGTGCCAGCATCTGACGAATGGCGACTCGGACGTTCATAGGACCTTCTCTGCTTCCTTCCTGGTTTTCCCGGCATAGAACTGGCCCAGTTTGCGGCGGATGCGGGTCAGCGCGTTGTCCACACGCTTGGGCGAGCAATACAGTTCGTTGGCGATCGAGCGATAGCTGTGACCGAGCATAAACAGCCGGATCACCTCTCGTTCAAGTTCCGTCAGCTGAACATTCAGGTATTCGAGCAACTGGTCGCTCTCCTCCTGGGATAGCAGCTGTTGTTCCGGATCATCCTTGGTGGATGGGATGTCGTGCGCAGGGGTCGTGCGCTCGGAATCCTCCGGATAAAGCAAATGCTGCAGGGAGATGGATTCATTGAGGGGGCGGTGCTTTTGGCGCGATGCTTGGCGAACTGCATCCGTGATCTGTGAACTGATGCAACGATTGGCAAAAGTGGCAAACGATGCACCCAGATCGGGTTTGTAGTCCCGGACGGCTTTGAACAATCCGATCATACCCTCCTGAATGACATCGTCACTGTCTGCGCCCAGGATATACAGGGCGGAAGCTTTTTGTCGCACCAGCACTTTATAGCGATTGAGCAGGATCTCCATGGCCTGATTGTCGCCTGTCCGAGCCATGGCGACCAAACTCTGGTCGTCCATGGTCTCAAGATCTTCAGGCGAACAGCCAGCCATTGTATTTACTTCTCGGTTCCAGCCTGGCGCTGGGCAGCAGCTTCAAAAACGATAATGCCAGTTGCAACGGCTGCATTCAGCGAATTGACTTGACCCTTCATCGGGATAGAGATGAGGAAGTCGCAATGCTTCAAGAGCTGCTTGCCGATCCCCTCCCCTTCGCTGCCGATCATCACGAGCATGGAACCCGTCCAGTCAATCTTGTGGTAATCCTGAGTCCCTTCGCTGTCTGCACCAGCCACCCAGAAACCCTGCTCTTTGAGTTTGAGGACCGTCTGGGTCAGATTGCCCACCCGGCAAACCGGTACATGCTCGATCGCCCCTGCTGAAGCCTTGGCAACGGTGCTGTCGAGTCCGACCGAGCGACGCTCGGGAATGATGACACCATGGACACCGGCCGCATCGGCAATTCTCAAAACTGAACCGAGATTGTAGCCGTCTTGCAGTTCATCCAGCATGACAAGGAAAGGCGTTTCACCCTTGGCTTGAATGGAAGCCAGCAAATCGTCCAATTCGACATATTCATGCGCAGCGACTTGGGCAATCACACCTTGATGGGCTTTTGTTTCGGACATCTGGTCGAGGATCTTGCGCTCGACCTCCATGACCACGGCACCTGCTTCCCTGGACTGAGCTACGATACGGGCCAGGATCAGGTCAGGCTTGCCATCTCTTTTTGCCACCCACAATTTATTGAATGAACGACCTGCTTTGAGTGCTTCTTGGATGGGATTGCGTCCTTCGAGACGATCCGGCGAACCAGCAACTGGTTCGAGATTTTCGTCTTCCTGGGCATCTTCACTGACTACCGGTACAGCAGGCAGTTCCTTGGCGACCTTGCGAACAAAGGTCGGTGTCGGCGGTGGTGAACGGAAGGCACTTGAAGGCGTGGACTCGAAATCAGTCTCGTCGCGGCGTTCTTTGCGGAATGGCCGCTCGCCGCTACCAGAACGGTCGCCGTAGCTGGGACGTTCGCCATAACTGGGACGATCCCCGCCTCGGTTCGGTCGGTCGCCATAACTGGGACGATCCCCGCTGCGGTTGGGGCGGTCACCATAGCTGGGCCGATCGCCGCTGCGGTTGGGGCGGTCACCATAGCTGGGCCGATCGCCGCTGCGGTTGGGACGATCACCATAGCTGGGCCGATCGCCGCTGCGGTTGGGGCGGTCGCCATAGCTGGGCCGATCGCCGCTGCGGTTGGGACGATCACCATAGCTGGGCCGATCGCCGCTGCGGTTGGGGCGGTCGCCAT
>JAQUEY010000068.1 GCA_028684955.1 Eubacteriales bacterium
CTTCTACTCCGTATCCGCCAGCAGCGCATCCGTTGAAGGTGCATTCAAGGCTCTGACCTATTTACTGGATGACCAGTCGATCAAAGAACGGGTCGCCGATGGCAAAATCCCGCCAGTCAAGGGTGTCCAGCTCGAAGACCCGATGATGCAGGCCGTGCTCGACCTGGCAACCAAGGCCCAATCCAACCAACTCTGGTATGACCAGTATCTCAAGCCGGAACTCGGCGATCTCCACAAAGACACCAGCCAAGAGATCTTTGGTTTGACCAAGACCCCAGAAGAAGTCAACCAGATCATGGAAGCCAAGTCAGCTGAACTGGCAAAATAAGGGTATCTGTCTGTTAACACGTGCGGCACAGTCGAGTTTTGTGCGACTGTGCCGCATGCCCCTTTGGGATCAGCTGATGAAAGTACAACTTCAGCTTCATTGGAGGATGAAATGCCGACATCGGTCAAACGTATCAGCCCGCGCCAGAGATCCGTGATTGGCACAGCGGCTTTGTTCCTGGTTCCAGCTTTCCTGGTCCTTGGAATCTTCATGTTCTATTCCATCTATGAGTCCTTCCATCTGAGTTTTTACGATTGGAATGGTGTGACCATCGACAAGCCTTTTGTCGGATTTGACAACTGGAAAACCCTGTCTGGAGACGCCCGTTTCTGGCAAGCCCTCCTGAACAATTTCAAAGTGGTGATCTTGTCGATTGTCATCCAGCTACCGATCGGCATGCTCCTGGCCTTTTTTCTGGATACGGTAGGCAAAAAGGCCAATGTGTTCAAAGTCGTCTGGTTTTTACCGCTCCTGATGTCATCGGTAGCCATTGGATTTCTGTTCAAATATGTTTTCGATCCGGTCTTCGGTCTTGTCTCTCCGATCGCTGCCTGGTTTGGTGGCGGCAATGTGGATTTGCTGGGGAATCCCCAGGTGGCTCTTTTCGCCGTCATCATGGTCATCTGCTGGCAATTCATTCCGTTTTACATGGTTTATTTCCTGGCCGGTCTGAGTTCCTTGCCCATTGAGGTTTACGAAGCGTCGATCATTGATGGGGCCACACGGGCCCGGTACTTCTTTGCAATTGCCTTGCCCATGCTGCGCAACACTGGGATCAATGCAGTGATCTTGTCGATGGTGGGCTCGCTGAAATATTTTGATCTGATTTATGTCATGACTGAAGGCGGGCCGTCCGGATCGACAGAGTTGATGGCTACTTACATGTTCAAGAATGCTTTCAATACCATGAAGATGGGGTATGGCTCGACCATTGCCAGTGCCATGTTCTTGATCATCACCCTGACCTCTCTGATAACTTTGAAAATGATGCGACAAGGAGGTGAGCGCGGATGAAGCAGCTCATCCTGATGCGAAAAATCCGGCAGGCTTCATGGATCGACCTGGGGCTGTTTTTGATCATCACACTGCTGGCACTGGCCTGGCTCTTTGTGGCTGGTTTGCCATTTGTCCACATGTTTCTGTCTGCTTTCAAAAAGCAGTTCGAAATCTACAACAATGGTGTTTTTGCCTGGCCTGACGGCCTGTATCTGGACAATTTCAAGGCCGTATTGACAGGCGGATTTATCCGCTATCTGACCAACAGTATCATTGTTGTCTTGATCTCTCTGTTCCTGATCTTGTTCATCAGTGCGTTTGCTGCCTATGTGTTTTCACGTCTGAAATTCCGTTTTCGAAATCCACTCTATTCCATCGTTGTCGCTTGCATGGCGATCCCGATCCATGTCACACTCATCCCCATCTACATGATGACCCAGAAAATTGGTCTTTATGACAATATCTTTGCTCTGGTCGGACCCTATGTTGCTTTCAACCTGCCCTTGTCGATTTTTATCCTGACTGGCTTCATGATGGATATTCCGTCAGACATTGAAGAATCGGCTGAAATTGATGGATGCAGCAAGATCATGACCTTCTTCCGGATCATCCTGCCCTTGTCCTTGCCTGGCATGGCCACACTGGGGATTTATAATAGTGTTAACATGTGGAATGAATTCAGTTTTGCCCTGGTCCTGACCCAGAAAGCGTCCAGTCGGACCTTGCCTCTGGCAATCTGGGAATTCCAGGGCCAATACACGGCCAACATCACGATGATCATGACTGTTCTGACTCTGACAGCGCTGCCGATGATCCTTGCTTTCATCGTTGGCCAGGATAAACTGGTCAAAGGCATGATGGTGGGTGCGGTCAAAGGTTAAGGTACAATAGACGGGGTATGGACTTGCAAACCACGAAAAGAAGAGGGGCCAACTTGCAACACTTGAATGGACTTCGTGATCAACCAAGGTTTCGTGCACGGCACAAGCTGCTTTTCACCCTCGTTTTGTGTGCGCTTCTCATCTCGCTGGTAGCCTGCAATGCTGCTGGCACACCAGAAACGAGTGCCCCCGCGCCCAGCAAAGTCCTCGTCCTGGCTCACAATCAAAACAGAAAGGTCATTGTGGATTCAATCCAGGACAGCGCCAACCGTTTCATGGCGGATCATCCTGATTATGAAGTACGGATTGAGCGTTACATCAACGAGGCGTACAAGAAAAAACTGGCCTCGGCAGCTGCGACGGGCAATCTACCGGATGTCTTTGCGACCTGGGGTGGCGAGACGCTGAACGAATATGCCCGTCTGGGCATGGTGGTTGATTTGGCCGGGATGATGGCAGAAAACCAGGACACAGAACGGTTCCTCCCAGCGTCCATGACACGAGTCACTTCGTCTGGAGGGACTTGGGGCGTACCTGTCGACAACATCGCACTAGCCCTTGTGTTTTACAACAAGGACATCTTCGCTCAACACAGCATCCGTGTTCCTCAGACCTGGTCTGAACTCCTGGAGGTCGTGACGACCTTGAAAAGCAAAGGCATCATTCCCTTTGCCCTTGCCAACCGCAGTGGCTGGCCAGGCTCCATGTACTACATGTATCTGGTCGACCGGCTGGCAGGACCGACGCTCTTTGCCAATGCCAGCAACCGGTCCCTGCCTGACGGTTTTGCAGCGCCCGAGTTTGTCACCGCCTGGGAACATGTCGTGGAATTGTCCGAGCTGGGAGCCTTTCCGGACAATGTGAACACGCTGGATGAAGATGTCGGTGACAGCAAACAACTGCTCTATGATGGCCAAGCAGCGATGAGCCTGAATGGTTCCTGGCTGATCTCAGATATCTATGATGAACAGCCTGATTTCCTGCAGAAAGTTGACTTTTTCACCTTCCCGGCAATCCCTGGTGGAAAGGGCGATGTGGACAATCTGGTTGGAACAGTTGGGGACCAGTACTACTCAGTTTCCGCCGGCTCTGAAGATCCCGAAATGGCCTATGCCTTGATTCGCTACCTGATCGACGACCAGGCAGTTGAGCAGCGGCTTTCCGCTTATGTCATACCCCCTCTGAAAGGGATACAACCCCAGGATCCCCTGCTGAAGCGCATCAGTCAGCTTGCTGAAACAGCGCCCTCGATCCAGTTCTGGTATGACCAGAGCCTGTCGCCACGGCTGGCAGAAGAACACAAACAGATCTGCCGCGATGTTTTGGAGGGACTTGATCCGGTATCTGCGGCGACTCAAATGGAACAGGCAGCACACCTTTATGCGACAGGACACTAGCACTCCACCTAAGCCAGTCCGGTGGCTGCGGCGCTGGCTGCTCCATCAGTCCCTTCAGCATCAGCTGATGTTGATGACCGTCCTGATCGTAGTCGTTTCGATTCTTCTGGTGGGGACTGTCACGTATCGCCAGGCGAGCTTGATGGTCACAAACCAGGCCGCAGTCCAGACCTTGCAGCAACTGCACCAGTCTTCCCTGAATCTGGAAAGGTACTATTCGGAAATCCGGGAAATGGCAACATTTATCATCTCGGATGACCGGATCCAGACCTATTTGAATTCACCGGCAGAGTCCACGGAAAGTGGTTTTGATGAAGTATTCCGGACATTGTCCTATTTCCAGAATACAAAACAGGGCTTCAGCTACATGTACATTCACAAACCTCTGACTGACCGGATTGTCTATGTGGGTCCATCGAGGTCAGGACGGGCGGTGGATGAGCAGCTGCGCCAGATTCTGCCGAGCGGATCAGGCCTGGAGGCCAGAGGGATGCAAAGAGTTGGCCCTCTACCGGATTCGATCGAACCTGGTCAGCATGTTTTCATCTTTTTCCAACCGATCAAAGACCTTTACCGGGTGGACAAGCAGGTTGGAACATTGGGAATCAGTGTCGCAGAAGAGGCCTTGGCCGAACAATACCATTCCAGTGAAGGTGCGTTTGACATGACCTACTTGATTGTGGACAGAGAACGGACAGTCTTGTCACATGGAGACAAGTCATTGATCGGCACTCAGGCTGACATCGGGCAGGCTTTCCCGGCAGAACGGGGCTCATTTGAACAAGGTGACCAGCTGCTGGTCTATGAATATGCGAAAGAGTGGGATTTTTACCTGGTTGGCATCATTCCAATGGAAATTCTGCTGCGCGACAACCGGATCCTGATTCTTGAAGTCCTGTTGGTCATGTCTGCAGTCATGGCTTTAGCCATTCTTCTGGTGCTCCTGTTCAGCAGGCAGCTGACGCGTCCGTTTGGCGAACTGACAGAGCGGATGAACCGTGTCGCCGCTGGCGACTGGGACCAGACCATCGACCTGTCCCACTATGGCGATGAATACGCAACCGTTTCGGCCGGATTCAACACGATGACAACCCGGATTCGTCACCTGCTCCACCAGATTGTGATGGAGGAAAAGCAGCTCCAGGAAATCGAGCTCAAGGCACTTCACGCCCAGATCAAGCCCCATTTTCTGTACAACACCCTGGATTCGATCCACTGGTTGGCAGCCGTCAATCATCAGGATGAGATTTCAACGATCGTCAAGGCGCTTGCTGGGTTTTACCGGATCTGCCTGAGCCAAGGCCGGGATATGCTGCCTTTGAGCGTTGAACTGGAACATGTCGAGCATTACCTGGTGATTCAGCGCATCCGGTACAGCGATCTGTTTGATTTTGAAAAAACCATCCCGCCGGAACTGATGACTGTCATGGTGCCCAAGATGACGCTCCAGCCATTGGTTGAAAATGCCATCTATCATGGTCTGCGCAGCCGGGGACAACACGGCTGGATCCATATCGAAGCCGTCGATGAGGGTGATACGGTGATCATCACGGTCAGCGATAATGGCATTGGACTCGATCCAGCCAGGATCGAAGCCCTGAATCATCTGGACACCAGCGAGCAGGGAACTGGCAGCTATGGCCTGAAAAATGTCCACCTCAGGCTCAAATTGACGTTTGGTCCTGATTCTGGTTTGACCTTTGCGCCAAACAGCACGGGTGGCCTGACTGTAACGGTGCGGATTCCCAAACAAGGAGGTGGCAATTCCCATGCACTCGATCCTGATCGTTGATGACGAACGGATTATCCGGGAAGGCATCGTCAAGCTGATGCCCTGGGAGCATCTGAAGATCGATACAGTTCTGCAAGCCAGGGATGGTCGCCAGGCCTTGGCTCTGGCCGAAGAAGCAAGACCCGATATTATTTTGACGGACATCTGCATGCCTGACATGGACGGGCTGGCGTTCATCCGTGAGCTGCTGGCCTTGGGCCTGAAATCTGACCGGATCCAGTATGAACCGAGAATCGTGATCCTGACCGGTCACGACCGCTTTGATTATGCTCAGCAAAGCTGCAAACTGGGTGCCAAAGATTTACTGCTCAAACCAGTTGACGAAGACGTGCTCATACAGGTGTTGGCCAGGCAAGTGGAGGCCATCGACAGGCAGCGGGACGAGCTGACGCAGCAAAAGCAGCTGGAACAACAACTCGAACGCCAAGTGGCAACGACAAAATGGTTGCGCCTGGAACAGATTATGCATCAGGCGTTCGAACAAAACCTTCTAAACCAGGAGGATCTCGTCTGGTTGAGGAACAACGAGCCTCGGCTGCTTGGCTCATACAGGATTGGGCTGGTCGATGTTGAAGGCCTGGCAGCAATGACCGCAGACGATCGTGACTTGGCCAGGTTTGGCCTGCTCCAGCTAGCCCGGCAAATCCTGGATGCCAATCAGCTTGGCCTGACCTTGTCCATGCCATCCGAATCGGTCTTCCTCTGCTGGCTCTTCACCGACGATGAGAATCAATTGATTGAGCGGTGCGACCAGCTCTGTTCACTGGCAGACCGCGAATACCATCTGGTGGTCAAGGTCGGATTGAGTCATCTGGCAGAGGCTGTCACGGAGAGCCACACCTGCTGGCAGGAGGCCCACGCTGCCTTGAAATCAGGACAGGCAATCGGTTCCCACGTCTACCTGGCCGATGACAAAACCCGGACCAACTTGACGCTCAAGACGGTCTACACCTTGAAAAGACAACGACTGGCTGTCTTGTCTGAGGACTGGCAAGTGCAAGAGGATGTGGCAGAATTGACCGATTTGCTGCCCAAACTCGCTGAACCGGCCGACTGGATCCGCAAAGAATGTGGTGAACTCGCCCTGCAGTTCCATTGGCGCCAGATCCGTCAGCGTCACACGGATGCAATCACCGACAGCCGGGAGTCGTTTGACCACTTTCTGCATGATCTGGCCAGTCTTGACCCCGTTCAGGCTTGCAAACGATTGAACAGCTACATCCAGGAGTCGATGTTGTTAAGCGAAACGAAGGCGTGTGCCCATCCGATCGTCCAGCAAGCGATCCAGTACATCAAATCCCATTTGAAAGACGACCTTTCCGTAGCCGGTCTGGCAGATATCCTGCATGTGTCACCGAACTACCTCTCGCGCATTTTCAGACAAGCCACCGGCGAAGGGTGCAATGAATACATCATCCGCAAACGGATGGAAATGGCACAGTCGATGCTGACCCAGACCAATTTGCGCACCTATGAAATTGCGGAGCAGGTCGGGTATCAGGACAAAAACTATTTCTCACTGACTTTCAGGAAATTCACCGGCCAATCCCCTACGGATTACCGCAGGAACAATCAAATTTTTTAAGGAGGTCCCTATGATCTACCAAGATGCCAGCAAACCAGTTGCCGAGCGAGTCACCGATTTGCTCAGTCGCATGACACTCGCCGAAAAAGTCAGCCAGCTCACCAGCGTCTGGGCGTACGAAATCATTCGCAACGGCCAGATCAACGAGGATAAGTGTATGGCCAAGATGGGCCAGGGCTTGGGCCAGATCACTCGCCTGGGTGGTGCCAGTTCGTTCAAACCAGATGAAGCCGCCCGTGCGGCCAATCAGATCCAGCGCTTTCTGGTCGAAAAAACCCGCCTGGGAATACCTGCCATCATTCATGAGGAATCCTGTGCCGGCTACCTGACCCGGGGGGCCAATGTGTTCCCGCAGGCCTTGGGGATCGGAGCCAGCTTTGAGCCAGAACTGGCTCAGGAAATGGGCGCGATCATCCGGGAACAGATGATGGCCCTGGGCGCGCGCCAGGCGCTGGCACCTTTGCTGGATATCACCCGCGATCCGCGCTGGGGCCGGACAGAGGAGACCTACGGTGAGGACCGCTATTTGACTGCACGAATGGGTGTATCCTATATTCGCGGTTTACAGAGTGATTCACTGGAGCAGGGAATCCTGGCCACGGGCAAGCACTTTGTCGGGTACGGCCAGTCGGAGGGCGGCATGAACTGGGCCCCTGCCCACATCAGCCGGCGTGATTTGCTGGAGAATTTCCTGTTCCCATTTGAAGCGGCTGTCAAAGAAGCCAACTTGCGCTCCATCATGCCGGGTTATCATGAACTGGATGGCGTGCCCTGCCATACGAACCAATGGCTGCTCGAAGATCTGCTGCGCCAGGAGTGGGGCTTCGATGGCCTGGTTGTCAGTGACTATTTTGGCATTAACATGATATTTGATTATCACAAAGCCGCACCGAGCAAGGATCACGCCGCCCGGATGGCACTTGCCGCCGGGGTTGATATTGAATTGCCATCGACCGATGTCTACAGCACACCCCTGATCCAAGCGGTTGAAAACGGTCTGGTCGACGCCTCTCTGCTTGACAAAATTGTCAGCCGCGTCCTGGCCATGAAGTTCCGCCTGGGCCTGTTTGAGAACCCCTATGTGGCCGAAAACGATGTTGAAAGCCATTTCCAAAGTGCGCTGCAGCGGGCATTCTCGCGCAAAGCCGCCGAAAAATCGATCGTCCTTTTGAAAAATGACGGGACGTTGCCGCTTGCCCCTGGCAAAAAGAAAATTGCCGTCATTGGTCCCAATGCCGACAGCATCCGGAACATGCTGGGCGACTACAGCTATCCTGCCCATGTCGAATCCTTGCTGGACATGGCCGAGGACAATTTTGCCAATACCGAATTGCCTGAAGATCGCCTGAGTGTGGCTGATGCCATGCCGCCGATGCAATCAATCCTCGCCGGACTGAAAGCGGTGGGTGGATCAGACATCAGCTGGCTGTATGCCAAAGGGTGTGACGTCCTGCCAGAAATTGACAAAAAGACCGGTGAAATGAGGCTGTCAGATTTTGCCGAAGCCATCCAGATAGCCAGCCAGGCGGACCTGTCGATTCTTGTCCTGGGTGACAAGGCTGGCCTGATCGAAAACTGCACCAGTGGTGAAGCCCGCGACCGGACCAGCCTCGATCTGCCCGGCCAGCAAAAAGAACTGCTGCAGGCTGTTTGTGCAGTGGGCAAACCCGTTGTCCTGGTCCTGGTCAACGGCCGGCCCTATTCCCTGAGCTGGGAAGACCAGCATGTCAACGCGATCGTAGAAGCCTGGCTGCCCGGTGAAGAAGGTGCAGCGGCTATTGCGGATGTCCTGTTCGGCCAAGTCAATCCGGGTGGCAAATTGCCGATCAGCTTCCCGCGCACCGTCGGCCAGGTGCCGGTGTTCTACGCCCATCGCCCCTCCGGTGGCCGTTCGCACTGGAAAGGTGATTACGTCGATGAAAGCTCAAAGCCTTTGTACGCTTTTGGACACGGCCTCAGTTACACGACGTTTGAGTACTCAGATCTGGTACTTCCTGCCCAAGTCGCGATTGATGGCTCGCTGGAACTGTCCTTCAGCTTGCAAAACACAGGCTCGATAGCTGGTGAAGAAGTTGTCCAGCTGTATCTCCATGACTGCTCGGCAGACATCACACGACCGGTCCAGCAATTGTATGGCTTCAAGCGCCTGATGTTGCAGCCCGGTGAAAAGTGCCAGGTCCAGTTCACAGTGTCCACAGACCAGATGGGCTTCTACGACCGCGACATGAACGTTGTTGTCGAACCGGGTGAGATGGAACTGATGATTGGTTCAGCATCCAATGATGTCCGTCTCCAAGGTCTGTTTGAACTCAGTGGTGACAAGCGGGTTGTCGTCAACAAGAAATTTGCCAGCCAGGTCAAAATTTTCAAGGCCTGATCCAGCATAGGAGCGTGTCCTGAAACGATCCTAAGACTCCTCCATATTAAAACGGTCCCGGGTATGGTGTCCCGGGACCGTTTTTGGTTGTGCTGGGAATACTTTCAGCACAAGTGCCACTTGCTATACCGAGTGTGATTGCCGCCAGTGTTGTTGGTTACAGGCCCAGGACATCCTTCAGGTAGCGCCGGGAAACCATGGCCGATTTGTAGTTGCAGACTGGCTGCTTGTCTAATTCGACACAGAGGTAGCCGTCATAGCCGTGAGCCTGCAAGGTGCGATGGACACCAGCAAAATCGATTGTCCCATCACCCAGCGGACAGAAGCTCGCCATGGGATTTTCAGCCAGGATGACTGGATCCGGACGGACATCTTTGAGGTGGACATAGCCGATCCGGCCGGCATAGCGGTCGAAAGCCTGGACGGCGTCCATGCCGGCGATGGTTGTATGGGCGGTGTCGAGGCAGAGCTTGACCCACTCAGGACGCGTGTGAGACAGAAAGTGATCGATTTGCTCTTCGGTGAAGATGGCGGTGTTGGCATGCGGGTGAAAACAGGCAGTCAGGCCGTTCTCCAGACAGAGCTGGCCGATCCGGTCCGACAACTGGGCATAGGCCTCAATCTGGGCCAGATCAGTTGGTCTGAGGTTGGGTTGATCCTTCCACATGACGGCTTGCAGATTCAGGTAGCTGGCACCGATCTGCTTCATGAAATCGACATAGACCCGGGCATTTTCAAAGTCGGCTTCTGGATCGTCAGAAAAATGCAGGTATAGATTGCAAAATTCAAGGTTGTATTGGGCCAGCAATTGATTGATTTCTTCTGCGTTGAAATCGAAATATTTGGCGACAAAGGCGAAGTTTTCAACTGCCTGGTAGCCCAAGTCATGGACTTCTTTGAGAAATTGTTCAAACTCCCATTTGTGATTGTCCTGGTGATTGACCAGCCAGGTCCAGCCTGTGTATGCGATTTTCATAGTGGGCTCCTTTATTTCAAATAGTTCAGTCGAGGATTCCATGGACATTGGACTGCTGCATCGGTTTTGTGCGGGTATAGCTGGTTGTGATCGGGACAGATGCATCGAGGACGGCGCTTTTCTCCAGGCTGGTCATGATTTCCAGCACGTGAAGGAGCTGGGTGCCATGCGCACGGCAGTCCCGCTGGCTGGCCAGAGCTTTGCCCATGTCAGCCAGGCCCAGGCCGCGGCTGTTTTCCCGGTAATCGTAGAGCAGTGGCATCTCCCTGAACTCGCCGTCTTCCGGTCGCAGCAAATAGACTGGTCCTCCGAATGTATTGGGGTCTGGCACGATCAGGGTGCCCTCTGAGCCATAAACTTCGAACCGGGCTTGCTGCTTGTAATGGACATCAAACGTTGTGAACAGGGTACCAATTGCACCGTTCTCAAAATGGAGGATTCCGGTTGTGTAAGTCGGGACCTCGACATCGATGACCTGGCCTTTTTTCGGCTCGCTGGTGATGGTGCGCTGTGAAAACGATGCTTTGGCCGCGCTGGTGACCTTGCTTACACCGCCCAGCAGATTGACCAGTGCCGTGATGTAGTAGGGCCCCATGTCCATCATCGGTCCGCCACCCTTCTGGTAATAGAAGTCAGGTGCAGGATGCCACGATTCATGGCCGCGACAGATCATGAAAGCAGCAGCACCGATCGGTTGGCCGATGTAGCCATCGTCGATCAGCCGCCTGCAGGTCTGGATGCCTGCGCCGAGAAATGTGTCTGGTGCACCGCCGAGAACCAGCTGTCTTTGGACAGCGAGGGCGACCAGTTCCTGGCCTTCTTCAAATGTGACACCCAAAGGTTTTTCCGTGTAGACATGTTTTCCAGCTTCGAGGGCTGACTTGATCACCGTGTAATGTTCACTGGGCCGGGTCAAGTTGAGAATAATGTCTACTTCCTGGTCAGAAATTGCGTCCGCAAAGGAGTTGTAGAGTTTGGAGATGCCATATTTTTGCTGCGCCTGTTC